>JABMQY010000056.1 GCA_013202975.1 Candidatus Saganbacteria bacterium
GTCCATAGGTTATTACTTCAGGGGTCATTGAATCAACATAATTTAGCAGTGATTTTGGAACAGCCAGTTTAACTAACCCAGAACCCGACCTCAAAGCACCCCGGGCGGACAATACTGCTGCACCGGTCATGCCGGGAGATCCGGCAACTATCAAAATATCTCCGCAATCACCCTTATGGGCTGCTCTTGTTCGCTCTGGAATTAGTTTAATTATATCTTTCTTTTGCAATTTTTTAACCGAGCGCTTTTATGATTTTTTGAAGCAGATTCGCCGGTTGAAAAGGTTTAACGATATAGTCAACCGCGCCTGCAGCAAAAGCGGCGTCAACAGATTGCTTGTCTTCCTGAGCAGTTAGCATAATAAAAGGGATGTTTTTTGTGCTGTCTTTGCTTTTCAGCTGTTTTGCAACTTCATACCCGCTAATATCGGGCATATTTATATCAAGCAAAATTAGATCCGGGTGCTTCTCGGCGTTTTTAAGGGCCTCCTTTCCGTCTGAAGCCTCGATAATATCATAGCCTTTAAATTTCAGAAGATCATTTAAAAGTTTCCTGTTTCCCGGCTGGTCGTCAACAACTAGAATTTTCTTTTTTTGTTCGTTCATAGTACCCCCTTGTTATTCTAATATTGTTTCTATTATATATAGAATTAAGGGGGGTTACAACTGGTTATTTGTCTGAAATTCTAATTAATAACCACAAAAGCAATCGCGGAGTTTAGTTCGTGGGAGAGGCTGACCTGCACATTCTTTGCCAGTTTTCCATTTAAAGATATATGGGGTTTTCCCTTTTCATCATTAATGATTTCTATATTTTTCCAGGATAAATCTGCTACAATTCCAGAGCCATTGGCCTTAGAATAAGCTTCCTTTGCCGCAAAACGGACAGCTAACTCTGGGAACCTAATGGCCTTGTGAGCCTGGCAATATTCTAGCTCTTTATCAGTAAAGATTTTCTCGAGAAAGCGATCGCCGTATTTTTTGACAGCATCTTTAATACGGGAAATCTCAACAATGTCTACGCCAATTCCTTTTATCATTATTCAACCGGAGTTAGCCAGGAAGAGTATTTGGGGTTTTCTCCGCGAACTGCCTTAAAATATAAATCTTGAAGTTTTTGCGTTATTGGACCAACCTTACCATTGCCAATCTTCTTCTTTTCTACCTGAGCAATTGGAGAAATCTGTACACCGGTACCGCAAAAGAAGAGTTCATCCGCCTTAAATAACGCAGCCGGCTTAAAAGACTTTTCAATCGTATCGATTTTAAGCTCTTTTTTTGCTAATAGCATTATTGCTTTTCTGGTAATACCCGGCAAGATATCATCAGAAAGAGGAGGAGTTATCAGCTTTCCGTTTTTTACCATGAAAAGATTTTCCGCACTCCCCTCGGCAACATTCCCTTTGTGTGACAAAGTAATTGCCTCAACATATCCCCTAATCAACGCCTCAGACTTTGCTAAAGACGAATTAAAATATGTACCGGTCAGCTTTGCTCCGGTCGGCATCGATTTGCTGTTAATTCGGTGATATTTTGAGATACAAACCTTTATCCCCTCCGAAACGTCAAGATAATTGCCAAAAGGAGCCAGATAGATTGCAAGATCATCCTCTACTCCATACAATCCTAAACCAATTTTTTCTTCAGATTTATAGGCGATCGGACGGATATAAACATCCTGCTTATAGCCATTTTTCTTGACCAGCTCGATGGTAATTTTGATAAGATCATCAACAGACGGATCTATTTTAGTATGGATTGTCTTACACGAACGCAGCAGCCGTTGATAGTGTTCTTTTATTTTCAGGATATAGGCCTTTTGCTGGTCCTCGTTCCAGTATGCCCTAATCCCTTCAAAACAGCCGGTCCCATAATTTAGCGCATGGGTCATTATGCTCAAAGTAGCTTCTTCAAACGGAACTATTTTTCCTCTAAAATAAGCGTATTTCATAATAGAATTTTAGCATATTATTTAACCAAGAAAAAGTGAAATTTTTGCCCAAATTTAACGATATATATAGAGAGGGAAGGAAGGAACAAACATGCCAAAATTTAAAACAAGAGCAGAACGAATCGCCTATCGACAAATGAGGGGAATCAAACCTCAAGTTAAGGCATTAAAAGCAAAACTGCCAAATGCAGACAGGAACCTACTAATTAGTTTTGCTCGAGGTCACAAAATTCTTGATGCGTATAGCTGCTTGTTAAACCAAGATGGTCATAGTCTTCTGACTTGGTCTAGGCTATTAAACCAAAGAGCAGATTACCACGGAATAAAAGAGATTGTTGCAGAGCTCCCTTCAGTAGAAGAGCCTCGGCTTGAACTTTACAAAAATCCATTTACTCAGGAAGTATTTGATGATCCAAACTTTAGAGCATTTAGAGAGAAATATAATAAGTTGGGCAAATTCCAAAGCTTTCAAATCTCAACCACATGTCAAAATTATTGTTTAATGTGTGAAGCTGAAGTGGAAGAAGGAAGACCTATGTACCATATGCCTTTCCCAATGACACTTCTAATTGCAAAACAACTAATAAAAGAGAATTCTTGGGTAGAATATATGTTTTATCAACATAGTGATCCATTTCAGTGGAGAGACTCATATTATGATGCAGATTTTGGCGATTTAGCCATTCGGTTGCGAGAAATGGGGGTACCATTCGGTACTCAGGCAACATTAGGGTTTTGGCCTGGAAATGTTTATGCAGAGGAAGCGGCTGTAAAGAGTAGAGGCATCATTGGTTCAAGATTATCAGTGCATCTATTTCATAAAATACTTTTTCCAACTCCCGATCATCAACCATCTGAAAAAGCATTAGATAAATGGGCTGAAAGATTTGCACATTCTATTAGTTTACTTAAGCCAACAGCATTCAACTGCTTAGCTGATAATGATTCTGGAAATCCCTATTGGACAAAAGATTATTTAAAAGCTTTTATCGAAGATAGGATTATCCCAAGAATAAGAGCTGACATCCGAGAGAGATATATACCAGAGAGAAGAAGGGATGAAAGAACTGATATGGAACTTATTTGCAAGGGGTTTCTATATTTTTTTACTCTTAGTCGTCGTTTCAATTGGGATATTGAAAGAGCAAAGGAAGTAATTCAGGTACTAAAAGAGGCAGGGTATATTTGTGACGAAGGGTCCAAATACGACAACACCATCACAAATAAGTTTGATGGCAAAGCTGATAAATTAGAACTTCCAAATAACGTATTAACGAGAGAGGAGGAGAGACAGGTCTTGAAACTCTTCAGAGATATTCGTGATCTTCGTCAAAATACACGAATCAATCGAATTCCTAAGAAAGCTGTTATTCCCCATGTCATAGGAAGAACATCTTCTTCCATAAACCATCGTGGAAGAGCCTTAGATAGTGAATATTTTCATGAAACAGGAAAACCTCAAGGGTCGATCTATTCAGAACAATTTTTGGGGGTTGATCCTGATGGTTCACTTTTACTTTTTATAAATCCTCCAGAACCAAGATCAGCAAGATTTAAAAAGGCTCCAACAATAAAAGAATTTTATAAAAACGCAAAAAACAAAGAATTTGAATGCTTTTTAAGAGAAATATCTTTTATTTGGCCTGAGGATACTGCCGTTAGAATTTGGATTGAATTTTTGCCCACCCGGGTTAATAAGTTGAGAGAATTACTAGCACCATATAAAAAAGGAAATGGCTTTCCTCCTGCGGTTATTGACGAAGCATTTTCCTTATTAAAAGATTGTCCTTTTATCCCACCTGGAAAAATAAAAAAATACAAGGTGGTATTGCCATATAAAGCTAATACTGGAATCAAATTATAAAACCTGGCTTACATTTTCTCAGGTGCAGTAATCTTTAGCAGCTCCAACATATTCCGAAATACTATTCGAGTGGCATCAACCAGCATTAATCGAGACGGATTTTCTAAAACCCGGCATTTATGATAAAAATTGTGAAAGATTTGAGCAAGGTCTCTCATATAATTCACTATCTGATGCGGCTCCCTCTTCCTGCACGCAGCAATTACCTCATCCTCAACATCCAACAACTTTCTCATTAATATTCTCTCCGCTTCATGATTTAATGAAGTTAGATTTTGGGATTTTGGATTTTCTTTGGATTTTGAAATTTGGATTTTGGATTTCCGCAATATGGAACATATGCGGGCATGTGCATACTGAACATAATAAACTGGATTATCCTGGCTTTTTTGTTTTGCCAATTCAAGATCAAAATTCACATGGTTGTTTGCCGAGTTCATCGTCAGGAAAAAACGAGTGGCATCAGATCCGATCTCAGAAACGACCTCTTCAAGTGTTACCATATCACCGGTACGCTTACTCATTTTTACCGGCTCAGATCCTCGATAAAGAGATACTAACTGTCCAATAATTACTTCAAAACGACCCGCAGGAAGCTCCAGGGCTTCAATTGCGGCCTTTAAACGGGGAACATAGCCGTGATGATCAGCTCCCCAAACATTAATTAAAACATCAAAGCCGCGCTCATACTTGTTAAGATGATAAGCAATGTCAGCTGCAAAATAAGTGGTCTCTCCATTTGCCCGTACCAGTACCCGGTTCTTATCATCACCCAAAGCCTCTGATTTAAACCAGAGCGCCCCACCCTCCCGAAAGGTATGTCCCTCTGCAGTAAGTTTTGATATTACCTGCTCAATTACCTCTTCATCATGCAGCTTCTTTTCACTAAAATAATTATCAAAAGATACCCCTAGCTTTTGCATCGTCTCTTTTTGATGAGCTAAAATGTCATTCAATAAAATGTTTCGAAAATCTGTCTCACTAATTTTATTCTTTAGTTCTTTTGCAATATCTTTTATATAAGCCCCGCCATAGCCGTCGTTGGGAATCGCTTTGTTTTGGGCAACTGCTTTAACCGATTCTTCCAGCTTGTTAATCTGGTTGCCGACATCATTTACGTAAAATTCTCTTTGTACTTTAAACCCGCAATATTCAAAGAGACTGGCAATATCATCCCCAATTACTGCCCAACGGCCATGGCCAATGTGCAGCGGTCCGGTTGGATTTGCCGATACAAACTCAATTAAAACCTTTTTGCCCATACCAAGATTGCTCATTCCATATTTTTTATCCTGTTTCCGGATAGTTTTAATGTTTTTTTGAAGAAAATCAAGGCTCAAAGTAAAATTGATAAATCCATTTCTAGCAGCTGAAATAGTTGAAAAGAGCGCCTTACTCTGTTTATGCTTTTTTAAATCATCTATTAACGACTCCGCAATTTGGAAGGGTGACTTCTTTAGCGATTTAGTAAGTTGGAAAGCAACATTGGACGAAAAATCCCCATGATCAATAATCTTTGGTATCTCAATGGATATTTCGGGGCAAAAAGCATCCTTTGGAAGTTTTTCAAGTAAAACATCCCGAACAATCTCGGCTATTCTTGTCTTCATTCTTTTTCTTGAAAATCGCCTTTTATTTCGTCAAACTTCTCTTTCCCCTTTTCCACTGCATCTTTTAATTTTGCCCTGGATTTTTCTCCCTTTTCCGGAGCAAAAAGAACACCAAAAATCCCGCCAATAATTCCGCCGGCAAATAATGTCTTAAACCACCTTCTCATTCTTTTTCACCTCCTGCTGTCATAACCTGGATCCCTCGTTTAACACCAGCAAAAAAACCGAGCATTACCGCTTTTGAAGGCATTAACTGTTTTACCATCTTCTTTTTTATCTTCTTCTTGGCAGAATCTACACCGCCAAAAAAGGTAGAAACTAAATCCAGAACCCCGGTAATAGCACTAAAGCGCCGCCTTGCATCCGAAACCAGCAGGTTTGCGCTCTTTGCGCCTTCCCCAACCTCCTTAAGAATAAAAATTGAATATATCACAGCTACCGTTAAAGCAATAACAAAAACAGAGAGGCAGGCTAACAATGTCAGCTGCAAATAGATCATAAATCCTCCTCATTCTCTATTTTTTGGGTAATCACCTTTGCTTCTTTACTCCCCTCGTCATATGCATTCGAAAGCTTATCAAAGGCTTTCTCAAAATCAAATTCTTCAATTTTTTTCCAGAGTTTACTTCTATTCTCATCCCCGGACAAAGCAACTCCAAGAGCAGCTCCCAATACGCCGCCAATCATAAGACCGCTTAAAAAAGAATTACCGTCATCATTTTCTGACATATTATTTCCCTCCTTTTGGATAGGAACCAAGATTTTTAAAAAATCCGCTATTCTTTTTGACCCTTTTTAGGGCGTCAGCAACCAACTTACTCTTCTGATGTCCTTCCATATCAACAAAGAAGTAATAATCTCCTAATGCCTTTTTTGAAGGACGAGATTCAATCTTAGTCAGATTTATTTTTCTCTCAGCAAATTCCTTTAGGATATTAAAGAGTCCTCCCGGTATATTTTTATTGATCGAAAAAATAATAGAGGTCTTATCCCTGCCTGTTTTGGGATGATCTTTTTTAGACAAAACCAGAAAACGGGTCTGATTTTCTGCAGCATTTATTTTAGAAGCCAAAACCTTTATTCCATAGAGCTTGGCGGTAGAAATATTGCCGATAGCGGCAAAAACACGGCCTTTTACCTTTCCATGGGCAATTATTTTCTCGCCCAACGATGTGGCAACCTGTTTTACGGCATCAGCAGTGCTGTATGATAGATGAAGCATGGCTTTTGGCAGTTTTTTTCTAAGAAAATCCTTGCACTGATCAAGGGCCTGGGGATGAGAGATAACATCGGTGACTTCGGAAAGATTGACCCCCTTTTGGGCAATCAGATAGTGAAAGATTGGAAGGATTATCTCTTGTCTAATTTTTAGGTTAACATCTTTGGCTAGCATATCAGTTACAACGCCGATAGTTCCCTCAATCGAGTTCTCAATCGGGCAAACGCCCTCTTTTACTTTGCTGTGTTGAACTGCAAGAAGAAGGCTGTGAATGGTGGTAAAGGGAACTAACTCGACCTGTCCTTCTACTCTCTTAAGATATGCCCTTCCGGCTGCCTCAGAAAATGTCCCTTCGGGACCTAGAAAACCTACTTTCATCTTATTCTCCTTAAAGAAAATCTATTGATTATATTATAGAAGGATATAGAGCTTAGGTCAAGGAAGGTGGATTGGCAAAAGCAGGTAAATGTGCGCGGTCAATTTGAGCTAGTTGAACCAGCTGTTCAAAAACCTCTGTTAAGGCAACGCGCATTTGGTCAGAAAGCATAAAATTTATCTCAATTTCTCGAAAATCATATCCTTTTAATAAAAACCCAAGTGAAGTTACTAAGGCAAAACCGATTGATTCGACCTCTCTCCCTTCTTTTATTTGTTCGATCGAAGCTGCCTCCGAAGCTGGAATCGAAGTCAAGAGACTTTTGCCAAATGTTCTTGATCTAACCAATTCATCTCCTGTCTCATCTAAAAATACGGTCCTTACCTTCCCTGACCAGCCAATTAGGTCGAACCTTGCATCAAAACGGTTCATATTTGTACCGATATATGTAGTCCTATCGATGGCAACACAGGGAGTGTCAGGTGGGACACATCCAAACGGACTTGTAGGATTCACGTGAACCACCCATCTTGGATCTTGGCAATCTGTACGTTGAGAGGAGAGTAAACTTCGCGTTGCCATATATCTAAATATTGATAGTGTTTGTGTTGATAATCTTCCAATTTGCATATATTTTTATCGTGCAGCAATTGAAATAATTTCAGGCAATTATTAATATATTTTCAATCAAGATGATGAATAACCTTTGCTAGCTTAATGAATTATTCGGCTATCTTTGTAATGCTTATGTTGGATTCTCGAAGCATCTTCCCTGCCAACTCATCCGGATAATTACCAGAAAAAACCAAACGCTTTATCCCGGCATTAATCATCATCTTTACACAAATGACACAGGGCTGGTAATTACAATAAAGGGTTCCTCCGTCGATCTGATCTCCATGAACAGCTGCTTGAACTATCGCGTTCTGCTCAGCATGAAGACCGCGGCAAAGCTCGTGCCGCTCTCCAGATGGTACATTCATCTTTTTGCGAAGGCAGCCAACGCTTGAACAATGCTCAAATCCTTTTGGAGCTCCATTATACCCGGTTGAAATAATGCGATTATTCTTAACAATTATTGCACCAACTTTACGTTTTACACAGGTTGCACGCAGAGATACATCCTCGGTAATCCGCATAAAGTATTTATCCCAGGATGGACGGTCTTTCATAGTCATTTCTTCAACAAATGTTTTGCGGTTTTTACTATATTATCAGCAGTCAGACCATATTTAACCAGAAGATCGGGGGCTTTGCCGGATTCAGCAAACATGTCACGCAGGCCTACCCTGGCCATCATAGTTGGGCAATTTTCAGACAGAACCTCAGCAACAGCGCCTCCCAGACCTCCCACAATTGAATGTTCTTCAACAGTAACAACCGCCTTGGTCTTTTTCGCCGATTTAATAATAATTTCTTTATCCAATGGCTTTAAAGTATGAATATTAATAATCTCAGCAGAAATCCCCTTCTTTTCCAATTCTTCGGCTGCCTTCAAAACCTCAGGGACAAGTATCCCGCAAGAAAAAATTGAAATATTCTTTCCCTGTCTTAAAGTTACCCCTTTTCCAATCTTAAATCCATAATCCTTCTTCTCATAAATAATTGGGGAGGTAAGACGAGAGAGTCTGATATAAACCGGACCATGATATGCTGCAGCTGCCCGTACTGCATTCTCTGCCTCAATCGCATCAGCCGGGACAATCAGAGTGAGATTAGGAATTGCCCTAAGAATTGCTAAATCTTCGGTCGCCTGGTGTGTAACCCCGTCTTCACCGGTTGTTATTCCGCCATGGGTTGCACAAATCTTTACATTAAGCCTGGGATAAGCGATCGAAACCCTAATCTGCTCCCAGGCCCGGCCGGAGGCAAAACAAGAAAAAGTAGAAGCAAAAACAATCTTTCCGGTCGTTGCAAAACCAGCTGCCATGCCCATCATATCCTGCTCTGCAACTCCTGCATTAAAAAAACGGTCAGGAAATTCTTTTGCAAAGAGGGCCGTTTTTGTTGAACAGGATAAATCAGCATCCAAAACAATAATGTTCTGATGTTTTTTGCCCAACTCTACAAGAGTTTTACCATAAGCTACACGGGTTGCCTCTTTTCCTAAATCTTTCATTTAAGTTCCTTCAATGCACATTCAATTTGATCGCCGCAGGGGGGGGATCCATGAAATTTATTATTGTGTTCCATAAAAGAAACACCCTTTCCCTTAACAGTATCTGCAATTATTATGGTCGGTTTGCCCCTGTTCTTTTCTGCCTTATCAAGGGCAGTCATCAAAGCTTTAATATTGTGGCCGTCAACTTTATCAATTACATGAAAGTTAAAGGCCCTCCACTTATCTGCTACAGGAGAGATGGTCTTAATATCCTCTATCTTTCCATCAATCTGTAGTTTGTTATGGTCCATAATTACACAAAGGTTATCGAGTTTATGATGGCCGGCGCCCATAGCAGCCTCCCAAATCTGTCCTTCCTGCGACTCTCCATCACCAATCAGACAATAAACTCGATACTTAAGTTTATCTACCCTGGCAGCCAAAGCCATCCCGACAGAAACAGAAAGACCCTGTCCCAATGATCCGGTTGTCATTTCGATTCCGGGGAGCGATAACATATCCGGATGGCCCTGCAGCGGACTTCCAACCTGTCGAAGATTTTTCAAAAAAGAACGCGGAAAATAGCCGGCCTCAGCCAATGTTGTATAAAGGGCCGGGGCTGCGTGCCCTTTTGACAACACAAAGCGATCCCGCTCAGGCCACTCTGGTTGGTTTGGTTTATGCCTCATTTTGTAGAAAAAAAGCGTGGCAATAATATCCGTGGCAGACAATGAGCCTCCGGGATGTCCAGATGCAGCCCGGCTGATCATTTCTATGATCAAATAACGTATGACCAGGGCTTTACATTCTATTTCTTTAAGATTCATGAATATATAATATTAACATGCTTTATTTCTTTATTCAATTATTATGATTTCCGGCTTTAGGGTTACACTTAATTGATCTTTAACTTTATTCTGTATTTTTTTTATTAATCTCAATACGTCAGAGGAGCGGGCTGATCCTCTGTTAACAATAAAATTGGCGTGTTTATTAGAAACCTCGGCCCCCCCGATTCTAAAGCCCTTTAATCCGGCAGCCTCAATTAATTTACCGGCAGTAGTGCCCGGTGGATTTATAAAAATAGAGCCTGCCGAAGGAATGCCTAAGGGATGTTTTTCCTGGCGCAACCTCAAATATTTTTTAATATCTTTTTTTATGAGAGCCGTAGATTTTCTTCTTAATTTTAAACCGACCTCATAAATTACACCTTTAATATTGCTGCCCCGGTAGGAGAATTCCAGCTCTTTTTTATTCAGCGTTTTAGAAATTCCTTTGCTTGCCCCGCCGACGGCGGGGCTTGTGAAAACATTCACAAACTCAACCAGCTTGCCGATAGAGCTGCCATAAGCCCCGGCGTTTCCCTTGACCGCCCCGCCAAGCGCTCCCGGAACACCGGCCAAAACCTCAAGGCCAGAAAAGCCCCTTGCAGAAGTAATCTTAATTAATTCACTAAGTGCAACTCCAGCCTGCGCATAAACCATATTTTTTTCAATAATAACAGAATTAAGTTCTGAGGTTTTTATTACCGTCCCAGAAAAACCCTTGTCACTAAAGAGAACATTAGAACCCAAGCCGAGAATAAAAAAGGGATCCTTATTATTCTTCAAAAACTCTCTTAGTTCATCTATTGTTTCGGGTATTAATAAAACCCTGGCCGGACCGCCGATTTTAAATGATGTGTGTTTACTTAGTAGTTCATTTTGATGACGTTTCATGTCTTATTTTTAATCTGGATAAAAGCTCCTTGCCGACATTAAAGATATCCCCGGCCCCCAAAGTTAAAACCATATCATTGGATCTGAGCACCGGAAGCAGATGTTCGGCAATTTTTTCTTTTTTCGGAATAAAAATGACATTTTTTTTGTCCTCCATTTTATCCGAAATCATTTTTCCGGACACATTTGGGATGGGGGCTTCGCCGGCAGAATAGATGTCTGTAATCACAACCAGATCAGCCTGTGAAAAAGACTTTGCAAAATCCTCTGCCAGCCAAAAGGTTCTGGAATAGCGATGGGGCTGAAACACTGCAATTATCCGTCTGTTCTGCTCTTTATAATTTAATCGGGCAGCACTGAGGGTTGCCCGAACCTCTGTGGGATGGTGAGCATAATCATCCACCACCATGACACCGTCAACCTCTCCTATTATTTGAAACCGCCTCTTAACCGACAAATAGGTCTGGAGCACAGAGGCAATAGATTCAAACGGAATTCCAACTTCAAGACCGATAGCAATTGCCGCCAAGGCATTTGAAATATTTTGTTCTCCCGGAACTGAGAGAGCAACATTCCCTAGAACTTTTTCTTTATATAAAACGCTAAATTTAGAAACCCCTTCCTTAAACTCAAAATCACGGGCAGAAAATGTTTCCTTTTGCGAAAAGCCATAAGTTATTTTTTTTAGATCTATTTTTGAGAATATTTTTGTGCAGTTAGGATGGTCAGACATAATTAGCAGACCGTTTTTTTCTTTTATCTTTTCGGCAAAATCGACAAAATGCTGAAAAAGGTTGCTCTCGTTTCTAAAGTACTCCATATGATCCTGCTCAACATTTGTGACAACCCCAATATTAGGCTCAAGCTCAAGAAAAGACCCGTCACTCTCATCTGCCTCTGCCACAGCATATTGCAAATTACCCAATCTGGCATTTCCATCAACATAATCAGTCTCTCCCCCGATTAAAAAAGTTGGATCCAGACTATTTTCGAGAAGAATTTTTGAAATCATCGAGGTCGTTGTGGTTTTTCCATGGGTACCGGCAATACCAATAGCACATTTATGTTTTTTAAGTATAAAAGAAAGCATTTGCGCGCGTTTTATTATCGGGATGTCAGCAGCTTTTGCAGAAAGTAATTCAGGATTATTGTCCGGAATTGCGGATGAAACAACCACTAAATCAGCACTCCTTAAATTAGATTTTTTATGCCTCAGATAAATTGTAATGCCCAAGTCTCTTAACCGAATCGTGTTACTGTTCTCCTTAAGGTCTGATCCGCTGACATGATAACCCATCTGGTGCAAAATTTTACCAATGGCCGAAACACCACAACCGCCAATTCCAACCAAGTGAATATTTTTTAAGCGCTCATAATTAATTTTTTTCATATAATAATTTAACTATCCGGGAAGCCGAATCAATAAAAGAATGATCCAAAGCGGCCTTTTTCATCCGAATAAGCCTTTCTTTGTCCGAAGCCAGCTCTTTTATCATCGCTGCAAGCTTATCAATCTCCTGATCATGTAAAATAAGCGCAGCACCGCAGACAACCACTGCCATAGCATTAAGTTCCTGGTGCCCTTCTGACGAGTAAGGAAACGGAATTAATACAGAAGGCCGGCCGGCAGCCAAGATTTCTGATATTGCTGTAGCCCCGGCCCTGCTCACCACCAGATCGGCCTGGGATAATCCTTCTTCTATATTATACATGTAAGAGATAAGTTTATAAAAGGGGTATTCTTTCTTGGGCAGCTCCGGATAATCCCGCTCTCCGCAAACATGAATAATGTCGACACCGGAATCTACAAATTTATCAAGCATAGCAATTACGGCATAATTGAGAGTTCGCGAACCCTGGCTGCCGCCTACAATTAACACCGAAAATCTTTTGGACTCCCGGTGCGAAACAGCAAGAATTTGTCGCCTAACAGGATTGCCGGTTACAATTCCTTTTATGTATTTCAAGGATTCACTGAAAGAGAGAGTAACAATTTTTGCAATTCTAGAACATATGCGGTTAGTAATGCCCGGCAGGACATTTTGCTCATGAAGCAGTACCGGTACACTGCAAATCCTTGCTGCAAAGACAACCGGAAGAGCAACATAGCCCCCCATTGCAACGATCCAATCAGGCCTAAATCTAAAAATAATGCCCAATGCCTCAAAAAAGCCGCAAAGGGTTACAAAAGGAGCGCTTAAAGCCTTCCAGGATAACTTTCTTAAAAGTCCCCGTGCATTTATTAATTTGATGGGAAAGTTAACCAGGTTTTTTTCAAGGCCATCTTTGCTCCCTATAAAAAGTATTTCATTTTTATCATCTTTTAATTTCAGCTCTTCGGCCAAAGCTATACCCGGATATATATGCCCCCCCGTACCCCCTGCTGCAATGATTATTCTCATCGTTTTGATATATTGGCAACTATGCCTGCCCCAAAAAGATTAACAACAATAGCTGTTCCGCCATAACTTATAAAGGGAAGAGGAAGCCCGGTGGTGGGGAGCAATCCCAACACTACAGCAATATTGAGAAAAGCCTGAATGGCAAACATAAAAACAATTCCGGCCCCCAAGATAGAAAGATAGTAATCGCTGGGACGGCTTGAAATAATGAAGCCCCGGATAAGAAAAAAGAGCAGTAAGGCTAAAAATATCACAGCACCTATCAGCCCCAGCTCCTCGCACATGATAGCAAAAATAAAATCAGAATACTGCTGGGGCAGGTAGAGAAATTTTTGCTTTGAATTTCCCAAACCCAGACCAAAAAGATGGCCGCTTGAAATAGCAATATGTGACTGGATAATTTGATAACCTGCACCCAATGGATCAGCCCAGGGATCTAAAAAAGAAAGCATTCGACGCAGACGATAAGGAGACATAATCGACAACCCCGCAGCAGTGACCCCTCCTGTTAAAAAAAGAATTGCCAGATGGGAGAGTTCTGCCCCGCTGATATAAAACATAAAAAAAGCCACAAAGAGGATCGTAAGTGTAGTCCCAAAATCAGGCTGCATCAGAACGGGAAAAACAGCAAATAGAACTATCAGCAGCAATGGAAGCAACCCGCTAAAAAACGAGCTGAGTTTTTCCTTCTGCTTAGCAAGGAGGTGCGCTAAAAAAATAATAATTGCGAGTTTTAATATTTCGGAAGGCTGGATTGAAATTCCCAATAAATTAATCCAACGGGCAGCCCCGCCCATGCTCTTCCCCACAGCAGGAACAAATACCAAAAGCGAAAACAAAAATGCTCCCAGCAATAAAAAGAAAGAACGCTTCCTTAATTTGGAAAGATCAAGGTGATAGGCAAAGTAAAAGGCAAGCAAACCAACTAAGACATAAAAGATATGGCGCTTTACATAAAAGAAACTATCACCGGTATTTTTGAGCGCCATGGCGCAGCTTGAAGAAAAGACCAGAATAATCCCAACAAAGAGCAGCAGTGAAAGCAGAAAAACAAAAAGAAAATCAGGACGTTTTTTATTGGGAGCAATTCTGTTATTCATGAAGACTAAGTGCCGCGGATCGAAAAACCTCTCCCCTTTCTTCAAAACCGGAAAACATATCAAAACTGGAACAGGCGGGAGAGAGCAAAACCTGATCTCCCTCCTGGGCGAGACCGACTGAGGTTTCCACCGCATCCAGCATATTTTGGGCAAATCTGACATTTTTAAACCCGGACTGAATCAGCTCTTCATTAAAACGAACTGCCGCAGTCCCGATTAAAACAACTGTCTTGACAGACCCTTTTATTTCTAAAACCAAAGATGAAAGGCTGACTCCCTTATCAAGCCCCCCGAGAATTAGAATAATGTTTGGTTTTTTATTATTTGAGGCAAGCGCCTGCAAGGCCTTAATAGTTGAGTCAGGATTGGTCGCTTTTGAATCATTGTAAAAACTTACCCCGCGCACAGATCTTATAAATTCAATGCGGTGGGGAATGCCCGGAAATTCCCTCAAAACCCTTTTTATATCATCTCTTGACATACCGCATAATTGAGCGGCATAAGCGGCTGCCATAATATTTTCAATATTGTGTTTCCCCTTAATTATTATTTCTGCCGGATCAAAAAAGATATCTTTGGTGTCAAAAGGAATCTTTTTAGCCACTACAGATTCGACCAGTTCTAAAACCAGCTGATCCTTCGCATTAAAAATCACATAATCTGTCTTCCCCTGATTTAAAAATATGCGGGCTTTTGTTTTGGCATATTCATGCATGTTATGATGCCGATCCATGTGATCCGGAGTTATATTCAGCAAAACACTTATCCACGGCCTGAAAAAATTAATCGCTTCCAGCTGATAACTGCTTATTTCTGCAACAATAAAGTCTAAATTTCGGTCATTTACAGTAATCAAGGGAGTCCCGATATTTCCGGCAACCACCACCCTTTTCCCGGCCTCTTTGAGCATTTTGAAGATTAAAGTAGAAGTGGTAGTTTTGCCATTGGTCCCGGTTACAGCAATAATCGGCTTATGCAGAAAACGGAAAGCAAACTCCACCTCAGAAATAACTAAAATATGATGCCGGCGGGCCTCTTTTAGGACCGGGATATCAAGATGGATTCCAGGGCTTATAACTATAAAATCACGGCCGGCAATTGAATACATGCTATGTCCGCCGAATTCAAAAACAACTCCCTGCTCCTTTAATCCTTTAACAACAGCTGCATTGCATTCTTCTGCTGTGCGTTTTTCTGAAATAGTTACCCTGGCACCCAGTTCAAGAAGTTTATTTGCTGAAGCAATTCCGGATATACCCATTCCAAAAACAGTTACTTTTTTATTCTTATAGTGCATTAGTGCTTATCAAAACTCCCAGCAGAGCCAAAATAAAACTTATCTGCCAAAACATAAAAACCACCTTAGGCTCGCTCCACCCCAAAAGCTCAAAGTGATGATGCAGCGGAGCCATTTCAAAGACCCGTTTTTTAAATAATTTGAAGGCAGCAACCTGTATTATAACAGACAGGGCCTCCGCTATAAACAGACCGGCGATTACAACCAAAAGAATTTCATTATGGGTCATTATTGCCAAACCGGATAAGGCCGCCCCAACAGGAAGAGAGCCGACATCCCCCATAAAAAGCCATGCCCTCTTTTTTGCAGGTGCGTTATAGAAAAGAAACCCTAATAGTGCCCCCCCTACAATAAATGAAAAAGATGAGGCCGGAAGAAGTAATTGATTTATTAAAACATATCCAAAACAGATAAATGCCAGTACCGCGGCCCCGGCCAATAACCCGTCCAATCCGTCAGTTAGATTTGCTGCATTTGCCCCGCCGACAATCACAAAAACAGAAAACAAGTAATAAACCCAGAAATAATTGAGAGAAAACAGCTTTAAAAAACCAGAAACGGCCCCTAAGTGGATAGGATCAATTATTGTGAAAGAAAAGAGCGACGAGACCATTATCTGTAAAAACATTTTCTGCCAAAAGGTCAGGCCCTGGTTTTGTTTTCTTATTATCTTTAAAAAATCATCCAAAAAACCGATCAGGGCAAAACCACCAAAAAGACCAATCAGAGGGAAGAAACGAGAAGGAAGAACAAAAAATGAAAGAGCAGAAATCACCAGAACAAATCCAATCCCCCCCATGGTCGGGGTCCCGCTTTTTTTCTTATGACTTTCAGGGCCCTCCTCCCTCTCCGTTTGAAAACTTTTTAATTTTCTTAAGAGTAAAAGAAGGGGATAAGTAAGAATGACAGTCAAGATAAAACTAAGTAAACCAAGGCCAAGAAGATTAAAATAAAGTGTTTGCACTATTTTATTTTATCACAAAAAAAACCCTCGCATGCAAACAATTACATACGAGGGTTTAGGAACTATTTTCTTAATTCCAATCCAATTTCTGCCAATAATCCCATTCGCGTATCGTAGCCAGCCTCAACAAAAAGGTTGCTGCGGATTTGCTTTTTTAGAAACAACTTTCCGCCGGCACCAGATTTATCGTTAATGCTGCTAACACCAATAAGATTTTGAACAGCGACTGAATAGCTGGAATAAGTCAATCCAATACCAATATCCAAATCAGGTCTAATTTTTTTAGCAATTGCTAAGGCAGCAGAAACTAAGCCATACTCACTGTTATAGGCATATCCGGCTGTTAATGAAGCAGAAATATCCGGTCTTAATGCCCTAACCCCTTCAAGAGCAAGCTGCGCTCCGCCCCCGGCTAATCCTAACTTTGCATTGATCTCACCATAGGAGGCAGATGTTATTAATACTGCTGCTAACAATGCAATCAATAAATATTTCATCATTTTCTCCTAATTATAGATACAGGGTCAAACCGCTGTAAGAAACGGCAGAACCACCCATCAAGGTAGTTGTTGAAGCTCCACCCGTGCTAACTAGGCTAACAAGATTAACCCTTGCATAACCTGCCAGATTGGGTGTAAGCATAACTTCTGCACCAACAAAACCATTAATGGTAGTTGTTGAAGCTGCTGCACTAGCAATGCCAACTGAAGCTCCCCAAAAAGCGTTTGCGCTCTTTGAAAGATCAAACAACTTACTATTAAACCTTCCAACAATAGTAGTTGTTGCTACGGCTGCCGTAGAAACATACATTACGCCGAGATCAACAGATTGTGCTTTGTTTAATGCCAGTCTGACGTAAGGCATTCCCTCAACGTCAACACTCACTGCAGAAATACCCGCAGCAAAAGATGCACTTGATAACAAGACCAATGATAACAATAAAACAATCAATTTTTTCATATTTCACCCCCTCTTTTTATAGATTTATTTTCCCTTGATTAAATTAGAGACAAAATCCGCCATGATATCTTTGCAGCCTAAACCAAAGGCAATAGCTACCGCCAGTCCGACCGCTCCAATTATTACTCCGATCGACGGGACAATCAGTGAAGGACCTATCCCAAGTTGTTCAAGTGCAAGCAGAAAAGCAAAAATAATGGTTGCATACTGCATAATCCTGGCAATTGTTTTTGCGCCAGGAATACCAACATTGACGGCAATAATATATACCACACCGCTTATAAAGGATGATAAAAATACGCCTAAACCCAGAACTAAGGCAGCCAAAAACACAATACCAATATAATTTAAAATCCGGTCAAGCAGCGGATCTACCGGAAGACCTAAAAAATTTGCCAGGGCTACTATTAAGAGTAAAACCGCAAGCCAATAAGAAATATCACCCAACAATTGCGAAACAGGCCTTTTGATTTCTGCTTTTTCCAAAAAAGCGGTTAATTTGATTTTTTCTAGAAAACAATCAATCCCGATATTCTTAAAAAAGAAAGTTACCAGATACTGCACCAGCCTGGCTGCTGATATTCCCGCAATAAGGACGAAAGCAGCTAAAAGTAGATTGATAAAATAGGGAAATATCCTTACCCAGACCACCAGGAACGAATCAATAAAGCGGCTGATTGCCATGTAGTCTCCTCTTTTAAAAAATCCCCAAAACCAAAGAAACAAGCAAAAATACTACTGCGCAGCCGGTTGTTATCTTATTGAGCCCATCTTCTAATCCCCTTGGGGTCCCAAATAGTTTAGCCGCCCCTCCGATACCACCCAAGCCCTCCCCCTTTGCAGCATGCAGCAGCACGGTAATAACCAGGAGAACCGCCGAAAGAAATTGAACAGCAATTAAAAATGTCTTCATGTTATCGTTAGTTTAACACAGCCCTTCTTTTTGTCAATGGTTCGACTCGTTCGCTTATTTATCTTGTAGACAGGCAATCCCGGGAAGAACCTTCCCTTCCATATATTCTAAAGAGGCGCCTCCCCCGGTTGAAATATGACTCATTTTATCCGCAAGCCCGGCTTTTGTTACTGCCGAGACGGAGTCCCCGCCGCCAATGATTGAAATTGCTCCTTTGCTGGTTACATCCGCTACCATTTTTGCAATTTCAATAGTTCCATTGGCAAAGCGATCCATTTCGAAGACCCCCATCGGTCCGTTCCAGACAATGGTTTTTGCGTCACAAATAGCGTTAGCAAATTTTCTAACTGTATCGGGGCCAATATCCATCCCCTGCCATCCGTCAGGAATTGTTGTCCGGGGTACAATTTGGACATTAGCATCTTCTGCAAATTTATCGGCAACAACATGGTCGATCGGCAGCATAAAAGGAGTCTCCTCATCAATCGCCGCTTTTAATATTTCTTTTGCTTCCGGAATTAGGTCCTTTTCAACAATTGACCCCCCCACCTTAATTCCGCGAGCTTTGAAGAAAGTGTAGGCCATTCCGCCACCGACAATAATTGCATCAACCTTACCCATCAGATGTTTTAGTACCTGAAGTTTTCCGGAAATCTTTGCCCCTCCAATTATTGCAATAAAGGGCCGTTTTGGATTATCCAGAGCAGCGCCAAGAAACTTAAGCTCTTTCTCTATCAAAAAACCGGCATAGGCTGGTAAATCATCTGCAATACCAACAGTTGAAGCATGTGCGCGATGAACTGTCCCAAAAGCGTCAGAAACATATATTTCGGCGAGGGATGCTAATTCTTTTGCAAATTTGGGATCATTATCGGTTTCGGCCTTATGAAAGCGAAGATTTTCTAAAAGGAGAACCTCTCCGTCTTTTAACTCAGCAACCAGCTTTTTAACCTCTGGACCTATGCAGTCAGGAGCAAATTTAACATTTTTCCCTAATAATTCAGAGAGCCTTTTTTGTACAGGAACCAGTGAGAGCTCTTTTTTAACCTCCCCTTTGGGACGGCCGAGGTGAGAGGCTAAAATTAACTTTGCCCCCTTATCGATTAGGTATTTAATAGTAGGAAGAGCCGCCTGTATTCTCTTGTCCGAAGTGATGTTTTGCTTGTCATCCAAAGGCACATTAAAATCACAACGAACAAAGACCCTTTTGCCGGATAAATCCTTAATATCTGCTACTGTTTTTTTGGGCATATCAGAACTTGGATGCCATTAAGAGAACCAGATCATTCATTCTGTTTGAAAAGCCCATTTCATTGTCATACCACGATCCAACTTTGACAAATTTCTTGTCAATCTGGATAGTTAGTCCTGAATCAAAAACAGATGAATGGGGATTCCCAATAATATCTACAGAAACAATCGGATCTTCAGTATATTGAAGAATGCCTTTTAATGGTCCTTCTGCAGCAGCCTTCACAGCAGCATTAATTTCATCAACAGAAGCTTCTTTGGCAAGTTCTATAGTTAGATCAACTAAAGATGCATCCCAGGTTGGGACACGGACCGCAAAACCATTTAGTTTTCCTTTAAGCTCTGGAAGAACCAATCCTACAGCCTTTGCCGCTCCGGTTGTTGTTGGAATCATAGACATTGCGGCTGCGCGAGCACGTCTTAAATCTTTATGCGGTAAATCAAGAACGTGTTGATCATTTGTATATGAATGAATTGTTGTCATTAATCCTTTAACAATACCAAATTTATCGTTAAGAACTTTGGCAAAAGGAGCAAGACAATTAGTTGTACAGGAGGCATTTGATACAACATTGTCTCTATTAGGATCATAACTATCATGGTTCACTCCCATAACAATAGTTGTACACTCCCCTTGCGCAGGAGCAGAAATAATAACCTTCTTTGCGCCGGCTTTTATATGGGCGGATGCTTTTTCAACACTCCTAAAGATTCCGGTACATTCAAGAACGACATCAACGCCTAATTCCCCCCAGGGTAATTTAGACGGATCCCTCTCTGCCATTACTTTAATTACTTTTCCATCGACTGAAATCCCATCCTTCACCTCTTTGACATCTTTATCCAGGACTCCGTGGACAGAGTCGTATTTAAATAAATAAGCTAATGTTTTTGCATCGGTTAAATCATTAACTCCTACAAAGTCTATATCTGCCCCGCTCTTTAGAGCTGCCCGTACCACATTCCGACCGATTCTTCCAAACCCGTTGATACCAACTTTTACCTTCTTCGCCATTTTGAATCCTCCTTTATTTACTAACGATACGCTCGCGTTATAGGCGGCGTGTCGTTTGTTGTTCGTTAAAAGTATTATAGTATATTTCTAAAGAACCATCAACCTGCTATAATATTTCCCATGGAACAAACCCCGTGGAAGCCAATCCTGTTTGCCGCCATCGCATCATTTATAATGCTGGTTCTGGTTTTATTCTTTTCTCAACCAAAACATGACACTTCGCGGCGGGTAGAAAAAATTCTGGAGTTTGATGCATCAAGCATTGTCGGCAGATCCGAAGGAAAAAAAGTTTGGGAGTTTTCGGCAGTTACCGGCTGGGTTGGCAACAACCGGGATGCGACAAATTTGAAAGATGTCAAAAAAGGGCTTTTTTATAAAGATGGGGAATTATTAATCAAGGATTTCACAGCACATGAAGTTGCTGCCTACAAAAAATCAAAAAATGTAGAAGCAAAAACTGCCAATGCATTAATTGTAATTACCGGGAAAAAAGGAAAGAAAAAAAGAAAGTTTTCTCGTATTTCTGCTGATTTTTTTAAATACAATCCGGACAACAAATCTTCTTTTTTATCAGGGAATATTAAATTGGTTGATAAAAAAACAACTCTCCGAAGCGATTTTATTGAAATTGACCACGACAAAGGAATTTCTACACTCAACGGAAATATTAGAATCAAAAGAAAGGATATCAACCTAACCTGCGACAAAATGCGCTACATTGCTGATTATGAAGAAATTATAGCCCAAAATAATATAAACGCCACAATTGACGGAAAAGAAAAGACAAATATTAAAGCCGGCTACCTAAAAATGTATATTGATGAGAAAAAAGATATTACCGCCAGCGGAGAGGTAGAAGCAATCCAGGGAAAAAAGGCCGCAATAGCTAAAAAAGTTGTTTATAACAAAAACAAGAAACAGATTGAATTATCGGGAAAGGTTAAAACAGTAATCGAAAAAGGCCGCGCCTTAATAAAACCAGAAACTGCGCAGAATCTAAAAAACAATAAAATAAAAGAAATCCTGAAAGAGAAGACCCTTCAGGATTCAGACATTCTTATTCTCTCTACTATAAGCGGAGACTACACCGCCTTTGGCAACATCATTGTCATACAAAAAAATAAAGAAGCAAAGGCAGAACAAGCGGACTACTCTGATAAATATGAGACAATTACCCTATCGGGCAATGTTTATTTAAAAGAAAAAGAGCGCTGGGTTAAATGCCAGAAAGTAATAGTATCAGTAAAAGGAAAGGCCCTGGAGGCAGTTGGTAGAGTTGAGGCAGAATTCAAATTATAATATTCTTTAATCCCCCGGCCCCCAATCCTATCCCTGGATAGTGATCTTCCCGGATATCCCTGATGGGGGAAGCCCGAATTATTACCCTGATAGTCCCTGATTTCCCTGATATTATATTTTTTATCTGTTTTATCTGGGAGATCAGGGGGATCAGGAAAAAATCTGAGGGTTTTTATATCCGGGAAATCCTGGGATTATCAAAATCGGGGATGGGATCAGGGAAACAGGGATTAAAGAATTATTTTGCAAGTTTTCTTAACATACCTGCAACTTTCTGTTTTGCCTCTTTTGTCTTTCGGCTTTTTACAGAAGCGCAAAGTGTAACAATATCCCCCTCTTTGACATCATCGGGCAAATAACAAACAGGAAACTCGATCGCTACTTCTTCATCTTCTCCCATAAGGATAACTGCAATTCCATCCTCCAGGCGATCGACTATTCCTTTTGTCTTTTTGTTTTTTTTCATGGCCCAATTAAAAGATTAATTTTTGCCGCCTCATCGCGACACTTTGTATTATACCAATAGCAACAAGATTTTCAACCAAAGAGGTTCCGCCAAAAGAGACAAAAGGCAGCGGTATTCCGACTACCGGCAAGACCCCAATATTCATTCCGACCGAAACAATAAAATGAAAGAACATCATCACTCCGATCCCGGCCACCAGCATAGAACCAAAGTAATCGTAAGCATTTTCGGCAATACTAAAAATTCTCCACAAAAGAATTGTAAACAATGCTACAACCGTAGTCGACCCGATAAATCCAAATTCCTCCGCAATGGCTGAAAAAATAAAATCAGAATTTTGAATCGGAACAAACTGCAGCTGGGTTTGCGTTCCCTGCATAAATCCGGATCCAAAAAGCCCCCCCGCCCCCACTGCAATTTTTGACTGCAGGGTATGATAGCCAATCCCGTGCGGGTCGGCAGTAGGGTTAAGAAAAGAGAGTATCCTCATCTGCTGGTATGGCTTTAATAATCCCCACAAAATCGGCAATGCCACCCCAACCCCAATATTTATCCCGAGAATAAAAAACATATCCATTAATTTTACTCTTGAAAAATACAGCACTCCCCATAATAATATTATGTAAGTAATCCATAAATAAAGGTTTTGACTAAAATAAATTGAAGCCAGCGGCGAAAAAATCATTGTAAGCAAAACAGGAGAAGCTTTGCCCCAAATCAACATTCCCAAAGATATTGCTATTAAAACTAAACCCGTACCAAGATCGGGCTGCTTAAAGATCAGTAAAAACGGAATGCCGGCAATTACCAGGGCGCGAAACATCCCGATTTTATCTTTTCTGCTGTTGAAATAAGCTGCCAAGGATATGATTAGAAGCAACTTAGCAACCTCTGAGGGTTGAAAAGAAAGGGGTCCAAGCATTAGCCAACGCTGCGCTCCGGCTGTTGCTCGTCCCATAAACAAAACCAAAACCAACATTATCAACATTAAGATGTACAAGAAAGGAGCGATGCTTCTTAATTTTTTGTAATCGACAAAAGCAAAGTAAACCATACCGGCCAAACCGATAATACACGAAACGGCCTGGCGCTTAACGTAAGAAAAGGGATCTCGATCCCCTTTTAATTCTGCATTATAGGTAGTAGAGGTAATTAGTAATAATCCGATTAAAACCAAAACAATTGGAATTATCCAGATCAGAGAATCAGAGATCTTGAACATGCGGGGATTGATCATTTTAGCAACTCTAACGCGCAAAGAAGAGCCCTGGCTTTGTTACAGGTCTCCTGATATTCAGCCTGAGGATCAGAATCAGCGACAATCCCTCCGCCTGCCTGCACATAGGCTTTTTTGTTTTTTAGAAGAATTGTTCGAATAGTAATTGCAGAATCAAGCTCTCCGTTAAAACCAAAATAACAGACTGAACCAGCATAAGGTCCTCGTCTGGTATTTTCTAGTTCATCAATAATTTCCATGGCTCGGATCTTTGGAGCACCCGAAACTGTTCCAGCCGGAAATGAAGCCTTAATTAAATCAAAACAATCTTTATCCGGTCGAATCTTTCCCCGCACGTTTGAAACAATATGCATTACATGCGAATATTTCTCAACTATCATCTTTTCATTAACTTCCACCGTTCCATATTCACAAACTCGGCCCAGATCATTACGAGCTAAATCAACTAACATAACATGCTCTGCAAGCTCTTTGTCGGAAGCCAGAAGCTCTTTTTCTAATGCCCTATCCTCTTCCTCCGTCTTTCCTCTCCATCTGGTTCCTGCAATCGGACGAATGGTACACTCACCATCTTCTAAGCGAACCATAACCTCGGGAGATGATCCTACTAAGCTCATATCGTCCATTTTTAAATAAAACATATAAGGAGAAGGATTGATGTTACGAAGAACACGATAGGCATCCAATCCATTCTTAGTAAAGGACGCTTCAAATCTTTGCGATGGAACAACCTGGATAATATCCCCTGCAGAAATATATTCCTTGGCCTTCTCAACGGTCTGCAGATATTCTTCTTTTGTGAAATTTGAGGCGAATTCCAGATCTTTTTTAACTTCTTTTAATTTTGAAAGCTTAATTCCCTTTTTTAATTTCTTCTCGATTTCATTAATATTTGCAATTGCACCAGCATAAGCCTTTTCTGGGTCAGAACATATATGGGCATTAGAAATAATAATTATCTTTTTTTCAACGTGATCAAACGCCAGCAGAGAATCCGCAAGCATAAATAGCATATCCGGAACCTTCAAGTCATCTGGGTTTTTATTGGGAATACGAGACTCAATATACCTGATACTATCGTAGCCAATGTAACCAACCATCCCTCCATGAAAACGGGGTAAGCCTGGAATTTTTACCGCCTTATACTGATGTAAAAATCTCTTTAATTCTTCAAAGGGATCTTCTTTATCGGCGCCGGACTTGAAAATAAATTTTGGATTTGAGCCGACAAATGAATAGCGGGCAATCTTTTCACCCCCCTCCATTGATTCTAAAAGAAAGGAATAATCTGATTCGAGCTTACGAAAAGCAGTCAAAGGGGTTTCCTTCTTCATGTCTATAGACTTATAGACCGGAATAAGATTCCCCTGCTTTGATAATTCTACAAATTCTTCTTTTGTCGGCGTGAACATAATATTGCCTCAGCTATTATAATATCTTCCGGGGTCGTAACCTTTATATTCTCGTATGACCCCATAACCATTTTAACAGGTATACCTAAATCCTCAACCAATTTTGAATCGTCGGTTGCCCCGGCCTTTGCCTTTTTGTAGGCCTCTTTAAGAATTGAATATTTAAATACCTGTGGGGTTTGTGCCGCCCATAGCCTTTCTCTCTCTAGCGTTTTCCCAATTTGATGATTGCAAGATTTATTTGACATTTGACATCCCTCGACTTCGCTCGGGATGCTAGATGATTTCGGAATGCTGAGCTTGTCGAAGCATTTGTCATTTGTCATTTGCTTAATGGTATCTTTCACCGGCACCCCAACTACTACCGCATCTTGCTTCTTGCATTCCTCTATCGAATTTTTGATAATTTCTGGTGTAATAAGAGGACGCGCACCATCATGGATCAATACGATATCGCAATCCTTTGGAACTAAAGCCAATGCATTTCTAACAGAATCAGTTCTCTCCGGTCCAGTTTCACAGACCAGAGGAGACAGGCCCTGCCCCGGACCAACGATTACGATCCCGGAGATTTCTGAGACCTGCTTAAAAGCATCAACCGTCCACTCAAGCATCGGTTTTCCGCAAATTGGAAGCAATTGCTTTGGCTGCCCCATCCTCTGTCCCGATCCTCCAGCTGCTATGATTGTAAATATTTTCATAAAACTAAACTCCGATCAACATTTGTTAATATTTTATACCCTCTACGTGTCACAAGCACCATATCCTCAACCCTCATCCCGCCCCATTTTTTAAAATAAATCCCCGGCTCAATGGTTATAACCATGCCTGCCATTAACATATTATCATTTTTTGAAGAGATTTTAGGGGGCTGGTGAGTTTTTTTGCCAATCCCGTGCCCGGATGAATGGACAAAATATTTTGCGTATTTATATTTTCTTAAAACATCACGACCGGCCTTGTCAACTTGCGAGCATTTAACCCCGGCCTTAATCTTTCTAATTGATGCCATTTGAGCCTTTTTTAAAATGTCATAGCGTTTTTTTTGAAGTCGGGTCGGCTTGCCCACTACATAAGTCCGGGTCATATCGGATCGATATCCCTTATACAATGCGCCAAAATCAAACATAACTAGATCGTTTTTACTGATTTTTTTGTTTGAAGCAAACCCGTGAATTTTAGCGGATTTTTTACCAGAGGCCACAATTATCCGAAAGGATTCTTTTTTTGCCCCATGTTTTTTTAACCGCTTGCGAATCTCTTTTGCAATTTCTTTTTCAGAAAGGCCCGGTCTTACAATTTCATTTAAAGAAGCAAAGACAGCCTCTGCAATGCGGATGGATTTAAGGTGGTCTTTATGCATTAATAAGTTTTGAGACCGCTTCTAATCCTAAAATATAACTATTTAGACCAAAACCCGAAATCTGGCCGGTCGCAACAGGAGCAATAACAGATTTGTGTCTAAATTCTTCTCTTGCATAAATATTTGAGAGATGAACCTCAACCGTAGGTAAATTTGCACCAGCAACAGCATCTCTGACAGCAACAGAATAATGTGTATATGCAGCAGGATTAATCAGAATTGCAGAAAAGCAATTCTCCTTTGCGGCACCAACTTCCTTACATATTTCTCCCTCGCCAGATAGCTGCAATGCCTTAACTTCTATCTTTAGCTCTTGTGCCTTTTGTTCCAAAGCTTTGTTGATGTCATCTAAAGTAGTCTTGCCATAAACATCAATTTCTCTTTTTCCAAGCTGATCAAGATTTGGGCCATGAATTACTAATATTTTTTTTATCATGGTATAATTCTAGCAAATGCCACTCGACTTATCAATTATAATTGTAAATACTAACAACAAAAAGCTGCTTGATCAATGTTTGGCCTCTATTTATAAAAATACCCGCAAAATCAGTTTTGAAATAATGGTTACGGATAACAACTCAAGCGACGGATCACAACAAATGGTGAAAAGCCAATACCCACAAGTTAGATTAATTGAAAACAAAGAAAATGCCGGTTTTATAAAAGCATCAAACCAGGGATTAAAAATTGCCCGGGGCCGCTATCAAATGCTCTTAAATGACGACACTATTACTCAAAATTCTTCCTTTGATAAAATGGTTGCTTTCATGGATAAAAACACAAAAATCGGGGCCTGCGGACCAAAACTTTTAAACACTGACGGAACAATTCAAAAACAAGGCGGAGTGTTTGGCAAAAAGTTCTACTTATCCAAGAAACCGGTACCGGTAGACTTTGTTATTGGAGCCTGCCTGATGGTTCGCAGGGAAGTAATAGAAAAAGTCGGAATGATGGACGAAAACTTGTTCTTCTATAATGACGATTTGGATTGGTGCATGAGTATCCGCAAGGCAGGATGGAAAATTTATTTTTTTCCTGAAGCAAAGATAATACATTATGGAGGGTATAGCAGTAAAAGAGTTTTTAACCGGAGGTTATTTGTTGAGGGATTCAAAGGCGGCCTCTATTTTTGCAAAAAGCATTACGGTGTATTAGCCTGGATCATTTATCGCTTACTTTTAACTTTCGGAATGATCATCGCCATACCGCTCCTAATCTTTTCTTTTCCGGTCAAAAGAGAAAAATTTCTCGACCGCCTGCTGGCTTATCTGGACATTTTAAGAATTTCGCTATTACAAAAATAGCCTGAAATTATTAATTATCCTGATCGAAAACAACTTAACATGTTAAGCATTAACGGTATTAGACCAATCGGCCTTGGAAAGAAATTCTTATCAAGCAAAATAACTAGTGGAGGAACTACTCCTTCTAGTCCCACCGGCTCATCCCCCGGTGTTTTTAGCCCAAGCACTCTTCCTCCTACCGGATATATAGCATACGGAAAATCCGGAGAAGCAACTGTTTTGACAGAAGAAAAATTCCATAGAATGTTAAGAGAAGGAGAAATTGCTATTGCATCCAGATTTTCAACCGACAGCGACTTTATTGTTTTAAAAGAAGCATTTGATGAGTATGCCCGGGCAATTTACGAATACGAAAGAATTATGGCAACAAAAAGAATTGGAGGTTCTGCTTTCTCCAGGAATCTTTTTTTTGATTTGGAGAGCGAAATTTTAAAGGGTTCAAGCCCTCCCAACATGCGCCACCTCTCCTTTATGCTAAAAGAGACCGCTGAGATGGGCTGTGATTATATTACTGCAATGGCTATTTTAATCCATAATTTCCCGGACAAGAAAATAAAACAAATATTTTCAGAAATCAAGGGGGGAAGCAGAAGAAAAAGAAAAACCTTATCATCTGTCATAGAAGCCAAAGAATTATTTGACCGCTTAAACAGCTTATACTACCAACCCTCCCCCAAAAGACCCCCCGACGAAATAAGGACCTGTCTGCGTGCAATGGTAAAATTGTCAAAAGGAAAATCAAAAGCACTTACAATATTTTTTGCACACAAACTCTCTTCTATCAAAATGCAAACCAGTGATGCCAATGATATTACTTTTCGAACCGTAGGAGAAATGTGTGCTCCGCTGGCAGAATGGTTTAGTAAAAGATCTATGGCAACAAAACTAAGAAATGAGGCCTACCGCCTGCATGATCCAATTAATTATTCAAGACTTGAGCATGAAATTGAAGAAGCCATGGATATGAGCCGCAGAGAAGCAGAGCTATTTTTGTCACGGATTCAACAAAATATATCGTCTGAACTTGCGACTAAACCATTTGGATTATTGGTTGCGCGAACCAGAGTAAAGACTCCCTGGGGGGCAGCAGCAAAAATAGAATACAAACCAGAAGATTATCCGGACATCGACCTGATGCAGGACCTGCTGGCGGGATTGTTTATTACAAAAAAAACCGCCTCGCTCCAGGAGCTATTAGAAACAATCCCAAAAGCATTAGGAGACAATTTTTCTGCCTTTAGTTTTAAGGACAAACAGGTAGAAACCAAAAGATATAAAATTGATGGAGAGGTCATTTTGGTTCACCATGTTGGAGTTATTCTAAAGGGTGGAAATTCACTCGAGCTGCAATTTATGGACCAGGATGCCTATCGCATAATTGAGAGGGGGCACCGTGCACACTGGGCCTATAAGCTTGAATTATTGACCGGACAAAAATTTGACCGGGAATTTCTTGAAGCATGTTCAAAAAAGATGAATGGGAACTTTGAACATGACCTAAAGGTTGTCTATGCTGCCCTCTCGCCTTGGACTTACGTCTTCTGGAAAGGAAAAACAAGAATACGTCCAAAGCAATTACCGGCCGGATCTCTCCCCTTTGATCTGGCAGCTAGCATTGCAAACAGGGGAAATATTTATCTATACGGCGGGCTAAAAATTAGAAAAATATGGGAGAAAAATAAACAGACCAGAAAAGGAGGAGAAAATTATGTTTTACAGGACGGCGATATATGCCATGTCCTCCTTGACCGGTCAGAGGATTACCTAGTCGGTCTGGCTGAGAAAAACAAAAGGACACTGGTTACAACAAAAAGGGCCAAACTTTACCTTCAATATTATACCAGGGATTTATTCGACTTTGCTTCGTCCGAAGGGAAAAAGATAATATTCGACTTATTACACATAAGACGGCAAATGAGCCGCCATTCCCACAAAAAGCTTAGCATCGTAAAGGATAGTCTTGGCTTGGCTAACCTGCAAGAGTTATTTGCCTATATATTCCTTAATAAGGCAGAAAAGTTACTGGCATCCGAGCTTGCAGAAAGATTAGGTAAGGACTAAAATCTTGCCTCAATTTTTCGTATTTGATATAATAGCATTCAATTCGTAAATGTTTCTAAAAGGAGATTGCTTTATGGATTTTAGAAAAAATAAATTATTCTTATTAATTCCCCTTATCACGGTCGGGATTGTTCTTCTTACATCCTCACAGGGATTGGGAAACAAAAATACAAACACAAAATCGCTTCCAGGAGCTAACGGCTATAACGCAATTGCCGATATAGTAGAAAAAGTAGGGCCGGCGGTTGTAAATATCGACGTAGAAAAACAGTTAAAAACCAGGGTCTTTAATCCTTTTGGAAGAATGGATCGCGATTTTTTTGGAAGTGACTTTTTTGAAGACCGGGTAATGCCGCAAAAAGGCGCCGGATCAGGATTTATTTTTGATAAAAAAGGGCATATCATGACCAACGAACATGTAATAAGAAACGCGGATAAGATCAAGGTCACCTTAAAAGATGGAAGAAAATATGATGCAAAAGTAATTGGAAAAGACGCCACCCTGGATCTTGCTATTATTGAAATAAAAGCAGAAGACCTCCCAATGATCCCTCTGGGGGATTCCTCAAAGATCCGTCCGGGAGAATGGGTAATCGCAATAGGAAATCCATATGCTTTTTCTAACACTGTAACCGCAGGAATAATCAGCGCAACCGGACGGGAGTTATCCGACATAGGGAAAAAAGATCTGATCCAAACCGATGCCGCCATTAATCCGGGAAATTCCGGAGGACCCCTAATCAACCTTAATGGAGAGGTTATAGGAATCAATGTCGCAATTGTAGCCCAGGCACAGAGTATTGGCTTTGCAATTCCGGTTAACGAAGCGAAAAATGTACAAAAAGAATTGATAACTAAAGGGAGGATAATCCGCCCCTGGCTTGGAGTATACCTTCGCGATATGGATGAAAAACTTGCAAATTATCTTGAAATCCCCTTAACGGACGGAGTAGTCGTGGTTGAGGTGGTAAAAGAGAGCCCTGCAAAAAAGATGAGACTGAAACATTATGACATAATAAAAAAAGTAAACGGAAAAATAGTCACAAAGAGCCAGGAATTAATTGACTTGGTAGCAAAGATGCACCCGGGAAATAAAATTAAGTTATATGTATATCGCAACGGGAAGAACATAAATCTTTCGGGAAAAATCGGCGAAAAGCCGTAGGAGGAAAAATGGAAAGTAAATTAGGCGGAAACAAATCTACTCGCCGCGTATACGGATTTGATGAGATTGCGCTGGTCCCCTCGATTGTAACCGTTAATCCGGACGATGCCGACACCTCATTTGAGATGGGAGGGAAAAAATTTAAAATTCCCATTATCGCATCTGCAATGGATTCGGTTATTGACCCGGCAACTGCAGCATTGATGACAAAAAATGGTGGATTAGGAGTATTAAATTTAGAGGGTGTTCAAACCCGTTATGAGAATGCAAACAAGATTCTGGAGCAGATCGCAGAGGTTTCAAAAGAAGGATATGTTGAATTGATGCAAAAACTCTATGAAGAACCGATTAAAAAAGAGTTGATTACTCGGAGAATTAAAGAGATTAAGGATCTAGGGGGAGTTGCGGCAGTTTCTGCTACCCCCCAACAGGCCAAGGAGTTCGGAATAATTGCAAAAGATGCCGGTGCAGACATTTTTGTAATCCAATCTACAGTTATATCTACAAAACACAAATCCACTACCTCAAAAGCTTTGGATATCAAAGAATTCTGCAATAAAATCAAAATTCCGGTCCTGGTCGGCAATTGCGTAACATATAAAGTCGCTTTAACATTGATGGGAACCGGAGTCGCCGGAGTTTTGGTAGGAATCGGACCGGGTGCTGCCTGCACCTCCCGTGGAGTTTTGGGAATTGGAATTCCAATGGCTACTGCAATTGCAGATTGTGCCTCAGCACGCGATTCTTTTTATAAAGAAAATGGGGTTTATATTCCGATCATTGCTGATGGCGGAATGGTTGTGTCCGGTGATATTTGTAAGGCTTTAGCTTGCGGAGCTGATGCTGTAATGATTGGCTCACCGATTGCAAGATCAAAAGAGGCCCCGGGAAATGGTTTTCACTGGGGAATGGCAACCCCAAATGCTACCCTTCCTCGCGGCTCAAGAGTTGCCGTTGGAACAGTAGGTTCTTTAAAAGAGATTCTTCATGGACCAGCCAAGTTTGATACCGGATCAATGAACCTGGTTGGAGCGATAAGAACTTCTATGGGCACCCTTGGTGCCGCAAATATAAAAGAGATGCAGAATGTTGATGTGGTGATTGCACCTTCCAATGCTACAGAGGGAAAAGTCTATCAAAAAGCACAGCAGCTTGGCATGTACAAATAACCTGTGTTATACTAATGTATGGCTGAGCATGATTTACTTGTAATTCTCGATTTCGGTGCCCAATACTCTATGTTGATTGCCCGCCGAGTGCGGGAAGCTAATGTTTACTGTGAAATTCTTCCCTACAATACTCCCGCAGAAACTCTAAAAAGTAGAAATGTTAAAGGTATAATCCTCTCTGGCGGTCCTAATTCTGTTTATGATAAAGATGCACCCCACCCTGATCCATCAATCTGGCAACTTGGCATTCCAATCCTCGGAATATGCTACGGAATGCAAATAATTGCAAAAGAGCTAAAGGGTGATGTAAAAAAAGGCCATAAGCATGAATATGGCAAAGCAGAACTAGAAATAGATGATCCGGAAAATATCTTTGCTGGAATTCCCAAAAAAATAAAGTGCTGGATGAGCCACGGAGATTCTGTTTCAAAACTCCCTCAGGGATTTAAAATTATCGGACATACAGAAAATACTCCAGCTGCTGCAATCGGATCGGAAGACCAAAAGATCTATGGGGTCCAATTTCATCCAGAAGTTGTCCATACCCCTCAGGGTTCTGAAATCATCAAAAACTTCTTATACATTGTTTGCGGAATAAAACCGACCTGGACAACAGAACACTACATAGAAACAGCCTGCAGAGAATTGAAGGCCAAAATAGGAAAAGAAAAAATACTTTGCGCACTTTCGGGCGGAGTTGATTCTACCACTGTTGCTGCATTAGTCCATAAAGCCCTTGGAAATCAACTGACCTGCATGTTTATTGACCAGGGATTTATGAGAAAGGATGAAGCCAAAAAGATAAAAGAGCTCTGCTCAAGACATTTTAAGATTCACATTGTTTATATTGATGCATCAGAAAGGTTTTTTGGAAAACTTAAAGGGATAGTTGATCCGGAGCAAAAACGAAAGATAATTGGAACTGAATTTATCCGGGTATTTGAAGAAGAGGCAATAAAACTAGGAGAAATCCCCTATCTTGCACAGGGAACTCTATATCCGGATGTTATTGAATCTGCAGTTCCGTCAAAAGTAACCACTGCGCATACGATTAAGACTCATCACAACGTCGGAGGTCTTCCCAAAGATATTAAATTTAAACTGATTGAGCCATTACGCAAACTCTTTAAAGACGAAGTTCGAGCCCTGGGAAAAGATTTAGGGGTTCCGGATGACATTATAATGCGGCAGCCATTTCCAGGTCCCGGGCTTGCCATTCGGATAATTGGAGAGGTCACTCCCGAACGGGTAAAAATCCTACAAGAGGTGGATGATATTATCGGGTCAGAAATAAAGAGAGCCGGATTTTACAAAAAACTATGGCAGTCATTTGGAGTATTGCTTCCAATAAGAACCGTTGGAGTTATGGGCGATAAACGCACTTATTTAAATACGATTGCTGTTCGGGCCGTAACATCAGTTGATGCCATGACTGCAGACTGGGCCCGGCTGCCGTATGATCTTCTTGAAACTATTTCAAATAGAATTGTAAATGAATGCCCTGAGGTTAACAGAGTAGTTTACGATATCTCTTCTAAGCCGCCATCTACTATCGAGTGGGAATAGCTCTCCTGGCCCTATTGTGCTCTTTCAAAGTCTTTGAAAATACATGGCTTCCATCTTTTTTGGCCACAAAAAAGAGGTAATTGGTCTTTGCCGGATAAATAGCCGCTTTAATTGACTCCATTCCGGGATTACAAATCGGACCGGGAGGAAGCCCGCGATTGCGGTAAGTATTATAGGGAGATTTTACATTAAGCTGCCACTTATAAACCTTTTTGGTCGGATCATTTAAGGCATATTTTATAGTCGGACAGGCATCTAAGGCCATCTTAATATCCAAACGATTGTGATAAACTGACGAAATAATTGCCCTCTCCCCAGCTTTTTGGGCCTCCTTCTCAATTATTGATGCAAGGGTTAATATCTGATGAAGATTATATTTTGTTGCGGTTGCATTTTCTATCCAATATGGAATTACTACTTCACTAAAACGCTTTAACATTATTTTTGCCAGTGCCTCGGGCTTTAAACGATTTTCAAAAATATAGGTATCGGGAAAAAGATACCCCTCCAGAGAATTGATTTTTATTTTATTGAGAAAATGGTATTCAGATACTAATTTATCGTTTATCGGGGTTTTATATAATTTTTGGAATTTGTCAAAATAATGATATTCTTTTTTCTCCAAAATCTTTCCCATTTTATAGATAGAAGTCCCTTCCGGAAAAGTCGCTTTGATTAGGCCGGCAGGAAGAACCTTGCCATTTTTAAGTTTTCTTATGATTGAGATATTGGTCATCTTTGGTGATAAAAGATAACTTCCAGCCTGAAGCTTATCCTGCTGGCCCAACAAACGAAGTGAGAGGCTGAAAAAGTGCCGATTCTTTATGATTTTCGAATCATAGAGAATTTCAGTGATCTGTTTTGCATTATAGCCTTTGGGGATTGTAATGGTTTTCTTTTTTCCCTCTCCCCCGGTTTGAGTCAAAATAGAAACAAGCGAGAGGGCCAGCAGAATGAATATTACCACTATCGTATAGACAAGCTTTTTCTTCATTTTCTTCGTTCCATATAACTGCGTAAAATAATCGTCGCGGCCACCTTATCAATAACCTTTCTCTGCTTCCTTGTATTCATCCCTGCATCCTGCAGCAGCCTTGAAGCAGAAACAGTTGTTAAACGCTCATCCCAGGTGATAATTGGAATAGTAAGCTTTTCTTTTAAAAAATCTATAAACTCAATGGTCTTTTTTGCAGCAGGACCAATTTCACCCTTCATAGTCTTTGGAAGCCCAATTACAATCTCTGAAACCTGATCATATTGATCAATTATTTTTTTAAGCCCAGCTAAATCTTTCTCAAAATTAGCTTGTTTTGAAAGCACTGTAACCGGCTGAGCAGTAAGACCAAGGGGATCAGAAACAGCAACCCCTATTCTTTTCTCCCCATAGTCTAAACAGAGAATTCTCATAAGGATTCGATCGCTTTCTTGAGGGCTTCCTCTATTTTTGACGGATCTCTCCCGCCAGCCTCAGCCTTATTAGGGCGTCCCCCACCCCCACCTCCGCAAACCTTAGCCATGATTTTAACCAGATCCCCGGCTTTAAA
>JABMQY010000002.1 GCA_013202975.1 Candidatus Saganbacteria bacterium
ATGGACGGGTTTGAGGTGCTAAAATTAGTCCGGGCCGGCCGCGAGACCAAAGATGTTCCGGTAATTATTCTTTCGTCATATGCAATGCCCGGAGATGCAGAAAAGGGGTTGGCTGCAGGATGCAATGCTTATTTGCCTAAGCCTTATAATTTTAAAGAATTACTGGAAACAATAAGGAAGCTGATTCCCTAAAACCTATGCGGGAAATAATAAAAATAATTTTTAGTGTGCTCCTTTTTCTGGTTTCGGTCTTCTTCATTGGCCTTGGTGTCTACAGCTCTACCCAGATAATCAATAAACCTTTTCCCGGATTTCTATTGCATTACGAAAACATTGTTAACCAGTCGATGCTTCCTTATTGGGGCGGGTATTCAAAGATCAATTACCTGGATATTGTAGAAGAGGTGAACGGTAAAAAGGTAGAGAATAGCCGGCAGGTTGCTTCGATTCTTTCGGGGGTTAAGGAAGGCAGCGATGTAACTTATTTAATTCGCCGCTCAAACGGAGAGAAGATTAATCTTTCTCTTCCTGTCATGAAGTTTAATATTCTGGACTTTTTACTTTCTTTTGGGATAAATTTTATTGTTGCCCTGGTTGCCTTCATCGTTGGAGTTGTTACATATATTAAACGTCCCAGGTTAGTTCTTAGTTTTGTGTTTTTTATGCTGACTTGCGTCTTTGCCGTCTGGAATAGTATTTTATTGGGTGGTGGAATAATCTCTCCTCTATTAGGTGGGGCTACCTGGGTTTCTCAGTTATTATTGCCGGCGGTTTTGATTCATTTTGGTTTGGCCTTTTTAGATGATAAAAAACGGTCTTATCTTTGTGTTTTTCCCTACTTTATTTCTCTTATTAATTTATCACTTGTATTTTACGCAATATATATTTCAAAAAGTCCTGCTTTTTTAGTTAAGGTGCTATCCTTTTCAAATTATTATATGGTGGCCGGTTTTGTTGTAATGTTTTGTTCTTTTTTATATGTTCGGGTTGCCGGGTCAACCGCTCTGCTTCGGCAGCGGGCCCGATTATTGCTTTTGGGGGTTTCGGTAGTTTCGATTTCTGGAATCGTGGCGGTCCTGTTTGTTTTTCTAAAGATTAAGTTTGCTCTAAATTTGGTGCTCATTCCGACTACTATTCTTCCTCTGCTTTTTGCCTACACTATCCTGCGTTACAATCCCTTTGAAGTAGATAGTGTCATCAAAAAGGTTTTGAGTACTTCTGTCATTATTGCCATGATTGTGGGAACTTATTACCTCTTTGTTTTTTTCTCCGGACCGCTCGGATTTGAGATTTATCGCTGGCCGGTTTTTTCCATTCTTTTTATCTTATTTTTCCTTTTCGGTTACGATACTCTGGAATTGCTGCTTTCTAGATTTATAACCCGTTTTATCCTGGGTTATCGGGTGGATTTTCAAAAGTTAACAGCTAAAATCAGCGATGATATTTCGACCTTATTAGATTTGGGTAAAATTATGCATACCCTCAAGGCTGCTCTTTTGGCGCCGCTGCGGCTAAAAAGCATGGAGCTTTTAATTTCTTATCCAAATCAGGAAGGGTTTAGAAATGAGGATGGCACATTAAGTCTGCTTCCAAAAGACGAGCTTTTTGGGATAATAACCGAGAGAAAAGACAATCCTCTCTCGGTCTATGATTTGTTAGAAAACCCCTCTTATCTGAGCGAAAAAGAAAAATGTATTGAAAAAATGAAACAGTTAGGTGCCGTGCTTATTATTCCCATGATTTTTCGCGACCAGTTAAGGGGCTGTTTGATTTTAGGAAAACGTGAAGACAGAGTTCTTTTTTACTCTCTGGAAGAGCTGGCCTTTTTAAAAAATGTTGCCTTCCAGGCAACTGTTGCGTTTCAAAACGCTAAGCTTTATGAAAATCTGGAAGAATCTAAAAAGGTAATAGAAGAACTCCATAGCGGACTGGAGAAGAAGGTTGAAGAGAGGACCGAAGAGGTGAAAGAGAAAACTTCTGAGCTCGATAAGTTAAATGTCCAGTTGAAACTGGCTACCGAGCGCAAATCTGAATTTTTGGCAAATATGTCTCACGAACTTCGCACCCCGTTAAATGCAGTTTTGGGTTTTGCTGAGTTGATTAATTCCGGGGTATACGGAGAGGTTTCTGAAAATATAAAACAAGCTGTAGCCGAGATGCAAAAAAGCGGTAACCATCTCCTGGGTTTAATTAATGATGTTCTGGATCTTTCAAGTGTTGAAGCGGGTAAAATAGCATTAAAACCGACCGATTTTACAGTAAGTGATATTCTTGAATTGGTAAAATTCTCGGTAAAACCTTTGTTGGACAGCAAAAAGCTCTACTTAAAGATTAAGATGGATAAGAATCTACCGGTTGGATACGGTGATCCAAAAAGAATTAATCAGGTCCTGATAAATCTGATCGGGAATTCTGCTAAGTTTACCAAGAAGGGCGGGATTACTCTATATGCCAAGAAAAAGAATGACAATTTACTTTTTGAGGTTGAGGATACCGGGATTGGTATTGCTGCGGAGAAATTGGGGGATGTTTTTAAAGAGTTTAAACAGGTTCACGTTGGTGAATATGGCGGGACCGGTCTGGGGCTGGCGATTTGTAAAAAACTGGTAGAACTTCACAACGGTACAATTTGTGCCGAGAGTAAGCCAGGAAAAGGTACAAAATTCAGTTTTTCGATACCGATAAGAGCAGAGGGAGCGGACCAGACTAAAAAATAAGGGTCTGTCCCTCTTTTATTGTTTTAATCTGCGGGCAGAGTTCTTTTAACTCTTTATTGATTTCCTTAATTAGGGTGGATTTTTTGTGGTAGCAGAAAATCTCCACATTTTTATTGAGCTTTTCTATTTCTGTTTTTAATCCTTTTGGGGTCAGGTGTTTGCTTTTATCGGCAATATCCTGCATCTTATTTGGGAAGGCGGTATCAATAAAAATTGCCTTAAGGTTCTTTGTCTTATTTGCAACCTGCCAGATTTCTTCTGTGGCACCTGTATCTGCGCTAAACATAACGGTAGAATCATGATCCGAGAGAAGGTAAGCTACAGTCGGGACAACGTGATTGACTTTAATGGTCATTATTTCTAATCCATCAATTTTGGCAGGGGTGTTATTTTTGATGGGGTGGTATTTTAGGATGGGATGTTTTGGATCCGGTAATTTTGTGAAATCAGGCCAGATTTTGTTGTTGAGCAGGTGGGCTTTTATGATATCAAGCGCTTCCTGGCTGCTTATCAGATTGATTGGTGCAGAGGGAGCGGATTGAATGTTGTCTGCCAGAAAGGCAATGTCTTTTATGTGATCGAGGTGGGGATGGGTGATTAGTATATGTTTAATTTCTTTTTGTTTTGAAAAGGGAAGGGTGGATGTAATTGCTCCGGCATCCAGGACAAAGGAATCATTGATTAAAAAGCAGCAAAGGTGGTAGCCGGGTAGTTCTGATCCATGACAGCCCAGAATTTTTATCTTCATTATTGATAGTTTACTTATTTATCTGGTATTTTGCAAGCGGCTTTTTGATATCCTTGTGGGGGAAATTGACTAGAGCTTTTTTCTCTGGTAAGATTTATGTAGTGAAAGAAAAGAGGAAATACAGCGATAGAGCAGAATATATAAAGAAAGCTGTTACGAAGAGAAGGAAGATATTAAAACAAAAAGCTGTAGAATATAAGGGTGGAAAATGCCAGATTTGCGGATATAATAAGTTTGTAGCGGCATTAGAATTTCACCACTTAAATGAGACCAAAAAAAGTTTTGGAATTTCAGTCGACGGTTCAACTAGATCTTGGGATAGAATAAGAAAAGAGATAGAAAAGTGTATTCTTGTTTGTGCTAATTGCCATCGGGCAATTCATGCAAGTATTTTGAAAATTGAGGGCCAGGGTGAAGAGAGAGTCCAAGCCCCGGTGAAAATCGGGGGAAACTTGTAATCAGGTTGTTGTTGGTTCGAGTCCAACTCGGGGAGATCGATCCCCGATAGCTCAATGGTAGAGCACCTGACTGTCAAAAGGCAGCTTTCTCGGGAAACCGGGATTGAAACTGCGGGCTAATTCAGGGAAACCTTAAAAGGCAATCCTGAGCTAAATTTTCCGCCAAAGGCGGAAATAAATGTGCAGAGACTATACACCCGCCACCTAAAGCCCTCAATTTTCTATATGGAACATTGATTATATGCCATATTTTGTTTACATCCTCCAATGCAAAAACGGAGCCCTCTACACCGGCATTACTACTGACTTAAAGAGAAGATTTGCTGAACACAAAAATGGCAAGGGCGGTCATTATACTTCTTCAAACCCACCGGTAAAAATTCTTTATTCTGAAAAGCATAAAAACAGAAGCAAGGCGACAAAAAGGGAGATTGAGATTAAGAGTTGGTCACGGGCGGAGAAGGCCGAGTTACTTGCAAAAAGCAGGTCGAAGCGCTAAAATAATCCCACTATGAAAAAATGTTCAATTATTCTGCTTGTTGTTTTGTTTTTCCAAAGCATCTCTTTTGCCTGCAGCGATTTTGTGGTTACAGCCAAAGATAAAAGTGTGGTAAACGGCCGGTCAATGGAATTTCCCGTAGATATGAAAGCCAATATCTGGCTTATCCCCCGAGGGAACAAATTTACCAGCATCACCGACAAAAAAGTAGTCGGGATCAACTGGGTAAATAAATATGGCTTTTTGGCGATTGATGCTTTTAATGTTAAAGATGGCTTTGTTGATGGGTTAAACGAAAAGGGACTATCTTGCTCCGCGCTGGCTTTTGGCAAGGTTAAATATCAGGAAGCCGTGCCAGGGAAATTTGTTACTTGGAAAGATTTTCCTGGTTGGGTGCTAGGAAATTTTGCCAATGTTGCTGAAGTTAAAGCAGCCCTGACCAAGATTAATATTGCTGATTGTTACGTTAAGAAAATCAAGGGCAATATGGGCATGCATGTTGCAGTGCATGATGAACAAGGTAAAAACATTGTTATCGAAATTGTTAATGATGAAATAAAGGTCTATGACAATCCTCTCGGGGTGATGACCAATCGTCCTGGTTTCGAATGGCATATGACTAATTTAAGTAATTATGTTAATTTGGATCCCAATGACAAAAAATCTAGAAAACTTGAAGATTTTGAGATAGAGCCGACTGGGGTAGGAAGTGGAATGATAGGTTTGCCAGGAAACTGGACCCCACCGTCGCGTTTTGTTCGCCTGGCTTTCTCCGGGGCCAACATTCTCAAACCAAAAGATTCGACTGAAGCAGTCAATGCCGCAGAACATCTCTTAAATATTGTCGATATCCCAAGAGGAGTTATCAAAGAACAGCCTTTTCATTTTCTCCCTTTTATTCACATTTATGGTTATGCCCAATGGGTAGTAATTAAAGATATGACTAATCGGGAAATGTACTATAAAACCTATGAAAATACCGCCTGGAAAAAGGTTGATCTAAAAAAGTTTGATCTGAGTAAAACCGGTAAAATTAAATCTATCGCTATGGAAGATCATAAGACTAGTTTTATTGATGTGAGCGGAAAACTAAAACCTTAGATAGGAAAATTAAGATGAAAAATAAAATTGCTTTCGTATTTTTGATTGTTATCTTTTTGGCAATAGTTGGTTTGATGCTTCATGGCTGCGGGTCGGCAATAAAAACAACTCCCACAACCTCCCAGTGGACAATTCTCAATGCTTTAACACGCGGTAAGATGATTTATGCGATCCACGGAACCTCGGCCAATAATATTTTTGCGGTTGGGGAAGGCGGCAATTTATTAAAATATGACGGCAGTGATTGGTTGCTGATAGAAACAGCAACCAGCGAAGCTTTTTACCGGCTTTGGTCCCCCTCTCCGGACGTTGTTTATCTATTGGGTTCAGACAGGTATATTAAAAAATATAGTAATGGGAATTTAAGTATTGAGTATACAGATCCAGATCCCACTCAGCATTTAGCTACTATTACCGGATTTTCGGATAGTGATATTTATGTCGGCGGGATTGGTGCTATGTACCATTACGATGGAACAAGCTGGTCTACCATGGAAATTGATACTGATGCCTATATTTTTGGTCTTTGGGGAACAGACAGCAATAATTTGTACGCCGTGGATTTGGATGGAGCAATCCACTTCTACAACGGCTCCAGCTGGGTTAAACAAGCTGAACTTGTTGCCCGTTTCAATTCAGTCCATGGCACTGCTACCAATGATGTTTACGCAGTTTCTCTGGCAGGAGATTACATGCTTTACCATTATGATGGCACCACTTGGGCAGGTATCGATAATAGTTTGCTTCCTGGTGGCAGTGCTTTATATGAAGTTTGGGGCAGTGCCAGTGATGATATTTATGTGGTTGGGGATAAAGGCCGGATTATCCATTACAATGGCACCAGTTGGGAGCAGATATTTGATATTCCTGCCAGAGAGTATCAGGCAGTTTGGGGAACCAGCGCCAGCAATGTGCTCATTGCCGGCGAAAATGGGATCTTGCTTAGGAAGAATGGTTCCAGCTGGACTGAAGAGCTGGGAGAGTACCGGGGATTTTTCGACGGGATTTACGGAACCAGTTCAACCAACATGTATTTTGGTGGATATGTACTTAAAAGTGGTTCAGCAGCTAATGCTATGCATTACGACGGGTCAACCTTAACCCCGGTTGAAACTGGTTCAGTTTATGATATCCGGGGATTTTGGGGAGACGGGAGCAATCGTTTTTTTGCGATAACGGAGAAAATCTTCAATAGCCAAATATTGCAATTTAATGGTTCTAGCTGGTCAACAGATTATCAAGTTAGTATGTCGTTAACAGATATTTGGGGAAGTTCATTAACAGATATTTATGCCGTAGGTTATGATAAAAGTTATGACTCCAAGATTTTCCATTATGATGGATTGTCCTGGTCAACTCTGGAGAGCTTGTCCAATGAAATAGTTTTTGACATTTCAGGAGGAGCTTCAAATGAAGTCTACTTTAGGAGTGTTCAGGATGTCCTGGGTAGCGAAACCCCGATTTTGTATTTATATAATGGAGTCACGTTGAAATCTGTTTCTCTTCCTAGTGGAGACAGCATACAGAGTATTCATTATCTTAGCGGTACAGGACTGTATGTTGGAATTAAAGATGTTCTTGCATACAAGCTTTACTTATATAACGGAGCAATCTGGACTGAACTTGGATCGGTTGGATATGATATCAAAGCGATCTGGGCTTCGGCAAGCAATAATGTTTATCTGGGGACTGCCGGCGGAGTTCATCGCTACAACGGTTCTACAATCGCAGGTCCTATGTATCCCTATTGCGACAATTGCAACCGTATCTGGGGAACCGACGCAAACAATATTTATCTGGTTGGTGATCACGGGATAATTATGCGCTATGGGCAGTAGGAGGTATTAACATGAAAAAAAGAGTCTTGTTCCCTGTTTTGCTTGTTATGGTGGGTTTACTGATTGTTGGTTGTGGTAGTATTCTTAATCCCCAAAATGTTTCTGTGACTACTTTTTCCAAGGCCTCATATATCCAGCTTGGGGCAACTGGTTCTTTAACGCAAATCTCCAGCAGTGGAGTAGCCGCTTTAGATGTGGTAATTTTTGCTTTTGGTGATATTGCTACCACAAGTATAGATTCTTCTTATCTCACTTGGATGCAGACTTTTATGGATTATGGGGCGGCGGATGCTGTCTGCTTTTTAAGCATTGGGGGAGAGTATGTTACTCCTGAGGCAATTAATGCGGCTGGCGGAGTGAACACAATTGTCTCTAATGTAGTTGCGCAAATAAGTTCATATAATAGTGGTTTAACAACTGGCGAGATAGCTGGGGTAGACCTTGATCTTGAGAATGGTGTAGAGGCGGCTACTATTGAGGCCCTGGCTGCAGGTTTTAAGGCTGCCGGCTTAACGGTTTGTATTGCGCCTCAAGTTTTTGTTAGTTCCGGTCAAGCTGTTGATCCCGCAAATCCCACCAACCTGGTTTTAACCTCGGGCGGCAGTCTGACAACTACTAATAGTTACGGCTTAGCAGTTGCCAGTGGAAATGTTGATTACATCATGGTGCAGGCCTATAACTCTGGCTGGATTACTGTTAACGGATATTATGAAAATCAAACGCAATTTTTAAAGGGAATTGCTAATGCTTTAAGTAATGCCAGAACCATATTGTCTATTCCTGCTGCTACAAAAGTATTTGTTGGTACGGTAGCAAACCAGTGTGCCGGCGGCCAGTTTAATATTTTTAATCCGGATCTTGGCTGGCCTTTTCCTGTGCCTTATGATCATCAAGCTATTTTAAATCAACTACAGACCGACATCGTAGCGATGGAAAACGACAGTACTAATTATGGGAATATAAACGGTATTATGTATTGGTCTATGAACAATGATTATATGCCGACTGCTTGGAGTGATACCTACGCTGTTAAAGGAGGGTTTAGTAAGACTATCTGTGGCGCGACTAATTAGGAGGTATAAAATGAAAAAATTCATTATTACTGTAGCTCTTCTTATTGCGGTGGCTCTTCTTATGTTTTTTTCTTTTTCGATTGTTTCGCAACAGGGAACAAGAACGGAAATGCAACAGGAGACAAGCTCCCTATCTCAGGTTGTTAACGACTTTAAATTACTGATCGAAGGCGACCCCGAACTTTATATGTTATTCAATGAAATGTTTGAACAGGCGGATCATGCAGCAGCTAAGCCCGGGTACTCTGCAAGGGCAAAAAAGATTAAGGATTATCATCAGATGCTTTCCTTTTTGAATCAAGCCTTGACCAAGGCGCCGGAGTTTGACATGACAGGAAATGCCGGTGCTCCGATCAATGATGCACTGGTTGGAGTTATGGGTACCCCTGCGGGAGCTGTTGCTTTCCTAAATCCCAAAGTCAATCAACAGCTGAAAAAAATCCTAAATGAATGGGCTGTTTTTTTGAGCTCTCCTGATTCCAGATATGTATTGAGCGATGATCCTGAGACGGGATGGTTTGGCGCTAATGCGCTCAAGGTTATGTCCGGTTTCAATGAGGATTTTCAATGCGATCCCACAGCTCCATATTACGGATTTACCTCCTGGGATAATTTCTTCACCAGGAAATTGCGAGAAGGGGCTCGACCTGTTGCAGAGCCGAACAATGATGCGGTTATTGTTAGTGCCTGTGAATCAGCGCCATTTAATCTTGCAACCAATGTTCAGCTCAAGGACCGATTTTGGATTAAAAAACAGCCTTACTCTCTTACTCATATGTTTGATGGAGATCCTTACGTGGAACAATTTATCGGTGGAACCGTTTACCAGGCTTATCTTAGCGCGTTTAGCTATCACCGCTGGCATGCTCCTTTCAGCGGCAGAATCGTCAAAACTAAACTCATTGACGGGTCTTACTATGCGCAGGTTCCATCGTTAGGTTTTGATCCTGTCAGCCCGAACGGCTCGCAGGGCTACCTGACAGAAGTGGCAGCCAGGGCCTTGATTTTAATTGAGGCGGACAACCCTGATATCGGACTCGTGGCTATATTGTTTGTGGGCATGGGAGATGTATCATCAAATGAGATTACGATTTATGAAGGGCAGCATGTGGCAAAGGGAGATCAGCTTGGCCTGTTTCACTTTGGAGGCTCTACTTACTGTCTGATCTTTCGGCCGGGAGTCAAGATTGAGTTTGACCTGCTTGGACAAACACCCGGATTGGAGTCAACAAACATCCCAGTCAGGTCAAAGCTTGCAACGGTTAGCAAGAAGCAGCGATAGGCATCGGCGTAATTCCAAGCTGGTCACGAGCTTATGACCTCTAATAAAAACATAAATAACTTCGATATCATCGTCATCGGCGGAGGGCCGGCGGGAATGATGGCAGCAGGACGTGCCGCCGAGCGTGGAGCAAAGGTACTCCTTGTAGAAAAGACTTATCGTCTTGGCAGTAAATTATTGCTGACCGGCGGCGGCAAGTGCAATATAACCAACAGCGCCGAAATGCAGGATATGATAAATGCCTTCGGTGAAAATGGTAAATTTCTATATGGAGCATTAACTGTCTTCTCCAATAAAGATTTGATTGATTTTTTTACTTCACGCGGAGTAGAAATGAAGACCGAGCCAGACGGAAGAGTTTTGCCGCTAAAGGGTAGAGCAGATGACGTGTTAGCAGTTTTACGCAAATACCTAAAAGAGAATAATGTAACCATACAGCATAACAGGACTGTCAAATCCTTAAATAATATAGAAGCAAAAAAGATAATTATTGCGACCGGTGGCAAATCCTATCCGGCAACTGGTTCAACCGGTGATGGATATAAAATCGCAAAACAAGCCGGACATACGATTGTCCCGCTTAGTCCGGGACTTTCTGCTCTTATATCCAATAATTTTTTTATTAAAGAGCTGCAGGGCCTCACACTTAAAGATATCGCGATTTCTGTAATCATTGACGGCAAAAAAAAGTATGAAGAAAAAGGGGACATCCTGTTCACTCATTTTGGAGTGTCTGGCCCGATAGTTCTTAACCTTAGTGGAACAATTATTGACGCACTTGCAAATAAAAATAAAGTTGAAATCTCTCTCAACTTGCGGCCTGACTTTAGCCCCCAAGATTTTGCCTCTTTCGGATCAAAAACTGTCTCACAGTATTTTAAAAAAAACTTGCCCGCATCCCTTTCAGCTCTCTTTGAAAAACTCTGTTCTAAAACTTCAAATAAAAAATGTAGCATAGTCACTCGAGAAGAGCGCAAAATAATCGCAGCCTATTTGACCGATTTTAGAATAACTATAATTAGATCCAGGCCGATTGAGGAAGCGACGATCACGAGAGGCGGTGTCTCACTCAAGGAGATCAATCCACAAACAATGGAGTCTCGATTGGTAAAAGGGCTCTATTTTTGCGGAGAGATGATCAACCTTGCCGGCATTACCGGCGGCTATAATCTGCAAGAAGCATTCTCTACCGGGTATCTGGCAGGTGAATCGGCCGCTGATGTCTGATATTATAGTAACATGCGAAAAGTATCAGCAAAGTTTGAAAGAGGGATAACCGGACCTGACAAAATATTGGAATGCCGGTTTCCTCAAATAGCTTTTATCGGCAGATCAAACGTCGGCAAGTCCAGCGTTATCAATTCTTTAACCAACCAAAAAGGTCTGGCTATAACCAGCTCTTTTCCGGGACGCACCAGACAAATTAATCTATTTTTAATAAACAATTCTTTCTATTGGCTTGATCTTCCGGGCTATGGATATGCTAAGGCTTCACACAAAGTCAGGGGAGAGCTTTCAAGCTTAATCGATTGGTATCTGTTTGAATCGGAGTATAAACAAAAAAAGGTGGTACTTATTATTGACGCGAATATCGGGCCGACCCGTGCCGATCTGGAAATGCTGCACACTTTGGAAGAGTTTAAAAAAGAGATAGTTATTGTTGCAAATAAAATTGACAAAATAAAGAAATCAAAATATAGCGGGCGGCTTCAAGAAGTTGGAAATTTAGTTGACCCGCATAAAATCATCCCCTTTTCTTCACAGGATAAAATTGGCATAGGGACTTTAAACCAAGAGATTTTTGATTAATGCTGCAAATAAATAATCTTTCTTTATCTTTTGGCGCGCAGACACTTCTTGATGATGTAGGTTTTACCGTTCATGGGGGAGAGAGGATAGGGCTGGTCGGCCGGAATGGGTCGGGCAAAACCACCCTTTTTAAACTTATTACCGGCGAAATCGAACCCGATTGCGGACGCATAGCGCTTCCCAAAAATTATACTGTAGGGTATCTCAAACAGCATCTTCGCTTTACCGAATCAACCGTGCTTGATGAAGCATGTTTGGGATTAAAAAATGATGAAAAGGATCAGGTCTGGAAGGCGGAAAAAATATTAAGCGGCCTGGGTTTTAGCGAAGATGAGTTTTATAAATCCCCGGCGGAATTTTCCGGCGGTTTCCAGGTCCGTTTGAATCTGGCCAAAGTGCTGCTGGCAGACCCTCATCTTTTGCTTCTGGATGAACCGACAAATTATCTGGATATTATCTCGATTAGATGGCTGACCCGTTTCCTGCAGCGCTGGAGCAACGAGCTTATAATAATAACCCATGATCGTGAATTCATGAACAGCATTACTACGCATACTGTCGCCATTCACCGGCAAAAGATCAAGAAAATGGAAGGGGATACTATAAAACTTTTTGAGCAAATCGCGGTGGAGGAAGAGGTTTATGAAAAGACCCGTAATAAAGAACAGAAAAAGCGAGAAGGGACGATAGAATTTATTAATAGGTTCCGCGCCTCGGCAGCCCGTGCCAGCCTGGTCCAATCAAGAATTAAGGCGCTTGAAAAAATGGGGGAAAAAGAAGAATTGGTTCAGGTAGCGGATTTGGGATTCCGTTTTAATTCTGTTGAATTTGAGGCGCAAAATTTAATGAGAGTTAAAGATTTAACTTTTGGATACACTGCGGATCGCACTTTAATAGAAAATCTTTCAATTGATATTGGCAAAAATGATCGAATATGCGTTGTTGGTAAAAACGGCAAAGGTAAATCGACCCTGCTGCGATTGCTTGCGCATGAGCTTAATCCCGCTGCGGGCGAAGTCATTCCGCATCCAAAATGTCAGATTGGTTATTTTGGCCAGACCAATATTGAGTGTTTGCACCCGGAACTTACAATAGAAAAAGAATTTGCCAAATTGCGGCCTGATTTGACCTATACAAATATTCGCAGAACTTGCGGGGTTATGATGTTTCCCGGAGATCTGGCGTTAAAAAAGATTTCGGTGCTTTCCGGCGGAGAAAAAAGCCGCGTATCTCTGGGGAAAATTCTTCTTTCACCCACCAACATGCTGCTTTTAGATGAACCGACCAACCATTTGGATGTCGAATCCTGCGATTCGATGATTGCCGCCCTTGATCAATTTTCCGGAGCGGTCATTATCGTAACACACAGCGAAATGTTTCTACATCATTTGGCCAATAAGCTTATCGTATTTAATGAAGACCGCGTTTTTGTTTTTGATGGGACCTATCAGGAATTTTTGGACCGGGTCGGTTGGGAAGAGGACACTAAGAAGCCCAAAAAAGTTAAGAAGAGACAAGCGGCGCTTGAAGCAGCCTACAATAAAAAGCATAATGCTCTGCACAATAAAATTGCTAAGGTTGAAAAGCGGATTGACAGTGAAACACTACCGCCTGATGAGAGCGATCTATTATATAAAGAGCTCGAAAACTTAATTGATGAGCTCGATCTTCTTGATAAATCTAAACCTCAGCATTATAATAAAACAGGAGGTGATATTATGGCTAATAAAGAACAGGGGAGCAACAGAAATATAAAAAAAGTTGCGAAATTATCGCTTAAAGAGAAACGTGCGTTAAAGAGGGAAAAGCGGGATAATAAGTAACCGATTATGTATCAATTGATAAAATATGATGTTCCCAGGATGATAAGTTTTATAGAGAAAGAATCTTTTGGCTGGTGTGATGATTTTGGTTCCGGCAATTCCACTCCGGCTTGTTGGACGGGGGTAAGTGTTAACAACGGAGCTTGTGCCTATGGTAATTTCAATACCGGTCCTACCTGTGGAAATGGTGGCAATCCATTAACTCCTGCCCCATGTACTACTGGGTTTGAAGATACCGGGATAAATTGTGATAGTGGGACTGGTTACTAAGGCGGGATAATAATCTCGTCCCCCGTTGCAGCTTAAGGTAAGGGCCGTTTAAATGAAACCTTTTAATGGGCAGGATTGTCTAATATTATAAAAGGGGAATAAATGGCTGATATCCAGAAGAAGCAAATATTTTTTTTTGTGGCTGTGCTCATTATTCTTTCTGCTGTAACCTCGTCATCTGCAACTGGTAATTCTTTGAATATGATTGCGGGAGTAGGCGCGGGTTATGCCCATCTCTTTCCCAAAGATGTTCAGGTAAAAGATTTTTACAAGGGAGGGATTACTTACCGGGGTTTCCTGGGATTTAAGGCCCGAAGCGGACTCTCTGTGATTGGGGAGATAAGTTATTTTTCCGAAGGTAACCGTTCAGCCATTGCGCCGCTTGGAACCGCCTTGAGCATTATCCCGATTACGGCATCCGTGGCATATCATCCTCTCAAGGATAGTCTCATTTCGCCTTATTTTGGCGCGGGAGTAGGCATATATAATATCAATGAGAGCGATCCGGATTATACTTATGTCAGTGAGACAAAATTCGGAAAACATCTCTTTGTTGGAGCTGATATTTATTTTGACCAAAACAGCGTCCTTAGGGCAGAGCTAAAACAGTCTTTTATTGATCCTCTTAATTCGCCTCTCTATTATAAGGCCTCCTTTGGCGGACTGACGGCAACACTTAATCTGGCGGTTGAACTGCCTCTCACGACTCCGGATGACGGTCAGAAGCAGGTGGTCGTATGTCGGAGGAATGAGAATTATTCACATTATGGAAGGCGTTCCCGGAACCATAGGGGCTCCTCAACCGCTCAGCAGAGTAAAGAGGAAAAAGAGGCTGCGGAAAAACTAAAGATTGAGCAGGAGAAGAAACGGCAGGAATATATTAAACAGAAGCAGAAGCTTCGGCAGGAGAAGAAGGTCCAGTAATAGAATATCTTTTTGACAAAATAGATATTTATGATATAGTACCCAAATGGAAGAAAAAGAACTTAATTATCGTGAACCTAAGTTATTACCATTAGGCTATTCCCCTTTGGCTGGGGCAGGGACCGATTGTGATGTGGGTGCAGCGGCAACTACCTTTTGTGGAAACGGAACAACCATAATTGATGATGGCTGTGCTCCTGGAAATCAGGGAGCTAGTTGTGATGGGGGGGGGGATGCGGGAAAGGGATGTGGGGTGGGGTCAGACGGATTCGATTCCGGAG
>JABMQY010000057.1 GCA_013202975.1 Candidatus Saganbacteria bacterium
CGCACATTGATCATGGCAAATCAACCCTGGCCGACCGGCTGCTGGAGGTTACCGGGACAATTGATAAACGCGAAATGAAAGATCAGGTTCTGGATTCAATGGATCTGGAACGGGAACGGGGCATATCGATCAAAGCAAAAGCAGTCCGGTTAGAATATAACGGTTATATTCTAAATATGATTGATACACCCGGGCATGTTGATTTTAATTATGAAGTATCGCGCGCCATGGCGGCCTGTGAAGGAGCCCTGTTGATAGTTGACGCCTCTCAGGGAGTTGAAGCGCAGACCATTGCCAATGCCTACCTGGCAATCAACAACAATTTAACAATAATACCGGTACTCAATAAAATTGATCTCCCTAATTCTGATGTGGAAAAAACAAAACTTGAACTGGAGAACGCCCTGGGAATTAAGGGTGATGATTGTCTTATCTGCTCTGCCAAAGAGGGAATCGGAGCAAAAGAGATTCTTGATACAATAATTAAAAAAATTCCGCCGCCTAAGGGGGATTCGAAAGGAAAACTTCAGGCATTAATCTTTGATTCTCATTTTGACAACTACCGCGGGGTATATTCATATATCCGGATAATGAACGGGAAGATAAAAAAAGAGCAAAAAATCATGATAATGAGCACCGAAGGGAAGTTCGAAGTCCAGCAGGTGGGAGTTTTTAAGCCCGATTTTATTGAGACAAAAGAGCTTTTTGCCGGAGAGGTCGGATATCTAATTGCCGGGGCAAAAGAGGTATCGGATGCACCGGTAGGAGATACTATTACCGATGTGAAAAATAAGGCGGAGGCCGCACTGCCGGGATACAAAGAAGCAAAACCGATGGTATTTTGCGGGTTTTATCCGGTAGACGGGGAAGATTTTAAAATATTACATGAAGCGCTGGAAAAACTGGCCTTAAATGATGCGGCCCTGTTTTTTGAAAAAGAGACCTCCGGAGCTCTCGGTTTTGGTTTTCGCTGCGGTTTTTTGGGACTGCTGCATATGGAAATTATTCAGGAGCGGCTTGAGCGAGAATACAATATTAATCTTGTTGCAACCTCACCTAATGTTATATATAAAGTAAACAAACTAAATAAAGAAACATTCTTTTTGGACAACCCCAGCCGTCTCCCGCCCCCGGGAGAAATTGAATCAATTGAAGAGCCGTATGTGAAAATAAGTATTTTCTCACCATCTGAGTTTGTCGGCGGAATCATGGAAATTGTGCAGGAAAAACGGGGTGAGTTTAAAAACATGGAATATCTTGACCCGACCCGGGTTGTATTAACTTATGAGATGCCGCTTCAGGAAATTATTATCGAGTTTCATGATCTGTTAAAATCTGTTACCCGCGGCTATGCATCGATGGATTACGACCACCTGGGATATATTAAATCTGATTTAGTCAAAATGGACCTTCTTTTAAACGAGGAGCTGGTAGACGCGTTGTCGTTAATTGTTCCCAGGGAAAAATCCTACTATATCGGGAAGGGACTGGCAGAAAAACTAAAAAAAGTTATTCCACGGCATCAATTTGAAATCCCGATCCAGGCGGCGATCGGGGCAAAGGTAATAGCACGAGAAACGGTTCGGGCGATCCGCAAAGATGTTCTGGCAAAATGTTATGGCGGCGACGTATCGCGCAAACAAAAACTGCTTAAAAAACAAAAAGCCGGAAAAAAACGGATGAAGAGAATCGGTCAGGTTGATGTGCCGCAAGAGGCATTTATGGCAGTTCTGCGCATCGATAAATGATCGAGCATCTCTATATCCATATCCCCTTTTGTAGAAAAAAATGTCCGTATTGTAATTTTATTTCGTACGCGGATAAAGAGAATTTAATCGAGGAGTACGTCACAGCCCTCACCCTGTCCTCGCAGAGCTCGGACTTCCCTCTCCCACTGGGAGAGGGATTGAGGGTGAGGGCAAAAACAATCTATTTCGGCGGCGGAACACCGTCATTACTAACGCCCAACCAACTCAAAACAATCCTATCACCTATACCCTATATCCTAACCCCTGAAATATCCCTCGAAACAAATCCCGCTACAGCTGATTTTGAGAAACTTCATGAATTTCGAAAACTCGGAGTAAACAGGCTTTCAATTGGAGCTCAATCGTTTAATAATCGTCACCTAAAAACCCTCGGAAGAATTCACTCAGCAAAAGATATCCATAAAATATTTGATGACGCCAGAAAGGCCGGTTTTGAAAATATTGGAATTGATCTGATGTACGCCCTACCCGGCCAGACATTTGAGGAATTCAAAAAGGATATTCAAGAAATCTTAAGGTTAGATCCAGAACATATATCTTTATATAATCTTGAAGTAGAAAAAAACTCGGCTTTCGGCTCTCGGCTCACAGCTCTCGGCTTACGCTTTCCCGACAATGATACCGAAGCAGACATGTTCGAACATGCAATCGAGTCATTTGCAAAGGCTGGCTACAAACATTACGAAATCTCAAACTTCGCAAAAAAAGATTGTGAATGTTTTCACAATCTCGCCTATTGGCTAAATAAAAACTATTTGGGAATTGGTGTTGGGGCGCATTCGCATGTTGATGGTCGTCGTTTTAGTAATACTGAATCTGTTGAGAAATACATCGGTTGCGGTTGCGCGACTGGAATCGATAGACGTAAACAGGTAGACGTTTCGAGCCCTGCAAGCAGAGAAACCATATTCATGGGCCTGCGCCTATTGGACGGTATCCCCAAAGACAAATTTCAAGGCTTTGAAAAAGAAGTTGAGGAATTAAAACAGCAAGGGCTGCTTGAAGAAACTTCAACAAACATTAAATTGACTAAAAAGGGATTATTCCTGGCTAATTTGGTTTTTGAGAAGTTTGTCTAGGAATTACAAGAAAAGCCTTTGCCCTAGTTTGCCAATCACTTATCGCATTATACAAAACATCATATTTATACCGAAAGCTCTTGCCGCGTTTTGTCCCAGGATCATTTGTAACAAACTCCCCTGTCCTATCGTTATATCCAATAATTACCAATGCATGATAATAAGGTCCGGGTGGAGTGTAAAATGGATTGTACAGGCGTCTACCCGCTGCCGGAACGATGACAGGATTACCCTTATCTAATTCATCCTTAATATCCTGAATTGTAATATCATATTTAACATCAACATTTTCATACCCGTAATAATCTTTTACCAGTTGAGCCATCTGTTTTGCAGTAAGATCGTAATGGCCGCCAAGTTTCTTCTTTTGAAATCTAACCATCTTTAGTATTTCTTTACCCAGAACCGCAATGGTTCTGGGCTGACCATCATTAAAATAATTTACTACCATGATAATCGCCGCCTCCTCACAACCATCCTGCCACGGTTGATTCCAATTTCCATACGGCGCCTGGCATAAGAATGGGACATTTAAGTAAGTTTTGGATATTAGTGATGCCCGGGTCACGTTTACAAGAATCAGGGTCATTAGTGACAATATTAAAAATAGAGTGAAATTTTTCATCATATTTGACGGTATATATATAGAAGGGATTAAACCCCTCTTATATGGTTGCTAAAAAGCCCGGGCCTGTTCGGGCTTTTTGCTTTTTTATTTTACCACGAAGTGCTTCAAAATAACCTGAAATTTTCTAAATATACACGAGATAAAGTACCACAATGACAGTTCGATTAATACCAAGACAGGCTTTTAACGCAAACGCTTATAGCATTTTCGGTATTCCAAAAAAGAATATCCAACAATCAACCGTAAATTTGCCGGATGGGCAATATATTGACTGCGGCCGTTTGGCAGAACTGACCGGCCGGTCAGAAATTGCCATTGAAATCGCAGCATTAAAAGCTGATCTCCCAGTTGAAAGAATTAGTTTGGATGAAGAAACTGGAATTAACAACAGTACACTCAAACGAATAAAAGAAGTATTTGCGCATATAAATTTGGTTAAAAAGAAGGGGCCGCAATGGATGGAGGGTTTCAGTAATCCAGATCTCATCCCCTTACTTGAAACCGTTTGTGCTGTTTTGCTTGACCAATATGCTAAAAAATCCAAACTTCCCCTCTGGAACATAAACACCCAATGCTTTATCGGAAATCATCGAAAAGGAATTAAGCCTATTCGTCTTGAAGAGATAAACATACCCTTGTCAGGAATGCTCTCCTATTTTAGAAAACAACCGGAAAGAAAAAATCAGGATGCCATCGACTTTATGTTTAATAAATTGGGGATTCCGGAACTCAAAGAGCTGCCTATGTCCCTACAATTTGAAGTCATGAAAAAGATGGATCGCATCCCATGGGATAAAGTTTCTCTTGCTACACAAAGATTTCTGGTAGAGCGCCTGGCTCAAAAAGCAGGAGTTCCAATCCAAGCATTAGCCACCAGTCATTTTGGGGGGGCCGGAAAGGGAGCAAAAAGGATCAACCCAATCTTCCTTGAGGAAATTAACTGTTCTCTCTCCGGCTTTCATATTTATTACAATAAACACTCGGAAAGAAACGGCCAGGAAGTTATTCATTTTATACTTAAGCATCTTCGAATTCCTTATGGCGAAGAACTTCCCATTGAACAACAATTAGAGGTCATAAAAAAGACCAAGCGTGTTTACTGGGAATATGTTCCTCTCTCAACAAAAATGCATCTTCTTGAAAGACTGGCAAAAAAAGCTGGGAAGCCTCTCTGGCAGCTGGATGTGGCTGATTTTCGAATAGAACTTGACGAGATAGGCTCAACACTGGGGGGTCTCTACGGCTACTATCAAGCCCATCCGGAACGAGGAAATCTAAAAATCCTTGATTTTATCTGTCTGAGAATGGGATTTCAAGAACTTTCTCAAGATGAGCAACTTAATATAATGAAAAAATGGGAGAGCATTCCCTGGGCAATTGTCCCTGAAGCAACCCAGAAGTATCTACTGGAGTGTTTGGCTAAAAAAGCTGAAACAACCCTTTGGAACCTGATTGCTCCGCATTTTACCGGCGACAAACGGGGGAAATATGACAGCGAGCCAATCGTCCTTAACGAGATTAATGCCCCCTTAAGAAGCCTGTATACTTATTATTTTAATCATCCTGAAAGAAATAAAGATAATGTCATAAGATTCATGTTTGCACGTGCCGGAATAAAACAATTTGAAGATCTTTCCATTGATCTCCAGATCAATATCATTAAAAGGATGGATCGCTATCCCTGGGAGAGAATTCCAATTGCTACCCAAAGGCACCTGGTTGAACTTTTAGCGCAAAAGGTTGGAGTTTCGGTATGGAATTTAACAACTACCCACTTTAAAGGTCTCAAAAAAGCGGGAGTAGAACCGATTTTCCTTGATGAGATCAATGAAACACTTAAAAACCTATTTGATTATTGGTCTAATCATCCAAAACGACGAGGTAAACCAATTCTTGACTTTATGCTTTCCCAACTCGGTTTTGGAATTGCTCCATTTGATCCATCTGGCAGGTTATTTACCGGAAGCTGGGAGAATTCTACAAACTTTTCGCCATTGCGTAGTTTGCATGTTACTCTACAGGCCATTAGAATTCTTACCCGGGACTGGAAGGAACAAAACCCCGACAAATCTATTGTTGATATAAAAAAGAAGGATTTGGACCTTATGTTAAGGGGAAACCCAAAATATGAAGGTTTAACTGCAGTACATCGGGGCTTATATTTTGATTACTCATTTGGTGAATTATTTGCGCTTGCCCATCAACATGTTCCGCTAGACGAGCTGGAACCAGAAACCACGGGGGTCGGAAATATTCTGCTGGCGTCAATGTTTAAGCCATACCCTTTTGAGGGAAATGACGAGCCAACATTCATCTCAGGCTGGTTTTCTAACAGAAAAAGAGACCGGGAGATTCCATTATTAATTGATATTCTTAAAAACCAAATAAAACTGCAAGGTCCGGATTTTGACCCGGCCTGGCTTATGACCCAAAAAATGGTGCTTGAGGGACAACCACTCTCAGAACCTCTTCTTTATGCACTGGGAAAACAAGGCCCTCTTCCAAATAGCCAGCCCAATCTTGCTCCAGAAATAGCAACTTATGGCATGGATTTAAATCCCTCCCAAGATTATGCCGCCAGGATGATGCTGGACGATTCAAACCCATTGGTTGTTGTTCACGGACCGGCCGGGACAGGAAAGACCCACATGCTTGAGCCGGTTATATCAAAATTAGTACGATCCGGAAAAAAGGTATTGTACGTTTCCCCCACCCACAAGGCTACGGATGTTTTCTTGGGCAGAATAAACAATTCATCACTATATTCTGGCATCCCCACCATCCGGCTGGCTGCCAATGACAAAAAAATGACCGATACGGCCAGAGAATATTGGATTAATAATCCAAATGCGGTCGCCTCTTTCAAAGCGAAACAGTCAAATTGTGACGGAATGTTATTTTTGGGTACCCCGGCTGCCGGGATTCATTTCTTAAATCAAAACAGCAAAAAAACCCGTGAGCGACTATTTACAGAAAGAGTGCATGGGGTAAGGATATTTCGGGATTTAAAAAATTATGATGTTATTGTCTTTGACGAAGCCTCGATGGGGACAAAAGCCGAAGCCTATACCCTTTTTCCCTATGCCAAAAGAGGAATAATTTTGGGGGATCATATCCAACTGGAACCATCATCAATTGACCAAAAAATTACCGATTTACTCAAAATGGACACCAGACAGATTGAGTCTGCGCAAAGATGTTTACTTGAAGAGCTTATGTTTGCCAACTACCCTAGGGTCCTTCTTGATGCAAATTATAGGGCAATTAATCCAACCATGATTCTCTTGGCTTCCCGCCTTTTTTATGATGAAAGAATCAGAATAAATCAAAGAGGTCCCTATTTTCTTCTTACAAAACCACTGAGAGACAAAAAGTATCCAAAAGAGAGCCTAAGAATCATCGATACCTCAGCACTTCCTGCCATTACTAAAAAAGAAGAGAAAGACTTTAGTCATAGCTTTTATAACCATAAAGAGGCAGACCTGGTTCTAAGGGAGGTCAGCTCATTACTTGCGAGCGGATTTAACCTGGATGATATTGCTATCATAACCCCTTATAATGCACAGGTTGACCTAATAAGAAGAAAGATAAGAATCGCCAATCCAGGTGTACCTGATTCCTATTTGGAGCGCTGGGTTTCTACCTTTGACGGATTTCAGGGGGATGAAAACAAATGCACTATCATATCCTTTGTCAGGAGCAATCAAGCTAGTCCTCCCCGGACCGGTTTTGTCGGCAATTACCATCGAGTTAACGTGGCATTGACCCGGGCTATGGAGAGAATGATCCTGATTGGAGACTGGTCAACATTAAAGAAAACCGGGGCCCGCGATTTTGATCCAACTGACAAACTGTCTCGCCAAACCCGCTATATTTTTGAAGAATTAGAGAAAGAGGTCAGAGAGCTTGAAGATGAAGGCAGAGCACAAATAGTTCGTCTACACTAACAAATTAAAAAAGAATTGAATTACTCCAAAAAGAAGCGCTTGCGTAGGCGGAAAAAAGATTACTACAATTAAAATAACAAAGCCATATCTTTCAAGATTCATCTGAACATCAACCGGTAAATATCTGGTAAAAATTCTTGAGCCATCTAGGGGCGGAATAGGCAAAAGATTAAATACCATCAAAGCTAAGTTTACGAATATGGCAGAATAAAGCATCTTAATCCAAAAAACACTATTTATGGGAATTGTTTTTACAATAACAGCCAGAATCCAGGCCAGGATAAAGTTAGAAAGAGGTCCGGCAAGGCCTACCATCATCATCCCCTTTTCCGGATCCTGGAAATTATAGGGATTTACCGGAACCGGTTTGGCCCAGCCGATCTTAAACAAAATAAGTGCAATTAAACCAAACGGATCGATGTGAGGAATAGGATTTAGGGTTAATCGTCCGGCATAACGAGCGGTCGGATCTCCCAGCATATCGGCTACTTTGGCATGGGCGTATTCGTGGATTGTAATGCATCCAAGAATAATCGGAATAAATATCAGGTAGTACTCAATTCCCATAATCTTATTTTAAGGCCTTTCTAAGATATTGTCCAGTATAGCTCTTATTGTTGTGAGAAACTTCTTCCGGCGTGCCCTCGACAATAATTTGACCCCCGGCATCTCCACCCTCCGGACCCAAATCAATTATATGATCAACTGTTTTTATTACATCAAGATTATGTTCAATAACAATAACTGTATTCCCTGTATCAACCAGACAATTTAAAACATTTAAGAGCTTTTTAATATCGTCAAAGTGTAAGCCTGTGGTCGGCTCATCCAGTAAATAGAGTGTCCTTCCGGTTGAGCGGGCAGCCAGCTCTGTTGCAAGTTTAACCCTTTGCGCTTCTCCCCCTGATAGGGTCTTTGCCGATTGTCCCAATTTAATATAATCTAAACCGACATCATGAAGGGTCTGTAATTTTCTGTTAATCTGCGGGATGTTTTCAAACAGCCGCAGGGCTTCTTCAACGGTCGAATCTAAAACTTCAAAAATATTTTTACCCTTATAGCGAACTTCCAAGGTTTCACGATTATATCTCTTCCCCTTACAAACATCACAGGTAACATGAACATCCGGCAAAAAGTGCATCTCAATCTTATTAAAACCATCGCCGCCGCAAGACTCGCAACGACCGCCCTTAACATTAAAGGAAAACCGACCCGGCTTATAGCCCCTCATTTTTGATTCTGGTGTCATGGAAAAAAGATCCCGGATGTGGGTAAATACGCCGGAATAGGTTGCAGGATTGGACCTGGGAGATCGTCCTATCGGCGACTGATCAATAATAATTACTTTATCAATATGCTCAGCTCCGACGATCCGGTCGTGCTTCCCCTCTTTATCAATTGTCCGGTAAAATCTTTTTGCTAAAGCATTATAAAGAATATCATTAACCAGAGAGCTTTTCCCGGAACCAGAAACTCCGGTAACCCCGATAAATTTCGCCAAAGGAAACTTAACATTAATATTTTTTAAATTATTATGCCTTGCCCCTTTTACTTCTATTAAATTACCATTCCCCCCTCTTCGTTTTTGAGGAACAGGGATACAATCTTTTCCACTCAAATATCTTCCTGTTACTGACTTCTTATTTCTTTTTACCTTATCAAGACTGCCAGTCTCAACAATCTCTCCTCCATGAATACCGGCCCCAGGACCGATATCTACCAAATGATCTGCCTCGCGCATAGTCTCTTCGTCATGCTCAACTACTATGATTGTATTTCCAAGATCGCGGAGATTCTTTAAGGTTTTAATAAGCTGGCGATTGTCTTTTTGATGCAGACCGATTGATGGTTCGTCTAGAATATATAAAACACCGACTAAGCCGGAACCAATTTGAGTTGCCAGACGAGTTCTTTGGGCTTCTCCTCCGGACAGCGTGCTTGACTGACGATCCAGGCTAATATAATTCAATCCAACATTATCTAAGAAGCTTAAACGGGCTTTTATCTCCTTCAAGATCCCCTTTGCAATAAATTGTTCCCTCTCAGTCAGTTTTAATTCCTCAACAAATGATAAAAGTTTTTTCACAGACATTGCGGTAATATCAGAGATTGACTTTGAATTCATCTTTACTGCCAGGGACTCCGGTTTTAGACGCTCACCTTTACACTTGGGACAAGGGAATTGGTTCATAAAACGATAAAGATAAAAACGCATATTTTCTGATTTTGTTTCATAATAACGCCGCTTCAAGTTATTAATTACTCCCTCAAACTCCCCTTCATGTTCCCAATAGCCTCTTTGCATCCGGTATTTAAATTTTAAGGGTTTGTCTGAACCATATAAAATAGCCTTTACCTGTTTCTGGCTTAATCTTTTAATCGGGGTATTCATATCAAAACTATATTTTTCCCCAAGTGCCTCAAGTTTGACCATATAAAAACTGGCGCTCTCTCCCCAGGGAACAACCGCCCCCTCTGCCAAAGAGAGGTTTTTATTTGGAATAACTAAATCAGGGTCAAATTCGAGCTTATTCCCTAAACCGGTGCACTCAGGACAGGCACCGTAAGGGCTGTTGAAAGAAAAAATACGCGGAGTAATTTCGTCCAAGCTAATGCCGCAATAAGGGCAGGAAAACTTCTCTGAAAAGAGCTCTTCTTTTGCTTTTTTACCGTCTCCAAATACGACTAATGCCAGGCCGCTGCCAAAACGCAATGCTGTTTCGACCGATTCGGCCAGACGTTTTTTTGCTGATTCCTTTAAAATAATGCGATCGACGATTATTTCTATATTATGCTTCTTCTTTTTATCTATTTTAGGAACATCCTGAATTTCGTAAGTTCTTTTGTCTACCCGGACACGAACAAAACCATCTTTTTGAATATCGGATAAAAGCTCTTTGTATTCCCCTTTTCTTCCGCGAACAACCGGAGACAGGATTTGCAGCCTTGTTCCCTCTTTGTGTTTTAGTATCTGATCAACAATCTGTCCGACGGTCTGTTTTTCTATCTTTCTGCCGCAACCTGGACAATGAGGAATACCGACATTGGCAAAAAGCAGACGAAGATAATCATAAATTTCTGTAACCGTTCCGACAGTTGATCGAGGATTGCGGGAGGGGGCTTTTTGATCGATTGAAATTGCAGGAGATAATCCCTCGATCGAATCGATATCCGGTTTTTGCATCTGGTCTAAAAACTGTCTGGCATAGGCCGAGAGGGACTCAACATAGCGGCGCTGGCCTTCGGCATAGATAGTGTCAAAAGCAAGTGAGGATTTACCCGAACCGGAGAGACCGGTAAAAACAATTAGCTTGTCTCGGGGAAGTTCGAGATGGACATTTTTTAGGTTGTGCTCGCGAGCGCCTTTAATTATTATTTTAGCTGTCATAGGGTATATATAAAATCTTATCACGCAGTAAGGAAGGAAACAACTAGCCCCTAGAAAATCGTACGGCTCTCTGCAAGGTGGATATTTTTTTCCGGCAGGCCAATCTGCTTGGCAAAATTAGCCATTTGAGGGGAATCTAATATAAAGAGACCATCCGGTTTTAAAGTACTAAGCAGCATCAAGAAAGAGGCAGCAGCAAGCTCTTTTGTTCCAAAAAGATGAAAGATTGATAAGGAAACGATCAAGCTATATTCTCCCAAATTTAAATAGGTTATCGGATCAAGAGCATCTCCTAAGATAGGATTAATTCTATCAGAAAGTTGATGCGGGTGCTCATTTATAAAATCAATAAAACGATCGGTTATCTCTAAAACATCAAGCGTAAATTCAGGCGAGAGTTTTGATAATTGTTCAGCAATACCACACGGTTCGGCATATCCTCCCGGGCCAACATCTAATGCTCGCAGTTTATTTGTAGGAGAAACAAGATCAGGAATCCTTAAAATTACCGGCTTTACATGTTCCGGTGGATGGACAGAGGGCTTTCCATAGCCCGGCCGATTATTACGCTCAAGAGAGATATGGAAATCAAAGTAGTGACTCTCTAAATACGGTTTGCACAAGTCCAAATTAAGCTTATGGTTTTGGGATAAACCGCTGTATATTTTTTGCCTTGCAGCTGATAGGCTGGTCATAATTCACCCATTCTAATCAAAACATATGCAGCTTGACGACTGCCTCCAATTAAAGCACGACGAAGTCCAGAGATTATACGGGGATTGTGCAGTTTGTGGTCTGCAAAGACCGATCCGACATCAACAACAGATTCTTGATCTGCCTCAAAGATTTCAAACAACAATCTCCTTGTTTCCGGACAATTTATCTTTCCAATAGTCGAGATGATTTCGGATGGATAATTAAACATTCCCTCGGTAAGAATATCTACAATTGGCTTTCCCTTCCTCTTGCTTCTTTTATTTAAGGCCCAATGCATTTTTTTAATAAATTTCCTGGCCAATACCATTTCTCCTTCAACTGCAAGTGCATAAATTAAGCTGGCTGTCTCATCCCACAGCTTTCCTCTACTTAAATTATGTTTGATAATTTCTTTAACCCTCCGAATATCTTTTCCGGTAGCCCCTAAGGGATGTAAGCGGTAGATTTTTCTATAGATATCATCTCTCTGCCCATCCAGAGGGTTAAAAAATCCTGCCAATTCAAGCGCTTCCATACCATATCCCAGCTCAGCCAGAGCAAAGCCAACCTCTCTGGTCATACGATGATAACCTGGAGCATCATTTTTTGCTTTTTCCCTTGCCCATAAAAGCAAATTTTTTAAATATTTATGTCTGCTTTTGTGAGAAGCTAATGCTTTGAGATTGCAGATAAAAAACTCATAATCATACTCTTTTCTAAAATAGCGCTTAAAATCTCTCACTAGATCAGCAAACGGCATATTAGTTCGCAAAATTCCAAATATTTCATAAAAATCTTCAGAATTCATTACAGCCGGGACTAACCCCTTTGAGTAGAGTTCATTAAATATTCTCAAGCCTTGCCTGGGCTTTAGCAGGGCTCTTGGCATAGCAACCCTAAAATCACTCCAATCTACCCCCTCTTTCTTATCCAAAAGATCTTTTGAAATTGCTTCAAACCTTGCAAATTCTGAATCGACAGTTGTTCCGGAAAATTGCTTATGACCCAATCGGGATAATAATTGAATGCTTTCTATGACCTGCACATAATATTCATACTCACTGACAACACCCTGAGCCCAAAAAGGCAGCTTGAATTTTACTTCTGGCCTATCTCCGGTAAAAATCTCGGTATTACGATATTTCAGAATATCTTCAGCTATAAGCTTCCAATCGATATTTGCAGGCGGGGTTGAAACTAAATTAACCAAACCTTTTCGAAGAGGAGGTACAATTTTTAACCATTCAAAGACAGAATTATCCGCACGGGCAAATTTTATAACATCAACTAGCGTTAGTTTTGTATTTGATACTTTGTTTTCCTCATTCCCGACCGGCAAATTTTCGGTTCTTTTTACTGGTTCAGGATCCCTTACTCCAAAATATTTATTGGGGACAATTTCGTCAGGAACAGACCAAGTATTCATCTCCCCTGCAATCGGCATCCCACCACTATCTATCCCCTTTTTATAAAACTGCTGATAATATTTAGGTAACTGGCTAAGCTTATATCCATTGTAAAGCAGATATGCGGTCAGATAAATTTGTGCCGGAACAGGAAGTCCTCGAAAAGATGGATTTAGGCGAGGAGGAGCCCCGTTGGTATTCTCTATTCCCCAGGCCCTCCCATCCGCTCCCCTAACCCAGCTAAAAACATGTCCTGGCAAGTCTTTTTCTGGATTTGAATCAAGCAGAACGATCCCAAAATCATCCTTATTAATACGCTGATCAGCTAAGCAGCTTAATATTTGGGTTGATGAGGAACAATTATATTGCTTTTTCTTCAATACATCTGTAATCAATCCTGCCTTCACCCAATAATCCTTAAATAGTTTAAAATTAGCATAATGGTGAAGTTCTGCCGCTATCTCTTCGCTACGGGTTAAGCCGCCTACCCATTCTTCTGATTCTACACGATGCTCCTTTAACGCTCCGCTTATCTCTTTTTCATCCACAAAATCATTATATCCATCCAGTACTGTTCTAATATTTTGATCCAGAGTAAGACTTTTTGAAAAAAAATCAGAGAGTGGAATCAAAGGAGCTCTACCAAAGAGGCCATCTAAAATTTGCTGCACAAACCTTTGTTTGTTTGCTCTTAGTCTACCAAGTTCCTTTGATGGATTAGTTCTTGCAGAAGCAGCAACTCTTCGCTTTGAAGATATTCCCAATCCACGCCCCAGCAAGCTTACCGCCCCATGGATAGACAGAGATGCCCCTGATGCAATAAACCAGCGTCTGGTTGATGATGTTTTCATAATTTTATTTCTTAAAGAATGCTATAATTTAAGATATAGCTCCTATATATATTTCGATCATTATGAAAAAAAATTTCACTAAAAAACCAAAAATCCTCTGCGCCATGTCTGGGGGCGTTGACTCGTCCGTTGCCGCTGCGCTGTTAAAAGAGCAGGGCTATGATGTTTTGGGCGTTACCATGCAAATATGGCCCTCCTACGCTAAAGCTTCGGAGGGCAAGCCCGGCAAACCCTTTGGAGGCTGCTGTGGAATTAATGAGATAAATGACGCTAAAGAGGTCTGCCAGGTTCTTGGAATTCCCCACTACACTGTAAATTATCGGGAAGAATTCAAAAAACATGTCATTCAAAACTTTATTGACGAATACAAGAATGGCCGAACCCCCAACCCATGTATTCGCTGTAATGAGTTTATGAAGTTCAAACTCCTTATCAAGAAAGGGGAGGAATTAGGGTGCGGTTTTATTGCGACAGGGCATTACGCTAATATTAGACCCTCACCCTGTCCTTCGGACATCCCTCTCCCAGAGGGAGAGGGATTCCACCTATTAAAAGGTAAAGACCAAAGAAAGGACCAATCCTACGTCCTCTACATGATGAGTCAGGAAAGCCTGAGCAAAACGCTCTTTCCGATGGGAGAATTGACCAAAGATGAAGCAAGGAAATCAGCTAAAAGCTATAAGCTACCAGTACACGATAAAAAAGAGAGTCAGGAGATTTGTTTTATTGAAGATGATAACTATGGCCGTTTTTTAGGAGAAAATATTCCCGAAGCAATCATTCCGGGAGACATTTTAGATCAATCCGGGAGCGTTGTTGGTAAACACAAAGGGATAATCTTCTATACAATCGGTCAGAAAAAAGGTATCGGTGCTCATAAGGTGAGGAAATTTGTAACAAAAATTGATGTTAAAAATAACGTTATTACTATTGGCGACAATTCGGATCTCATGAAAGATTCTCTGACAGCTGATAATCTTACTTTTACATCAGGAATAATTCCTGAGGGCAAAATAGAAGTTGCTGCAAAAATCAGATATAATAGCAAAGAAGAGCCGGCTGTCTTAGAAGTTATCGATAATATTGCTCATGTTCAGTTTAAAGAGAAGCAGAGGGCGATAACCCCGGGGCAGTCAGTGGTTTTTTATGGCAAGGATGAAGTACTGGGTGGAGGAATTATCCGGTGAATCAAGAGATAGTCCAAAAAATCCAAAATCTAAAAAAAGAAAAAAATGCGGTAATCCTGGCCCATAATTACCAAATTCCAGAAGTCCAAGACATTGCCAATTATCATGGGGATTCGCTTGGACTTTCAATCGAAGCCTCAAAGACAAATGCAGATAAAATTGTCTTTTGCGGCGTCCATTTTATGGCAGAAACCGCCGCAATCCTCTGTCCCGATAAAACAGTAATCATGCCCGACCCTAATGCCGGATGCCCAATGGCAGACATGATTACCGCTAAAGCGCTAAAGGAGCTTAAAGCGCAAAACCCGAATGCAAAGGTTGTTTGCTATGTTAATAGTACTGCCGAAATAAAGGCAGAATCAGATATTTGCTGTACTTCGGCCAATGCAGTTCGAGTCTGTCAGTCACTGGATTGCAAAGAGATAATTTTTGTGCCGGATAAATACCTCGGCCATTATGCCAGCACCATAGTTACCGATAAAAAGTTTATACTATGGGAAGGCTACTGCCCGACCCATGTAATGATCCTTCCACAACATATTAAAGAGGCAAAAGAAAAATATCCCAAAGCTGCCGTTATGGTTCATCCTGAGTGCCGGCCCGAGACTATTGCAGAAGCCGATCAGGTACTTTCAACCGGAGGGATGGAAAAATTTGCCGGAGAATCGGACAGCAGAGAATTTATTGTTGCTACCGAGATTGGAATGGTTTACCGTCTGCAAAAAGACAATCCAAATAAGAAATTTTACCCGGCAACAAAATTAGCAGTCTGCCCAAACATGAAAAAAATAAATCTAGAAAAAATCCTTTGGTGCTTACAAGATAACAAAGGAAAAATTATTATTCCTCAAGTGATTGCCCAAAAAGCAAAATCCGCAATAGAAAAGATGATCGTTATTTGATTTCTTTTTTGGCTTTTCTTCGACGCAGGCCGCGATCTACCAATTCATAGATCTCTTCCATCAAAAAGGGCTTTCTTAAATATTCTAATGCTCCAAGATCAATTGCCTTGGCATGGGATTGATCATCTGCATAGGCTGTAACCATTGCAACTTCCAGATCCGGATCAGCTTCTTTCAGCCGTTTTAATAATTCCAAACCGTCCATTTTTGGCATTTTAATATCAACAAAAGCGACCTGATATTTTCCTTTAGAAAAGTCTTTTAAAGCAGATTCCCCGCTCTCAAAAGTATCAACATCATAATTCTTAATCCCCAAAATCATCTTAAAAGACTCCAGAACAGAAGCTTCATCGTCAACTACCACTATTTTTGCTGTATTTGTCACTTAGATTCCTCCTTTTTTTCGCGTCTCCGCAGACCCCGATCAATCAATTCATAAAGTTCTTCCATTAAAAATGGTTTGCGTAAATATTCTAAAGCACCAAGCTTAAGGGCTGCAGCTTCTGAGACATCAGTCGCATAAGCAGTCATCATTACTACTTCAATGGCGGAATCCAGCCCCTTAATGTTGCGCAAAAGCTCAATCCCGTCCATTTTTGGCAGCTTAATATCTAAAAAAGCAACCTGATAATTCCCCTTACTAAATTTCTGCAGAGCCTCCGGACCATCCTCAAAGGTATCAACGGCATAACCTTTTACCTTTAAGGTCATTTTAAAAGTTTCTCTAATATTCGCTTCATCATCAACTACCAGTATCTTTACCTTTTTTGCCATTTAATGAATGTCCTCGGCAGAGGGAGGTGCGGATTTTGATTTAACGGCTTTTGCCCTTCGCCGGCGGCGAACAGCACGATCAACCAACTCATAAATTTCTTCCATCAAAAATGGCTTTCTTAAATACTCCAGCGCTCCCAAATTAATAGCGTGGGAATGCGAAACATCTGTAGCATAAGCGGTTACAATTACAACCTCAAGTTCTTGTTCCAGCTCTTTGAGCCTTTTTAATATCTCCAAACCATCCATTTTTGGAAGCTTCATATCAATAAACGCAATATCATAGACCCCTGTTTTGAATTTTTCAAAAGCAGCCGGCCCATCAAGAAATGCGTCAACCTCATAATCTTTTATAGTAAGAATCATCTTGAAAGATTCAAGAACGGTCGGCTCATCATCAACAACCAATATTTTAATATTTGAAGTCATAGCAATATTAAAATTCTAGCAATTCGCACCCTCGTTTGCAAGGGGTTGTTTAATATATTATAATTACATCGAACACTGAATGGTGCGAGGCTTGCCCACATGCTAATTGATGCAGGGCTGGCCCAGCACCGTACGGTGCTGGGCTGGGTAGCTCAGTTGGTTAGAGCAAACGGCTCATACCCGTTGTGTC
>JABMQY010000058.1 GCA_013202975.1 Candidatus Saganbacteria bacterium
ACAACCTTTGCTTTTCTTGTTGAAGCCTGAAACTTTAATCCTTCAATCCCATTTCCCATTTTTCGTTCCTCCCTTTTTTGCTATATATATATCGTACACAAATCTAAAAAATTTCACTCTATTTTTATTTTGCATCACAATCACCCTTTTCCTGCCAGGGGGGCAGTTCGATATAACCTAAATTCCCCTGATCATCATCAACCGATATTGTGGCCGGAAGAAAATATTTTCTCTTAACTACAACCGGAAACAAATTTGAGCCGGAAACTTTTTTGCCATCAATCTCAATTTCGCGTCCGGGATTAAGCGCCTCGCAAGCTTTTCCATTTGCTAAACATTCTGCCGTATTTGCTAATCCATCCCGCAGAGTAAAGTTAGTCGAATCATCAGCCCGGTCAATTTTTAACATAAAAACTTTTGCGGCAACGGATCCGTCTTCGCCGCAGGCATTGCCAACTTTCACATCATCGGTATCAAGTCTTGAATCAAAAATAGAGGTAAAGATTGGACCAATATCCAATACTAAAAATGTGAGAAATGCAATCTTGAAAAAGGGATGCTGGATAATAGAACGAGGTGCTTTGGGCGCCACCGGTTTTGCTGCGGCTCTCGAAAATCCTATCCTGGCTAACATTCCCATTTTTATTCTCCCTGCCATGAACCGCATGGTTCATGGCCTTCTATATATATATCGTCAAAAACGGTCAATAATTTCACTTTATTTTTAATTTCAAAAAAGCATCGAAAACTGCTCTAATTTCATCATGATTTGGTCTTTTATCTTTATCTCGATCTAACATCCTTTTTAATATAGGTTTGAGGTAATTGCGAATTTGTGTAAAATCAATCGGATGGTTTTTAATAGCGTCCAGGCGGCTGTAAACGCGGGCTTCGCTGATCTCTTCCTCAAGCGGAGGAAAAGGAAGTTTTCCGGTCAACATCTCATAAAGGATCAATCCCAGAGCCCAGATATCTATTTTATAGGTCGGAGCAAAGCCCATAAGCTGTTCCGGAGCCAAATAATCCGGCTTGCCCGATACTTCGTTTATCCGGGTTTCAAAATCAGATTCCCTGCTTAACTTCACCGAACCAAAATCAATTAATTTTACCCAATCGTTATCTTTCGCGCTTCTTTTTCCATCCAGAATAATATTTTCAGGAGAGATATCTCGGTGGATAAATTGGAGTTCGCTGTCCTGATGGGCAGATTTTAGAGCATCAAGGATTTGCCCGGCAATTACAACTGCTTCTTTGGCAGGCAGTTTTCCCTTAATATGCATATTTTCCCGCAGAAGCCGGCCGTCAATATACTCCATCCAGATTACCGGCCCGATATCAGTATCTTCTTTGAAATCATAGATTTCAACCACATTGGGATGGGTAAACATTGTCATGGAATCCTGATCTGATTTCTTGGCGTCACTCATTGCCTTGGCTTCCTGGGAAAAACGGGAGCGCAATTCTTCTCTTCTTGCCTGTGGCAGATTTTCGTAATCCTTAATAGTTTTTACGACTTCAAATCTTTCTTCTTCAGTGTTCCAGACCAGGCCAACCACCCCCATTCCGCCACGACCCAATTCTCTAACCCTGATAAACTTTTGAGCCGGATCGAGGGCTAACTCCTGGTTTACCATAAGCTCATCTTCCAGGCGCTGTATTTTAGCTTCCATAGCAAAGACCTTTTCTTTTTCCAGCTGCTTTGCTTTTTCCTCTACCGCCTGTACTTTAAAGGAAGTTCCGCGCATTACTTGAGGCTTCTGCTTTAGTTTTCCTATTTCTGTTTGCTGTCTTCCTATTTCTGCTTTAAGCTGAGTTTGTGTTGATCTTCTACCAAAAGCGTTACTAAGAAAGCCGATGATTACTCCGGGAATAAACCCGCCTATAATAACAACAAAGCTCTTTGTCAAGAAAGATAACTCAACAACTGACCCATCCGGCAAATCAAGTCCACACTTGGTCATAACACCGGTAGTCAATGCCATCGCTCCTCCGGTTAATAAACCCGACTTCACCGAACTCAGATTTTGTAATCTTTGAACAACTGAAATTCTCCCTGGTTTCATTATTTCCTCCTATAATTGAATATGCTTCCTTAAATCATCATAATCTGATTTGGGTGCAGGCACAGGAGCTTTTCTTGTCGGCACTCCCTGTCCTTCTTCTTCAATTGCAGGAACAGTAATTTTTGTAGTTACAGTAGGGCCACCGTCAATACTGATAAGCAGTTTATACTCTTTGCCCTTTTGCGCATTGTAGAGGTCTAATCTAAGTTGAAAGCAGTTATCATCCGGATTGACATTAAAAGGTTGCCGTAATATCCCAAGCCCCTCTCCAGAAACTATTGATAAAGTAACCTTGGATTGCATTGTCAATTTAAGCCCCGAAACCATACATCTTACAACACCACTATCATTATCCTTTAATTTGCAACCCACCTTTGCAATTTGGCGCTGGTTTCTTCGCGAATCAACAGCAGCTACCCGCGGTTTTCTCTTTCTCTTTAATCCAGGACCAACCTTGGCTGTTCCTGAATAACGAGGTTCTTCAGCCTTTTTTATACACCCTTTTATTTCTTTTGGAATTTCATCGGAATTCCACTTTACAGTTGTATCTGTCCTGCAAATGACATTAGTCTTTCCATCCTTTTTGGCTAAGACATAAACAGGATAAACAGCTTTTTGTGAATTACTTAAATTTGTTTTTGAGGCGGGACAGAAGGGTCTGGCGGGATGACTTAAAGTAAGTTTAACCATGCCATTATCGGCGGGAGAAGCATTTGAACTGAGATAATTGGTATTTCCTTTCACAACAACTGTTTGGGTATAAAAACTATAGCCCCTATAATCCCTCTTCGGAACAATTAAAACATCACGACTCTTTCCGGCCTCAAATCCCGAAGACGGGCCTTTCTGAAATTTGCAATCCAAAACTTTTTGTTTTGGGGGAGTTCTATATTTGGCTTCAAGTTTACACCCAAAAACAAAACCGGACGCGCCGGATCCCGCATTTGATACCACCTTTGCTTTTTGTGTTGAAGCCCGAAATTTTAATCCTTCAATTCCATTTCCCATATCGTATTTCTCCTTTTTACTGCTCTCCCCGTTTTGGCACTACCACAATTGTCTTTATGGTAGGGTTATCACCGATATTTACCAGTAGATTATATGTTTGCCCACTTTTTGATTCAGACAAATCTAATCTAATATGAAAACTATTATTATTAAAATTTATATTGTAAGGATCCTGCAGTATTGAAAGATCGCTACCTGAAAGTAAGGATACATACAATTTAGGTGATAAACTCAAACCCAAACCCTTAACTGAACAAAATACTTCGCCACTTTTATAATTTAATAAATGACAACTAACTTGTCGTTTCCCCACTACCCCTCCCGAATCAACCGCAGCTACCCTGGCATCCTTTTTACGATGGTTTCTGTTTTTTGCAATACGAGTTCGAGCTTTGCGTACTTTGTTTTTTTTAGGAGCCGGGTTTTTAAATCTAACCGGCGGCGGGAGCTGTTTTATTGCCTCTTTGCGGTATTTAATAGTTCCGCCGGCACAATATTTGTCTGAGACATAGTTGCAGGCCAGCCGGCCCAGATTATAATCAAGCCAGTCAAGATTGGCTTTTTCAGGCGGCTGATTTTTATTTAAACAGGAGAGCGCTTTGGCATAATCATTAATTAATTGCTGCCTGTCCCGCTGAGGAGTTTTTGCAATCTCTTTTTCATAAAAGACCTTTGCCAGTGCTGCATATTTCTCGTCAACAATATCATTAAAGCTTAATCTAAGCCTTTTCAATGATTTATTGTTAATGGGCATTCTGGCTCTTCTGGGATATTTGGTCCCAAAATTTGATCTTGCCAAAGATTCTTTGCACTCTAATGTTCCAGACATTTTTATTCCTCCGATTCTTCGGGAGCTTGCTGCACTACTGTTTGGTGTGCACTCCGTGCACCTTCCTCACCGTAATCAACCTCAACACTCGGCCGCTCTGTTTCCTTGTCCCTAGGATCTTCTGGAGATTGGGATGGCTTAGATGGATCTAAATCATCTGTCATATCCTCTATTTCCTCTGATGCGGCTGCTAATGCTGCTAAAGCCTGCTTTGCTGCATCCAAATCCTTCCTTAACTGTTCGTTCTCCGCTATTAAAGCAACATTCTGTCCTTCTTTTTCCTCACTTAACTGTTCGTTCTCCGCTATTGAAGCAACATTCTGTTCTTCTTTCGAATCTGCAAGCCTCTCCATTGCAGCTAATTGCTTTTTGAGAAGAGCATCATCAGCAATTACAGCTCTTAGTCGTCCTGCCATTTCTGTAGTTGCATCTTTTTCAGCCTCTACGGCCCCGATCAATCCTCTATTCCCTTCTCTTAAACCTTCCAGATCCTCTTCTGTCTTTGTTAAAGCAGCCTGAGTACGATCACTTAATTCTCTAACACTCTGAAGCTCTAAAAGCAACTCCGGAATAACCTCATCTTCCAGGTTCTTTAGCATCTCTCTCAAGTTTTCCAGCTCCTCCAACTGCTCACCCTGATCAGCAAGAGTGGTTGTCATAACCAAAACTTCAGCATCAAGCACCTCTATTCTTTGCCGGGCTTGTGCAAGCTCCTGCCTGCCATCGCTAATTTGAGCTTCAAGTTCGGAAAGTTCCGCTGATTTTCTCTCAACTTCTCTCTCGAGGCTCGGAACCTTTTCCGCAATAACTCTTTTTTGCTTGAGTTCCCGTGATAAGACAACCCGGCGGGCTTCTAAGGCTTCTGCTTTTTTCTCTAAAGGAGAAAACCTCTGCCTTAGTCCGGAGAGCGCCTTTTTCTTTGTGTGAATCGAACCTCTCAGCCTGACCACATGCTCCCTTGCTTCCTGAAGGAGAGTGCTAACATTTGAATGCTCTCCCTTCCAATGTCTCAATGTTTCTTCCATCTCACGAACGCTTGCGGTCAAATCTGTCTCTCTATTTCGAAGCGATCCATTTGCTTCTCTCAAAGCCACAATCCGGCCTTCTTTGCGCTCAAGCAATATTTTCAGCGGATTAACCTCTGCACTTAAGCCCCCAACCTCTAACCTCAGCTCTGTGTTTTGTACGACCAGGCTTTCGTTCCTCTGTTCCAAACTTTCCCTCATAGCTATCTCATGACCTAAGCTCTGATCGGCAATTTGTCTTGCTTCTTCAACGTCCATATTTGACCTTTCACGCAGAGCACCCTCTACCTGCAACCTTGCGTTGTCAGCTTTTGCACTTACAAGGTCATCAGCTAAGGCCATCTTATCTAGCTGCGCAAGCTGGGCAAATCCTTCTAAAATTTGGACCAGGGGATCGGATATCTCCGACGGCAGTCCAAAAGAAACTGCTAATTTCCTGACCGATCTTTCAAATCCATCTAAAACTTCAACCCCGGGGACCTGTCCCAACTTTACCGGAGCTAAAATTGCCCGGGCTCCCCGTAACACCTCCGCCGCCGCCTTTTGGGCCGTTGGCATCATTCTTTGGTTCACCGCTGGTAATCTAGTACTCATTTTATTCTCCTCCTATTTCTATTTTTATTAATTCGACTAAACTATTTAATTCGACATCCTCAGTCCATCCCACCGGAATATTTTGTAAAAAGGCGGCCAAAAATGCACCAAGAATTCTTTCTTCGTCTACTCCCGGAACATAGTTTTCCTCGGTCCCATCTAAAAGATGAAAAGCCTTTTCTACAACCAATTGATTTTCAAACAGAGAAGGCCAGTTTCCTCTGTCATGTATTGCGCCCATAACATCCTGGGGAGTATTTTCTATTAACAAGGGCATCGGTCCGCTTGGAAGAGAGACACTCTCATCCGTAGTTTCTGCTTCTTCCAGCTCTTGAGGTAAAGGAACAAAAGCAGGTTCATCAACACCTGTTCGATCGGTCGAAGCATCAAAACCAGGCTCTTGATCGTTCACTGTTAAATCTCTGGCCGCAGGAGATGGATATGCTACTGTCGGCTCTTCCAGGTTGGATGCCCTTTCGGCAATAGATTTGTTTGCTTCTGCCTCTCTTACATAATCCTCAAGTTGATCAACAATAGGAATGCCATCTACAGTTTGGAGCAGCCGTTGAACTGCAACTACAATAACTTCATACTCTGCAACAAGTTCCCTAAGCTCTTGCATAGCTTGGGCCTGTGCCGGGTCAGCACCTCCAGCTTCTAATTGCTGAATTCTATTTATTGCATCTTCATAATTATGCTGCAAATCTATAACATGAATACGAAGAGGATTCATACCTCCATCTTCCGGAAAGAGATTGCGTACTTCCTCAAGCTCAATCCTTCTTTCATCAGCAAGTCCGCGAAATCTATTTTCCCCACTAGTTGCAATTGTTGCTCTCGCTATTAAACCTTCAACATGATGAAGAACCGCTCCTAAATGTCCAACCTGGTCCCTTAATGGTACTGCATCAGGATCTGCAATTTGTTCCATCTCTCTATCCTCTAAAATTTCTAAAAATCTTAAAGTCTCACGCCCCATCTCATCAACTATACTCTGTAATTGCGTTATTTCTTCATTTAAGCTTAGTTCCTTGGCTTCCTGGGCAGCTCTATCCAGCCTATCCGACGCTTCTAATCGTTCAAAGTCTGCCCTTATTCTCGCTTCTTTTCCCTTGCCCAGAGCATTACTAAAAAATCCAATTATTGCCCCGGGAAGAAATCCTCCAAAAACAGTTGCCATAATTTTAACTTGAGTTCCTAACTCCAGCACTGCACCATCCGGCAGATCGATTCCACACTGGGTCATTGCACCGGTAGTCAATGCCATTGCCCCCCCGGTTAATAACCCCATCTTGACCGGACCCGCATTCTGTAATCTGGCTTTTATTCCCGCTATTCTTGGTATTGCCATTTTCTGTTCCCCCCTATTTTATATTTTCGATATCTCTGCGAAGCAGAGTATAATTTTTATATCTATTCTCCGGCCTCTTTGCCAGGAGCTTTAAAAGTATCCGGTATAATTTGCGAGCAACATCTATCGATAAATCAGGCCGCACTGCCTGAAAGTCTTCAAAAGTTTTTAACCCGGCTAATACTGATTGAACCTGGGCTTTATATAAGTCATCATCTTTTAATCCCTTAAAAGGGATCGTTCCGGTAATCATTTCATAAAGAACCACACCAAGAGAATACATATCGGATTTTTCGGTTCGCTCTTTCTTTAACGCCCCCTCCGGCGCAACATAGCGCGGGGTAGCAAGGATAACCCCGGTTTTGGTTAAATCCTCATCGGGAGTTTCCGGTGAACGAACCAATCCAAAGTCCAAAACTTTTACCCTGGACCTAATATCGCGGGTACCATCCGGATCATCTACTACCATTATATTAGAAGGTTTAACATCACGATGGACCAGGCCGGCATTAAAGGCCTCTTCTAATCCCATTGCAACGGCGCTGGTGTAGGCCAGAACTTTTTGCAGCGAAATCAAACTTCCGGATTTGCGCTGTTCACGAATAATCTGACTTAGTGTCTTCCCCTGAATAAACTCGGTTACCAGATAAACTTCTGACTCGGTCTCGCCCGATTCAATATAAGATACAATATTAGGATGATTAATTCTGGCCAGTGCCTTGATCTCCAATTTGAAACGATCCAAATATTCAATCATTTCCGGTTTTAAGAGTTTAATGGCAAAGAACCTCTCGGCAGTTGTTCCCCCAATATCATCCTGCCTGCTGGCTTTAAAAATCTTGGCAAAACCGCCCTCACCTATTCTCTTTACTAACTCATAGCGTTCAAAAGCTCCGTTGGCGATGGAAGAAACTTCAAGAATCCTTCCGGTTGAGACTTCAACTGTTTGCGGCTCTAAACTTGAAATGACCGGTACTGCCGGTTTTAAATCAACTGTCTCAACTAAAGGCCTTGGTCCGCCTGTAGGAAGTTTTTCTTTTCCTGGAAGAATTTTTCCAACTGTCCACTCTGATCGGTCAGGTTGTTCCAGCCCGTCAAAATCCCAGTTGCTTTGTTCCCTTAAATCATCTTCTGCGAAATGATCAGCAAAACCATCGTCCGCATTTTGAAGAAGTGAAAGCGCTCCGCCAAAAATTGAAAATATCAGTTTCACAGCAACCCCAAGTCCTAGTCCAAATAAAATAGGAATTGCAAAATTATGCAGATGCTGATCCAGTTGGCTGGCATCTTCTAAGTTTGGCTGAACCCGTTGTGCAAAGGTTGCATGGTATAGTCCCACGGTTGTAGCCGGGCCACCGATTAAGGCCAAGCCCCAACTACGCAGACGGGATACAGGTTTATTTATTGGTACTGCTCTTAATGGCATTTTAAATTCTATGATTCCTCCTATATTTATATCGTTAGGTTTTCTGAAAAATTTCAGGTTATTTTTAAAATCGCCGGATTATGATCATCGCGGGATTTCGCAAGATAAATGCAAGTCGCAGATAAAACGCAGATCGGAGATTATACCGCCTACTCCAGAATCCATTTATAGAGTGGTTTTATTAATATCTTTTTCCCGGATATACTGACTTCATCTTCCTCATCTTCTGTAAGAACAAGGCCTTGTTTTAAGTTAAATTCTTTCAGGGCAAATAAAAGCGCATTAAATTCCCGGTCCTTGACATTTGACCTTTCCAAACTCTGAGCAACTTGAATTGCGCAATCAATCTTCCTGCCCTTTTTAATCAAAAAATCAACCTCAAATCCCTTGGCGCTTTTATAATAAAAAACATTTTCTCCCCTGCGTTTGAGCTCTATCCCGACAAGATTTTCTAAAAATGCCCCCTTGTTTTCTGAAAACTTAAATGAAACAGCATCTGCCATGCCATTATCTACGCAGCAGATCTTCTTGGGAGCGATGTATTGCTGTTTTAGGGAATAAGAAAAGATATTTAAAATAAAAACCATATAAGAATTTTGGAGGCGGTCAGCGAAATTTTTTATTGTATTACTGCTCCCCAAATGCAGGGCCTGTTTTAATTTGTTATAAGAAAAAAGGCTCGAGATATTGCTTAAAAAATAAAGAGCGGTCTCTCTTAGTGCTTCTACCTCTTTGATCTTATAACGCGCCACTATATCCCGATAGAGAATATCATTATAAACCCGTTTCAATACATCTTTGTCCTGATATTTTAAATATTCCGGCATTCCGCCCTCTTTTAAATATTCTGCGAAAAGCCGCTTGAGGCCGCCTCTTTCTTTGGTAAGAGTCAAAGATTTTTTGGATAGATTATAGCCTTTAAGGATAAGAAACTCCCTAAATGAGAAAGGGAAAAGCTCCAGCGGCAAAAATCTGCCGGTTAATTTTGTTCCCAGCTCTGCACTTAAAAGAGAAGCGTTTGATCCGGTAATAAAAAATTTAAATCCTGACTCATGCATTCTCCTTACAAACCTTTCCCAGCCTTTGATGTTTTGTATCTCATCAAAGAAAAAAGTTTTCTTTTCCCCAAACAGCTCAATAAAAACCTCATACAAAGCATTGAAGTCCGAAACCTTAAAATCCATTAAGCGCTCGTCTTCAAAGTTAAGATAGTAAAAACTATCCTTATAATACTTATCGATGATTTGTGCCAGCAGGGTGGACTTTCCAACCCGCCTCATCCCCGAAATAACAATGACATGGGGCATTTTTATATATTTCTCCATCAAAGCCAATTTCTCTCTTTCTATACCCAGATCCTTCTTTTTAATCATTTCCCTCTGCTCTGATACAATTTCCCTAAGAATAGTTTTGTTCATCTTAAAACACCCCCTATCACTACCAATGACAAGATACTACATATAGTCTTCACTGTCAATGAGAACTTTTTAGTGATAACAAATTCCTAATAGTTTTCAGGGGTAATTAGCGTAAATCCACATATTTGTCAAAATTTGTGGATTTACATTCCATGTATTTAGATTATTCACATAATCCTGCACATGAGGACAAAGGATTCTCCCGGCGTAATGTTCTAAATATGCGTAATTTCTATCTGGCATATCCAAAATGGCAGGCAGTGCCTGCCATTTTATCCTGGACACATATTTTGGCTCTACTTGCTGTCGAAAATAAACTATTCGCTTCAAAATACCGCCTGTCGCTTCCGGACAAGAGATTGCTTCAAAAAGCGGTTGAGCGTATTGTTAACCGAGAAGGGAAAGACTAGGATATCAGTTCTCCCATCCCGCACTCACCCAAAATCAACTATTCCCTATTAATATTTCTCGATCCCCTGCCTGCCGGTTTACCCGCCGAAGGAGGGCAGGCAGGCGCTCTATCCTAGAGAGGGAGAATTGGGGAAGAGGCCGGATTCCCTCTCTTGGAAAGAGAGGGATAAATAGTTATGAATTTATCGATAAACAAGTTAGGGTGAGTTCCACCTTCCCGCCACTCACCCAACATTAACTTCTTCCTGCCCGGGCTTCCCGATCCCTCTCTATCCTAGAGAGGGAGAATTGGGGA
>JABMQY010000059.1 GCA_013202975.1 Candidatus Saganbacteria bacterium
CAGCTTTTTTTAGCAGTTTTTTTCTTTTTTATTATTGCAGTTTTTACTAATAAGAAAGCTATTCGCTGGCTGGCTTTGTCTGCTTTTGTGCTGTTTGTTATGTGCGGCTTATTAAGCGGGACCCGGGTATTTCCGATTTGCTTATTAATTGGTTTGTTTATTGTTTTGTTTTCAGTTCGTAGTCTAATTAGGGGTGATAAGGAATTCAAAAAGAGGTTAAGCTCTTTTGCATTGGTGATCATCTTTCTCTCAGTATTCTTAATTAGCAGCGCCCCTTTTCTGTTTTCAAGAGTTGGATCATTTTTTGAGTATTTTTCATTTAATGATACAAGTATAAGTTTTTCTGAAAAGGATATCCTGCGAGCCATAACTGGACGAAATGTATTTACCAGATTAGCTCACGGGTCAAATCCTTTTGTTGATGAACCTGGCCAAAAAGATGTTAGATATGCAGTTTGGGATGTTTATAGGAAAGGCTTTCTTGATTATTATCTGTTTGGGGTTGGCTTGGGAAATAGCAACTTATATTTTGGAAATATTGTGTCTGAATTTGGAATTGAGGGATTCCCAAGAGTTGAAGCTGCTGGCTATGCAGATGTTGGAAATGATTATTATCGGGTACTTATAGAGCTTGGTGTGGTTGGCTTAATGATTTTTCTTTTTTTTCTTTGGCAGTTAATGAGGGAATTTTATATTGCCATAAATAAAACCTCGATTTATTCGCCGATTTGGCAGATGGGAGTAGTTATAGAAGTTAATTTCATAGTATTATTGGGTAGCGCAGTATTTTGGCCTATGCTTAATCGAAAGTACTTTTGGTTTGCAATTGCCTTACTATTTACCTATATTGTAGTGGTAGAATTTATGAGTTTAAGGGGGAACAATAAATGATTTATAATCCTAAAGAATTTTGGAATCAAAGATTAAGTAAAAACTTCTCTCTCAATGGGGTTGGGCATATAGCTGCAGGAGTTAGTTTTAATAAATGGCTCTATAAAAGCCGAGCAAGGAGATTGAAGCAGGTTTTGTCTAAACTAAAAATCGACGTAAAAAGTAAGAACGTTTTAGATATAGGGTGTGGTATAGGTTTTTATGTGGATTTTTGGCGTTCTCAGGGTGTTTCCTCTTTAGCGGGGTTTGATATTTCATCATTTGCTATCCAACAGCTGTCTCAGAAATATCCGAATAATTATTTTGAAGAAATAGATATTACGAATAAGGAATTGAAAATAAAATGTCAATATGATATTGTTTGTGCTTTTGATGTCTTATATCACATTGAGAAAGAGGATGCTTTTGAACAAGCATTGGATAACATAAAAAAGCTTTGCGTTCCTAATGCCTTAATTTTTATTACAGATATGTTAAGCTATACCGAATTAGGTATTCATGGATATTTTTCTCCCCGATCATATAATAAATATTATAATCTACTTGCAAAGAGAGGGATCAAAGTTATAGGTGTTTATAATATAAACTCAATAATGAGTGCCCCCTTGGATATTTCAAACTATCATCTTAGAATTATAATAAATTTTCTTTGGGGGATTATGATGAAATCAATCTGTCGTTTTAACCTTTTAGGGGTATTTTTGGGGCCAATTTTATATTTGGTTGATATTATTATGGCGAAATTCTTATCAAGGGGCTTGAGTGTAAAATTGTTAGTGGCAAGAAATGAGTGATTATAAAAAAAACGTATTGTTAATGCACGCTGCGCCCGAATTAACCAGTTTTCAGCCTCTTTCGGTCTTGAGTTTAGCCGCCCGTCTGCAGGATAAGGGGTATAACCCCATTATCTTTGATTCTGCGGTAGAGAGTTTTGAAGAGCTAAAAAAGCGGGTTAATTTTGATGAATTGCTTTGTCTTGGGGTCAGTTCCTGGTCCGGTCCGCAGATTAAAAAAGGGATTGAAGCCAGCAAATATGTAAAAAAGAATAATAAAGATGTCCTGGTTGTTTGGGGGGGGATTCATGCTTCTTTGCTTCCGGAGCAGACCGTAGAGAGTGATTATGTTGATGTTGTTGTCAGGGGGGAGGGGGATGAGGCTTTTCTTGAGATTCTCTCTAATATAAAAAACTTGAGGGATATAAAAGGCATTGTATATAAGGAGGGAGGAAAGATAAAGAGGAATCCGGACAGGGATTTTATGAAGCTGACACAGCAGGAGGTTTCTTCATATGAACTTTTAAATTTAAAAAAATATGGTTTTGGTGATGTTCTTTATTATATTACCAGCAAAGGCTGTCCCTATGGCTGCATTTTTTGCTACAATCTGGCTTTTAATAAGAGGAAATGGAGAGCAAAATCTCCGGAGCTGGTTTTGAGTGATCTTGATTATCTGGTAAAGAAATTCAATCCCCGATATGTGGTTTTTTCAGAGGATAATTTCTTTGTCGATTTTGGGCGGGCCGAAAAGATTATGCGGGGGTTTATCGAGAAAGGCTTTAAATTTAAGTGGCATACCACCTGCCGGGCAGATTATTTGTGCAAATTTGATGATTCTTATTTGAAGTTGATAAGTGAGAGCGGATGTAAGTCTTTTAATGTCGGAGGGGAGTCTGGTTCTCCCCGAATTCTTGAGCTTATTAAAAAACAGATAACTCCTGAGCAGATTATTCTTTCGGCTAAGAAGTGCAAAAAACACGGAATTGATGCAATTTATAGTTTTATGGCTGGGGTACCGTCTGAAACAAAAGAAGAACAGGAGGTAACCTTTAAATTGATCCAGAAACTTTGGGACATGGATGTTCCGGTTAATGGGTATTTCATCTCTACTGCAGTTCCTGGAACCCCATTATTTGAAATGATTAAAAAATACAATATAGAGCTGCCGGATTCACTTGAGGGCTGGAGTACCTGGCAGGCCTACGTTGATGATGAAAAGGGGACCCCCTGGCTTACCGCCAAACATAGGAGCGACCTGATGCTCTATTCAGAAATTGTCAGATTCTTCTATATTATCAGGAACTTGAGGAATTTGGGGAATAAAAAAGGACTAAAAAGGTTGTTGCTTTCTTTCTTTAAATATTTAGTTTGTCCGCTATTGTCGTTTAGCTTTTCGCTAAGATGGAGATTTCGGATTACGGCACTTCCAATTGATATGAAACTTTGGCTGTTGGCCAAGAAAAAATATGTCGGGTACTATTGAGGTTCAATTATGATTAAAAGAGTAAAAAAATTATTAAGACGGCTGATATATCCTCCGGATGATATGTATGCCTCAAAAGCCGAGCAGTTTTATTTAAAATTATATTTGGAATTTATTTTAGAGAGTCTTAAGGGGAAGAGGGGATTGAATATTCTTGATGCCGGTTGCGGTGCCGGAAGAATTAGTATCCCCCTTTCAAAAAGCGGGCATAAGGTTATTGGGGTCGATTACGATGCCGGATTAATTGCTAAAGCAAGAAAGTATTCGAAAGCAAATGGGGCGGATGCCAGCTACCTTTATTCCGACATCGTGGAATATCTGAAAGGATGTCCGGATGAATCCTTTGATTGTGTTATTTGTTTAGAATTACTTTATGTCTTAGCTAATTATAAGGAAGCCTATCAAAATTTAAAAAGAGTATTGAAGCAAGGCGGGGTTTTTATCGTTTCTGTTAAGCCAAAGCATTACTATGTCTCATATCATCTGGCAAAGGGAATGTTTGATCAGGCAGAGATGGTTTCCAGATTAGGCGAAGCAAAAATTGGAAAGCGTTTTCTTAACTGGCAGACGGCCGATGAAATAAGGAATATGTTAGAAGACCTTGGGATTAAAAATATTTCTTTGCACGGAATCGGCTTGGTCTCCGGATGTGGTCCGGATCCCATGGAAAAGGTTGTTAACCCGGGCAAATTAAGCGGCTCTGAAATAGAAATCTTGTTTAAAACGGAGAAACAACTAGCCCCGCTTTATACGGATAGTGGAAGATATATTCTGGCAATTGGAGAGAGAAGCTGTGATTGATTTAGCAAACAAAAGGATTGTCCATATAAGTTGTGCCTCCGGCAAAGGGGGAACGGCAACTATCCTTTTGCCATTACTTGAAGCACTGAATAAAAAGAGTAAGGTTGAATTAATCACTTTTGCAGAAACCCCGATAGCTAGGATTGCTCGAGAAAAAGGGATAAAAGTTAAGACATTTTTAATGAAGGGGAAGTTTGAAATCGCTCCTGTTCGCGGGCTGATTAATTATTTAAAAGAAAATAAAGCAGATTTGATCCATAGCCATGATTATAAAAGTAATCTGATTGCTTTTATTGCTAGTCGGTTTGTGAGAGTTCCGATAGTAACAACTGTCCATGCTTTAACCATCTTTGCCGGAAGAATTACCAATGCTTTTGATAGTCTAAAGTTGAAACTTTATGCTTTCTTGGATTTATTTATTATACGCTTTTTTGACAGATTGATAGCAATATCAGAAAATACCAGGGGATTTTTGATAAAAGTTGGAGTTCGTTCAGAAAAAGTTCAGACTATCTACAATGGGATTGACCTTGATAAATATAAAAAGATTGATTTTGAAAAAATAGCTAACATTAAGAATCAATATGGTATTAAGGCAGGGGATCGGGTGCTTGGAATTATGGCCAGATTGGTCGATTTAAAAGGCCATCGTTATATTATTCAGGCAATGCCCGGGATTTTAGAGGCTGAGCCCAGGGTTAAACTGCTTATTGTCGGCGAAGGCGTTTTGGAGAAAGAATTGAAGGAATTGGTTGAAAAATTCAATTTGGAAGAGAAGGTTATTTTTGTCGGATATAAGGCGGATGTGGAAAATTACTATCATATATTAGATGTTTTTGTTTATCCGGTCATTGTTGAGGCCTTTGGATTGGCCTTAGTTGAGGCGATGGCTTGTGGGATACCAATAGTTGCCAGTAATGTTTTTGCGATTCCTGAGGTTATCGAAGAAGATAAAACTGGAATTCTGGTACCACCGAAAGATTCTTTTGCATTAGCGAAGGCTACAATTTATTTATTGAAAAACAAAGAGGCAGCAGAAAAAATGGGAGCGAGGGGGAAAGATAGGGCAGTAAGGTGTTTCTTAATAAAAAATAATATTCAAGAAAATATTGATTTTTATGCTGGGATTTTGAGTAAAATAAATTAGAATATTCTACTTTGATGGTGGTCGATGGTGCATTGACCGAAAGTCGAGTACAAGTGTATTATAGTATAAGGAAGGAGGAAAAATTTGTCTATTAGATTAGATAATATTCCAGATTTATCTTTGGTTTTCCCGTTATTTAATGAGGAACAAAACATTGTATCCCTGATCTCTTCAATTTCAGATGAATTTGATAAGCATAATATTAATTATGAACTGGTCATGGTTAATAATGGTTCGCTAGATTCTACTGGTAAGATTTTGAGGGAGAGATCCAAAAGCAATCCCAGATTGAAGATTGTTACTATAGAAAAAAATCAGGGATATGGGTTGGGAATAATTAAAGGACTAAGAAATGCTTCGGGTAAGTACCTGGGCTTTATGTGCGGTGATGGGCAGATAGCTCCTGCTGATATTGTGAATGTGTATTTTAACTTACAAAATGGAGATTGTGATTTATCTAAGGTTGTTAGAGTCCAGCGGCAGGATGGCTTAATTAGATATTTAAATTCTCTTGTGTATAATTTGCTATTTAGACGAGTGTTTGGAATTCCAAGTGCAGATATAAATGGTACACCTAAGATTTTTAAGCGAGCATTATTTGAAAAATTAGATCTCTTATCTAAGGATTGGTTTGTGGATTGTGAGTTAATGATCAAAACAAGCCTATTAAGTGTTAAAATGAAAGAGATCCCGGTTGTTTTTTTGCCACGTAAGGATGGTTCGTCTAATGTAAGAATTGGCCATGTAGTTGAATTTATTAGAAATATGATTAGATATAAATTTGGGAGGGAAATTAGGAGATGGAAGAAGAAAGAGTTGTCATCTTAGCAGGTGGACGAGGTACACGCCTTAAAGAAGTAACAGAAATAATGCCCAAACCTATGGTGCTCATAGGTAAATATCCAATGTTGTGGCATATACTGAAAATATATTCTCATTTTGGGTTTAAAAAATTTATTATTTGCTTGGGATATAAAGGCGAAATGATAAAAGATTACTTTATTAATTTTGATCTTATGAATTCAGATTTTAGCATTGATTTTTCTAATAATAATAAGATTAAGGTGTTGAATAAGAAAGCTCATTGCGATTGGGAAGTTACTTTGGTGGATACTGGAAATAAGAGTATGACCGGGGCAAGGGTTAAAATGATTGAAAAATATATTAATGAGGATAATTTTTTGCTAACTTATGGTGATGGGGTGGCGAATATTAATATCAGGGAGTTAATGTCCTTCCATAAAAAACATGGAAAGATTGCTACAGTTACAGGAGTTTATCCTCCTGCTAGGTTTGGAAAGTTAGTGGTGGATGCGGATAGTAACGCTAGTCAATTTGCAGAGAAAACACAACTTCACGAAGAATTTATCAATGGCGGATATTTTGTGCTAAACAAGAAAATATTTGAGTATTTAAGTGATGATGATGATTGTGTTTTTGAGAGAAATCCATTGGAAAAATTAGCTTTGGACGGACAGTTAAAGGTTTTTAGACATACTGATTATTGGCAGTGTGTTGACACCCTCAGAGATCTAGAGCTTTTGAATAATATATGGAATAATGAAAAGGCGAAATGGCAGGTGTGGAATGATTGATAAGAATTTTTGGAAAGATAAGAATGTATTGGTTACCGGCTTTTCTGGTTTTCTTGGGTCGTGGGTGTCTGAAGCATTGGTTGATGCTGGGGCTTGTGTGGTGGGGTTATTAAGAGATCGTGTGCCTCGCTCAAAAGTTTTTTTGTCTAAGGCAATAAATAAAATTGTTGTTGTGAATGGAAAAATAGAAGATTATGATTTATTGGAAAGGATACTGAATGAATATGAGATAGAAGTAGTTTTTCATTTGGCAGCTCAAACCTTGGTGAGTATTGCTAATAGAAATCCTCTTTCTACTTTTGAGGCAAATACTAAAGGAACCTGGTCAATTTTAGAGGCTTGTCGAAGAAATCGTACGGTGAAAAGTATTCTTGTTGCTTCCTCAGATAAAGCCTATGGAGATCAGGAAAGACTGCCTTATAATGAACAAACCCCCTTGCAGGGCAGGCATCCTTATGATGTTTCAAAAAGTTGCGCTGATCTTATAGCACAAAGTTATTTTAATACTTATGCCTTGCCAATTTGCATAACACGCTGTGGCAATTTTTATGGGGGAGGGGACTTAAATTTTGACCGTATAATCCCTGGCGTAATTCGTTCAATTCTTAAGGGAGAGGCACCGATTATTAGGAGTGATGGGTCATTTATTAGGGATTACTTTTATATTAAAGATGCTGTCAATGCTTATCTCTTTTTAGCCCAAAAAATGAGTGAGCTTGAAATAAAGGGTGAGGCTTTTAACTTTAGCAATGAAATTCAGGCGGATGTCTTAGTTGTGACCCGTAAGATTCTCCGATTGATGAAGAGAGAAGACCTTAAACCTGTTATTTTAAATGAAGCAAAAGGTGAGATAAAGCATCAATATCTTTCAGCTAAAAAAGCAAAACAGACTCTTGGATGGACTGCAAAATACTCGTTAGAAGAAGGATTGAAAGAAACTATAGATTGGTACACGAATTTTCTAAAATGAAAATCTTAGTAGTTGGGGCCTCTGGCTTTATTGGTAACATATTGTATGATAGCTTAAGCCGGAATCATGAGACAATAGGAACTTTTTGCCAGCATCCCAGTCCGGGGTTAATTCATTTAGATATTACTAGTGAAATAGAAGTAGGCGAAATTTTTGATAAATATAAACCTTCAGTAGTATTTCAACCGGCAGCGCTTGGAAATGCGAATTTGTGTGAAGAAAATAGGGATAGGTGCTTTCGTGTAAATTTTTTAGGGACAAAAAATCTTGTAGGGGCGGCCAAAAAAATAAATTCAAAATTTGTATATTTTTCTTCGGATTATATTTTTGATGGCAAAAATGGTCCTTACGGGGAAGGTGATAGACCGAATCCAATATGTAATTATGGGGAGGCTAAGCTTGCCTCAGAGAGGCTGATACAGGAACAACTTCAGCGTTTTTTAATAATTAGGACCACGGTAGTGTATGGTTGGGAGAGAGCGGGTAAAAACTTTGTTGTGAATTTGATAAATAATCTGAGTAATAATAAAACATTAAAGGTTCCTTATGATCAAATTGGCTCTCCTACCTATGCACCTAATCTTGTAGAAGTAGTAGAGGAACTTGTTTTATTGAAAAAAGTTGGTATTTATAATGTGGTTGGTGAGGATTTAATGGATAGATATGCTTTTTCACAATTTACAGCAGAGGTTTTTGGGCTAGATAAGCAATTGTTGCTGCCAGTATCAACTACTGAGCTCAAACAACCATGTCCCCGGCCACTGAGGGCAGGGATGAAAATAGATAAAGTTAAAAACGAAATTAAAACCAGGCTGGTTGGCGTAAGGGAAGGATTAAAATTAATGAGAAAGGAAAGGCAGGATATTCATGAATAGTGAAGAAGCTGGGATAAGAGAAGAAATTTTCAAAAAAGTAAAGGAACTCTATAGTCTAAAAAATACGAAGAAAAAAATTGAACCAGGAAAGGATAGAATCCCTTATGCAGGAAGAGTCTATGATGAAAAAGAAATGGTCTCCTTGGTAGATGCTAGTTTGGATTTTTGGTTAACTTCTGGCCGATATGCAAATAGGTTTGAAAAAGAATTTTCCAGCTTTTTACAGGTTGAGAATACCCTGCTAACAAATTCTGGTTCCTCTGCAAATCTCTTGGCAATTTCCGCCTTGACTTCGCCTAAGCTTAAGAATAAAAGGTTGAAGTCTGGAGATGAGGTCGTAACTCTGGCTGCATCTTTTCCAACTACAATTAACCCAATTATTCAAAATGGATTAATACCAGTTTTTTTAGATGTTGATTTGAATACGGCTAATGTTGATTGTTCGGTATTAGAATCAGCCATAACGGATAAGACTAAGGCTATTTTCTTTGCCCACACTTTAGGGAATCCTTTTGATTTGGATAGAGTTATGAAAATAGCTCGAAAATACAACCTCTATGTTGTAGAGGACGCCTGTGATGCTTTGGGTGCAAAATATGATAATAAATATGTTGGAACATTTGGGGATATAGGGACCTTTAGTTTTTATCCAGCTCATCATATTACTATGGGAGAGGGAGGGGCTTTGGTTACCAATGATTTGCAGCTTAGAAAATTGATTGAGTCATTTAGAGATTGGGGAAGGGATTGTTGTTGTGGGCCAGGCTGTTATAACAGCTGTGGGCGGCGTTTTGGTTGGCAATTGGGAGAATTGCCTTTTGGTTATGACCATAAATATATTTATTCCCACATTGGGTATAATCTTAAGCTTACAGATATGCAGGCGGCGGTAGGAGTAGAACAATTAAAAAAGCTTCCTGGATTTATTGAAGCAAGAAAAAAGAATTTTGAGCGTCTCTATAATGGGCTAGAAAAATATAAAAAATATTTTATTCTTCCTCAGGCCACTCCTAAATCAGAGCCTAGTTGGTTTGGTTTTTTGATTTCTATTCGAGAGAACGTCGGTTTTGATAGAGGTGAATTGATAAATTGTTTAGAAAAAAACAAAATCTCAACCAGATTGCTTTTTGCTGGAAATATTCTTAAACAACCTGCTTATGATGATATAAAATATAGAAGGGTAGATACCCTTGAGAATACTGATTACATCATGAATAACTCTTTCTTTATTGGGGTCTATCCCGGATTAAGCGAAAAGATGATTGATTATGTCGTTGGGGTGTTTGATGAGTTTATTAAAAATAAGGCCAAGAGGTTAATTTAATGAATATGAAGGTTCATGCCAAATGGATAATTTTATTAATGATTGCCTGTGTCTATCTTGGTTTTTCTGCCTACCAGTTAGATCTGAGGGTTGTTATGGATGAGCCATGGTTGAGTGCCCCAGGGTATACTTTGATAACTCATGGCAAGTTGGCTATTCCACCCTATAAAGGTAGTCTTGGAGGGCATGACGAAATTGTTTTAGCTCATCCCCTTCATTTTCTTTTATTAGGTGGCGTATTTAAGATCTTTGGCTTGGGAATTATTCAGGCCAGGTCTTTATCGCTATTTTTTGGGTTAGTAGTAATAGTTTTTACTTATTTAGTTGCGGAGAACTTGTTTGATCAAAAAATTGCTTTGTTGTCGGCCGCTCTTGTTTCGGTTGAGAATTTAATATTCTTTACTGCAAGATCGGTTAGGGGCGAAATATTTATTGCGGCATTTTTGTTGGTCTCTGTCCTCCTTTTTTTAAAAGCCAATGAGAAAAAATCATCCTTATTGTTTTTCTTTTCTGGTTTAAGTGTGGGGGGTGGAATTTTAATACATCAGAATGCAATTGTTGGAATGATTGCAATAATAATATTATTTATTGCGGGGTTTGGTTATCGATTTATATTTAATAAGTATTTTTGGTCATTTATTTCTGGTTTTGTTTTGATTTTGATGCCTTATCTTATTTTTGTTTTCATTGCAACTTTCCCAGACAAATTAGGGTATCTTTCTAGGCAGTTTTATCTTAATTCAAGGGTTTTCTCCCTATTTAGTCTTGAATGGATTAGAACTTCTTTTCAAGGAGAATTGTTTCAAAGATATTCTGATTATATTCGTTTTCCATATAGGGCGCCTATTTTCCTTGTCTCTTTATTCGCAATAATTTATGCTTTTTTTGTAAGAAATAAATCTAACAAGATACTTTTAACCATTGTTTCTGTGCATATTGTTTTGTTCTTTTTTCTAGTGGCTAACAAGAATGTTAGATATTTAGTTAATTTTTTGCCTTTTATTTCAATTCTTATTGTGAGTGCAGTTTTTGGGTTATTTGGGAAGATGCGCGGAATATTGTTGAACAAAATTATTCCCTATTTTATTATCTTTCTTTTAATAATAAGTCAATTATTTGGAAATATCATCTTTTTTATTATATTTGCCGATTCAGGATACAATAGTTTTATGCGTAAAATCGATAGGATTATTCCTAATGGGACTGCCGTTTATGGGTCGATTAATTATTGGTTGGGGCTTTATGAACATGAATATTATGCTTATCAGCGGGTTCCTTTTATAAAAGCCAAAGATGAATTTGATACAAAGATATTTTTAGTTGAGGATAGAATCCATAAGGCATATAGATCTAATACAAGCGGTATGAATAATTATTTAGCCAAATATGGAGATTTAATAGGAGAGGTTAGTAATGATTTTTACGGCAATATTCGAATTTACAAGCTAGACCAAAGGAATAAAATAAATGTTAAAGGGTGAAAATATAATCTGTTTTGCCGGGGAGGACTGGGGGACCCATAATCCATTGGCAAAAACCCATCTGTTGACCCGTTTGGCAAAACAAAACCGGGTTTTATTTATTGAATCTATTTGTATTAGGAAGCCGGTGCTAAGTCAAAAGGATGCTGTCCGCTTAAGGAATAAACTTAGCAAATGGATTCGAGGGATTATTAAAACCGATCAGGGCTTTTATGTCGCAGCGCCCCTGGTTATCCCTTATCATGGGAACAATATTGTTGATTTTATTAATAAGTATTTGCTGATTATTCAGCTCAAAATATACCAATACATTCTGAACTTAAAGAAACCGATCTTATGGATTTGTATTCCAACCGCGGCATCAATAGCCGGTAAATTAGATGAAAAATTATTGCTTTTTCATATATTTGATAAATGGGATCAGGTTCCGGAGTTAGATTCCGGGATGAGGAAGTATATCAGAAAACAGATGGATATTTTAGCAAAAAAGTCAGACCTCTGCCTGACTATCAGTAACATTATTGTGGAAGAGAACAAGCATTTAAATTCTAATATCCATTTTATCGATCATGGAGTTGATTATGAGCATTTTGGCAGGACTTTATTAGAAGAAACTAAGATTCCGGACGATATAAAGAATATTTCCGGTCCGATTGTAGGTTATATCGGAAATATTGAAAGAGGGAATGTTGATTATGAGTTGATTAAAGAGATAGCCCGCAGCCGTCCTGATTGGAATATCGTAATTATTGCAAAAATCTACTCCAATTTTTCCGAATTTGATGATTTTCCAAATATTCACCTTTTGGGGATGAAAAAATATAAGGATCTTCCAAACTATTTAAAGGCTTTTGATGTTTGTATGATTCCATTCATGGTCTCAAAGTGGATTGAGGCCTGTTCTCCCCTAAAACTAAAAGAATACCTGGCGGCAGGAAAACCGGTTGTTTCTACTTTTGAGCCTCAAGAGGAGGAGTATCGAGAGGTGGTATACTTTGCAGACAGCTATGCTTCTTTCGTAAAAAGGATTGAAGATGCTTTGTCCGATAATAGCCCTGAAGCAGCCCAACGGAGACGGGCGGTTGTTAAAAACGAAACCTGGGATCATCGGGTTGAAGAAATTAGTAATTTAGCTCTTTTGGCGCTGAAAGGGAAAAAATGAAAAAAATCTGTGTTTTGGGGTTGGGATATATCGGACTTCCGACTGCCAGCATGTTTGCCACATCTGGATTTGATGTTGTCGGGGTAGATATAAATAAGGAGATCGTTGCCAATTTACAAAAGGGCAATATACACATTGAAGAGCCGGACTTAAATACTTTGGTTTCTGCTGCGCTAAACTCTAAAAGGCTTTTAGTTAAGGAGGCGCCGGAGACAGCAGATGTTTTTATTATTGCGGTCCCAACCCCTTTCAACAAGGATAAAAGTGCAGATTTGCGCCATGTTGTTTCTGCCGCCGACTCGATTGTTCCATATCTCAAAAAAAATAACCTGGTAATTCTTGAATCAACTATCCCGCCAGGGACAACAAAAGAAGTTTTGGTTCCGGCCCTTGAGAAATCAGGATTAGCCGCGGGACAGGATTTTTTTGTTACCCATTCCCCCGAGCGTATTTTGCCGGGGAGGGCGCTCTATGAGCTGGTGCAAAATGACCGGGTCATAGGCGGAATTAATGCCGAGTCTTCAAAGGCGGCCGAAAGCTTATACAAAAGTTTTGTAAAAGGGAATATCTATTTAACTGATTCTTCAACTGCCGAAATGGTCAAATTAATTGAAAATACCTACAGGGATGTCAATATAGCCCTGGCAAACGAACTGGCCTTGATTTCTAAAAATATCGGAATCAATGTCTGGGAGGCAATTGAGCTTGCCAACAAGCATCCCAGGGTAAATATTCATAAACCCGGACCCGGAGTAGGGGGGCATTGTATCGCGGTTGATCCATGGTTTATTGTTGCCAAAGACCCAAAAAACTCAAGATTGATTCAGAAAGCCCGGGAGATTAATAATAATATGCCCGGCCAGGTAGTCCTGATGGTTAAGTCTTTTTATCCGTCTTTAAAAGACAGGGTTATTTCTGTCTTTGGGATAACCTATAAGGGGAATATTGATGATATCAGGGAGAGTCCGGCTAATTTTGTCATTGATGGTTTATTAAAGGAAGGGGCCCGGGTAAAAATATTTGATCCCCATGTTAAGTCTCATCCTGTTTACAAATCTTTATTGACGGGTCTTGACGAATCGGTGCAAGGATCAGACTGTATTATCATTTTATCCGACCATAATGAGTTTGTTGGGCTTGATCCCGGATCAATTTCTAAATTGGTGAAGCAAAAAGTTGTCCTGGATACAAAAAACTGTCTTGATCATTCTCGTTGGTTAAAAGAAGGTTTTTCCGTTTCTCTGTTAGGATATTTAAAATAAAGAATATGAGAATATTATTAATTGATCCTCCCTACAAAAGATTTACCGGATACGTGAATTACTTTTTTCCGATCGGCCTTGCCACGATTGCAGCCGTTTTGTCAAAAGCCGGCCATGAGGTTCGGGTTTTTGATGTGGACGCACTTGATAAGGGGTCGGATCTGAATTTTTCGAACGAATACAAAAGGCTGCCGTTATATGTGGAGGGGATTAACAATAATGCCCATCCGGTTTGGGGAGATATTCGCCGGGTTTTAGAAAAATATAAGCCCGATGCGATTGGAATAACGATTATGACCCAAAAATTTGGATCTGCCATTAAAACTGCAGAAATCTGCAAGCTTTGGAATAAAAATATTCCGATCATTGCCGGCGGACCCCATGCAACAATTGACCCAAACCAGGTTTTAGAAAGCAAGGTTTTTGATCATGTGGTAAAAGGCGAGGGGGAATTTGCCTTTTTGGATCTAATTGGCTCTTTGAAAAACAATTCTGATTTTGAAAATGTTATCGAAAGAAAATTTGTTGAAAACCTGGATATAATTCCGTTTCCCGACAGAGAGCTGCTAATGCATCCGGATAAATATTCTTCAGAGGATATGGGGGTAATAATGTCTTCCCGCGGCTGCCCCTATAAATGCACTTATTGTTTTCATATGTGGCAGAGGAAATTGCGTTTTCGTTCGGCCGACAACGTTTTTCAGGAGATAAAAATGGTCAAGGAGAAATACGGAACGCGACAATTTGCTTTTAAGGACGATACTTTTACGGTTAACCGAAAACGCCTGTTTGCTCTTTGTGAGAAGTTGATTTCTGAAAATCTAAATATTAACTGGGAATGCACAACCAGGGTAGATGTCTTGACTGAGGATATGCTCAGAATAATGGCCAGGGCCGGTTGTAATATAATAAAAATTGGAGTTGAAAGCGGCAGTGAGAAGATTTTAAGGGAGACTAAGAAAGGGGTAACTCTTAAACAAATTCGTTCTGCCGCAAAATTGTTGAATAAAGTCGGGATTTTTTGGAGTGCCTATTTTATGATGGGATTACCCCAGGAGACAGAAGAAGATATTCTGGAGACTTTCAGGTTTGTTAAAGAGCTAAATCCATTATATGCCGGGCTGGGAGTCTATAATCCTATGCCCAGTACCGAGTTGTTTGACAGCGGAGTTGAGATGGGCTTGTTGTATGATAGGGTAGAGATTGATCATTTTTTTGGGGTTAATCCCAAGGATTATTATTTTCGCGATCCAAAAAAACGGGTTGCATATATTAACCCCCAGCGCTTTGTCGAGCTGACAGATTTTATGATGAGAGAGTTTCATAAGCATAATACCAGATTCTTTAATATTGCCCGGCGCGGGTGGATCAGACGCAGGGCTTATAAGGCAGATCCGGGATTGTTTGTTTCTGATTGTAAAAAAGTAGCCAGCTGGTTGTCAAAGGATTGATTGATGAAAATACTTCTTTTAACAAATTACTTTTTCCCCGAGGTTGGAGCGGCCTCCCATCTCTTTTTTGAATTAGCTGAAGGTTTGGTCGAAAAAGGACACCAGGTTACTGTACTGACCGGATTTCCCAGATATAATATAACGTCGGTTGAAGACAAATATAAAGGGAAATGGCTTGTGGATGAAAATTATCGCGGCATAAAAATTGCCAGGATAAAGATCCCCTCCATTTCAAGAGGTGCAATACCGGTTCTTCGGGGGATTGAACATTTATTGATATCTTTGCTTTTGCTGCTGCGTGGGATTTTTCTAGAAAGACATGATCTTATGCTGATTTACTCGCCCCCCTTAACTTTGGGATTGACCGGGATTGTTTTGCGTTTTATTAAAAAAATGCCTTTCATCTTTAATGTGCAGGATCTTTTTCCCCAAAGTGCCATCGATTTGGGGGTGATGAAGAAGGGAATAACTATACGTTTTTTTCAGAAGCTTGAAAAGTTCATCTATAAAAAAGCAGATTATATTACAGTGCATTCTAACGGCAATCGAGAGCATATTCTTTTGAAAAATGATAAGGCTGAAAAAATTAAAACTATCCATAACTGGCTTAATACTTCTTTTATTACAAAAGGGGAGAAGAACAATGATTTTTCAAGGGAATTTGGTTTAAGCGATAAATTTATTGTCTCTTTTGCCGGGACAATGGGCTATTCGCAGGATATGAAGGTGATTGTGGAAGCTGCCCGTATTTTAAAAGATAAAAAGGATATTCTTTTTATATTAGTTGGGGGAGGGATGGCTTTTTTGAAGGTAGTACAATTAGTTGAGGAATACAATTTGAAAAATATTAAGTTTATCCCAATGCAGCCCCGTCATCGTTATCCCCTGGTGCTTAATTCTTCTGATATTTCTCTTGTAACCTTAAAAAAAGAGGTTATGACCCCGACAATTCCTTCGAAGATTTTGAGTATCATGGCTTCCTGCAAGCCGCTTGTTGCAAGCATGAATTTAGACGGGGATGCGCCTAAGATAATTAAGGAATCCAATTCCGGGCTTGTGGTAACTGCCGGGGATGCAAAGGCCATGGCTTCTGCCATCCTCAAGCTGTATTCTAATCCGCTATTGTGCCGTCAGATGGGGGGAAATGGCAGGGCATATGTCGAAGCCCATTTTTCTCTTTCGCTATCGCTTTCTCAATACCAGCAGCTGTTTGACGGCTTAATCTTGTAATATACCATATTTTAGGTTAATATTATTTTGTGTTTACTTTTTTTAGATTAATTTCTGATGTACTTTTAATATATTCTTCTTACCTTCTGGCTTTTTTTCTGAGATTTAATATGTTTAATTTGAAGGGCTTTAATTCTTTCATGAAATACAGGGAGTATATAGTATACGTTATTATTTTGTATGTTGGGATATTTTATCTGTTTGGAATGTATAAGACCCGCAAAGGCTTTTTGATTGAGGTTGATGAATTTATTCAGGCCTTCTTTTCTGTGGCGCTGGCCTGGGGGCTTCTGATTATTCTTACTTTTATCAGGGGAGAAACCCAGTATTCCCGCCCGGTTATTTTATTGAGCTGGCCGATAACTTTTTTTGCAATTGCCCTGGTAAGGGGGGTAATATTAAAATTTGAGCTGACTTTAAGGAAAAAAGGCTATGGCAACTTAAATGCTGCGATTATCGGCTCCGATGATTTTGCCAGATCCGTGGCCGACAGGATAGAACAACACCCCTCCTACGGGGTTCGTTTTATCGGTTTCATAGGGGAATCAAAGTATCGCTGTTTGGGTAAACTGGAAGATTTAATGGGTGTTGTATCGAACCATAAAATAAAATTTTTGTATGTTACAGACAAAAAGATGAGCAGAAAAAAACTGCTTGAGCTTGCGGCCTTTTGTGATGAAAACAGATTATATTTGGGAACTATTCCCGATGTTTTTCAGATATTGACCACTTCCCCCAATATTGAAAACATTACCGGGCTGCCGATTGTGTCCCTTAGGTCGTCCCGTCTTACCCCTTTTTCGTTACTTCTCAAAAGATTTTTTGATATATTTTTTGCACTGTTTTTTTTCTTTATTCTTTTTATTCCAATTCTTCTTATCACTTTTCTGATTAAGCTGGTTTCTCCCGACGGCCCGGTAATTTATAAGCAGGAGCGGGTCGGGATGGGTGGCAGGGTATTCTTTTTGTATAAGTTTAGAACCATGGTGCCGCATGCGGAGAAAAACACCGGTCCTGTTTTTGCCCAAAAGGCTGACCCCCGAAATATTAAATTCGGCTCTCTTTTAAGGTATACACGCTTTGACGAAATCCCTCAGATTATAAATATTCTTAAGGGGGATATGAGTTTTGTCGGTCCCCGTCCCGAGCGCCCTGTTTTTGTGCATGAGTATAGTAAAAATATTCCAAAGTATTTTGAAAGACATAAGATTATGCCGGGACTGGCCGGATGGGCCCAACTGCATGGAGGTTATCATATGCCTGCAGAAGAAAAGATAAAATATGACCTTTACTACATCGAGAACTGGTCTCTTCTGCTTGACCTCAAGATCTCATTAAGATGTCTTCAGATTGTTTTAAGTTTTTCAGGCGGAACCTAGTCCTGCTAACATTGACTTGTCCATTATTTCAGGTTAAAATAGACTAGTTAGCCAGTTTGAGATTACTTTTTCCCCCAGAGTAACACATAATTTCGGGTCAATCATGGAAAATGAAATAAAAATTCTTGACATTATAAGGGTAGTATTTAAATACAAATATTTGATATTGGCGTTTGTATTGGTTTCTGTTGTTTTATCTGCTGTTAGATTTCGTGAGGGGCCTAAACAATATGAGGCATCAGCCAAGGTATTAATTATACAGGAGCGCAGCAGCAATTTTGAAAGAAACCTTGCTTATTTATTCCGGGGAGGGCGGGGCTCTGAGGGGGGGGCTTTGGGGGCTATAATTAAGAGCAGAAGCCTTGCTGAGAATGTAGCCCAGGAGTTTGATTTAAAGGTCTTATTTGCAAAAAGATGGGATGAGGAAACCCAGGAATGGGATAAGGGGGAATCTCCAACCTTAGCTATGGCGGCAAATCGAGTTGCTTCGCGGATTTCGTATAAAATCAGTAACAATGTCCTGGACATTTCAGCTGTTACTAATGACCCTGCCTTATCGGCTTTAATTGCAAATACTTACGTGAAAAAGCTGCAGGAGTATGCCTTCAAAAATTCAATTAATATTTCCCTGAATATTTTAGACCTGGCACTTCCTCCTCAATCTGCAGAAAGATCCTCGTCAAGATCAAAACTTGTTGTCTTTGCGGCAATTATGTCTTTGATGACAGGAATAATGTTTGCTTTTTTCATAAATTATCTAAAAAAGTTTTCTTGGTCCGAGTTTTATGGTGCTCTTGATACAAAAAGGAGATAGCGTGAAGTGAAAAAAATTATTAAAAAGATTGCTGTTCTATTGATTTTCTGTCTAATAAATACCATTAGTCCCGTTTCTGTTTTTGCGGCTGATCTCAAAGCAGTAGCAAAAAAAGTTACCCCCAAACAAATAGAGATGATAAAAAACCTCTCTGCCGGTGAGAAGGCCAGAATTAAAAGCCTGCTGGGGGTAGATGTTTTTTCTGGCGCTGATTCGAAAGACAAAAATAAGTCAAAAGAAACTACGGTGAAAAGTAAATCACTTTTGCCAGACGGTCAGAAACCTGGCTCAGCTAATACCGGGCTTGGAATAGAAACAGAATTATCGGGTATCGAAAAGGGTTTTATTTCTAAAGATGCAACAGAAAAAGGAGCAGCATTGAAGCAGTTTGGTTATGATGTTTTTAGCCGGACCATAGGCACTAAATTCACCCTGACCTCCAGTATCCCTTTGGGGATTGATTATCGCATTAATCCGGCTGATAAGCTTATGGTCACTGTCTGGGGAAATGTTAATGATACTTATGCCCTGGAGGTAGATGAACGGGGAACCATCACCATTCCTAAGGCCGGCATAATTCAGATAGCCGGTTATTCTATTTCGGAGGCTAAAGATATTCTCTATCAACGATTAGCCGAAGTTTACGTTGCTGACTTTAACCTTGATTTAATAATTAAAGAGATTGGCGCTATCAGGGTTTATATGGTGGGAAATATTAAAAATCCGGGTGCTTATACGCTTCAGGCCAATACTTCTTTATACGATGCACTATTTATCGGGGGGGGGCCGACTAAGGCCGGAACATTAAGAAATGTGAGGTTAGTAAGAAGCGGCGGCACCATGAGGTCGGTAGATTTGTACCGCTTTATCCGCTGGGGAAACAAGAAAGATGACCTTCTTTTAAAGAGCGGAGATGTGATTCATGTTCCGGAAATAGGCAATGTTGTTGCCATTTCAGGAAACGTAAAACGGCCGGCGATTTATGAACTAAAATACAAGACCGAATTAAGCGATTTTATAGGATTGGCGGGAGGAATTACCCCCACTTCTTATTTGCAGAGAATTCAGATAGAGCGGATTAGGAAAAACCGCCTTGAAACAGCAATTGATATAAATTATCCCGAGTACCTGAAAAAAAGAGGATATAGTCCGGCCTATCTGTCGGATCGTGATTCTATCTCGGTTTTTTCAATTGATTCTACGATCAAAAATGTTGTTTATCTTGAGGGAAATGTGATCCGATCCGGACGCTATGAACTGGAGCCCAACATGAAATTATCTGATCTTATAAAAAAAGCAGACGGATTGGCTCCTGGAACTTTAATGAACCGCTGCCAGATTATCCGCCTGAGTCCGCCCGAGATGCAGGCCGAAATTCTTTCAGTTGACTTAAACAAAATGAACGCCGGTGATCCGACTCAGAACCCTGATTTGCTCGAATTTGACCGGATTCGTGTTTTTTCTGAATTAGAGCTGAAAGGAGCCAAAATTGTCCGTATCAGTGGAGAGATTAATGATGGTGATTCTTCTTTTCCTCTTAGCAATAATATGAGGGTATCAGATTTGATCTTTCAGGCAGGCGGACTAAAACAAAGCGCCTATTTGGAGAAAGCCGAATTAGCCAGGACCGACAAGAATATGCGGATGTCGTCTTATTCGCTTGATTTAAGAAAGGTTATGAATAAAGATAAAAGCCATGATATTTTGCTTGAAAAAAATGACTATCTATTTATTCGAACAATCCCTTCTTATGCAACAACAGAGACAGTAACTGTAATGGGAAAGGTGAAATATCCAGGTAAATATGCGTTATATCCGGGAGAGCGCTTAACTTCTTTGGTTAAACGATCCGGTGGGTTTACCGCTGATGCGTTTTTGGGCGGCGCATATTTTATTCGCGAATCATTAAAGACAACGCAGCAGGAACAGCTTAAGCGGCTCCGCAAAGAGATTGAAATGAAAAGAGAGATTGAGATTGCGCAAGTCCCTTTATCGATTTCTTCAGCCGAAGCTGACGCTGCTTATTCTCAAATTAACAAGTCCTATCAGTTTTCTTTAGGCAGGATAAGGACAGAGACCCCGGGCAGGATTATTCTTGATTTATACCGTTTATCACCCGGCGGCAGTCAAGATACGCTTCTTGAGGCCGGTGATTATTTATTTATTCCGGAGCAGGCTTCCGGAGTAACCGTAGTCGGTGAAGTATATTCCCCCGGAACCATTCTTTATGAGCAGGGTAAGGGCTTAAATCATTATTTGAATTTTTGCGGCGGCGTTACTCTTTTGGCGGATAAAAACCAGTTGAGGATTGTAAGGGCCAGCGGAAGAGCTATTAAAGGCGGAGGTCGTGTTAGTGTCTGGCCGGGTGATGCGGTATTTGTCCCTTCTAAAGAGATTAAATATGAAAAACCTTTTGACTGGAACAAATTTTGGGCGACTGCAGGGGATGTTTCAAAAACGACACTTCAGGTTGTAACCAGTATGGTGACAGTATATTATTTGTATAAATCAGCAACTAAATAGCTCAGGATTTTCCTTTTCGGTCTAAGTAGAAGTGTTTTAATAAGTTGATGCTCTCAAACCAATTTAGCCCTTTGGGCCAGCGGATTCTAAACCAGGTGTAAATGCTTTTTTGCCTTGAAATGATCTGATTCCAGGTTTTGCTCTCTTTTTTTGTTGGTTCTGGCCAGATAATTTCTTGCGGAAGTTTAAATCCTGTCCAATATTCTGCCAGTTTCAGGGCTTGCTTTACGGCAATAAGGGCTCCCATTGCTTTACTTCTTTCAATTAGGATATCCCATTCCTTGATCTGTTTTGCTAAAAGACCGATGTCATAGATCCAGAGCAGGCGAAAACTTTGGTTATGGATCAGCAGCATGTGAATAGCTGCATAGACCAGCGCGTCGCCTGGATTTAGGGTATTGAAGCCGTCAACACAAATACTTCGTTTGAAATATTCTTTGACCGGAATGTGCTGCATCTCTCCGTGAAAACCGTGTAAATCCCAGTGAACCTCAACCATTCGTTTTGTTGCCGGACTGTTTGAATGAACAAACTGTTCTTCTATTTCCAGTCTTTTGAGCCTGTCGTAGGTTTTGTCTTTGCATTTGTATCCCAGTTTTACCAATGTCTCTCTGGTTTTTAATACATCATGTGGAAGAACCAAAATATCAAGATCACAAAAGGGCCGTGTTCCGGGATCTGGATAGACGGATTTTCCAAAAGCAAGTCCTTTGAGTACCAGTGTTTTAATCCCTTGTTTATTAAAAGCGGCTGATATTTCTGCTATCTGGTTTTCCATTTGTATCGATTTAAGACTGTTTAGCATAAAGATATTTCTGATTTTGTGCATGATTTCACCGGGGGGATGGAGATTTTTTGGCAGATGTTTGATTTTATAATAAAGCAGGCTTGAAATCCCGTGTTGGTTTAAGCAGGGGATAAGCTGTTCCCATTCATCCAGTGCTGCAGTTAGGGGCAGAGGCATTTTATCCCTTAAAACAGCAATAAGATATCTCTGAAGGGGCCCCGGCAGATTCAAGGCTGCATCAATCAATTTTTGCTCCGGCGGCGTGGGGAAGCGACGATTCGTTAATCAACAAGCGGTAAAATGGATTGATTCTCCAGCGTCGTCCGTATAAACGTCTTCCAATTACTCGGGAACCAAGAACTAGCTGTTGTTCAAAATATTGTTTCTTCTGGTAGTTGATAATCCGGGGCTTGATTTTTCCGGCAAAAAGGTGTAATCTCAGCACCCGGTGGTAAAGAGGCCTGAAAAGCTTACTAAATGCCCGATAAGCCAGTCTGCGTGAACGGACATAGCTTTCATATATTCTTCCCCATAAGCCGCCATGGATTATTCGCCTCCATTTTCCCCGTCTGGCATAGGTAACTTTTCCGGTTACCTCTTTATTGAGTAACCAGGGATCGAGCTTACTGTTATTGTCCCCTCGAGTTCTAACCCCTTCTTCGGTTTTTAATACCACCCGATGGGTGATGTTTTTATCGTCAGTCGGGTGGCGAAAGGTGATTACGTCGCCAACCTGGATCTTTTTTTCATCATTATATGGTTCAACTTCCAATATATCCGGAGCCTTGAGAGTCGGGTTCATGCTGGGGCCGATATAAACATAGATATTATCTTTTTTTAACAGGTTGGGCAAAGAATATTGGTTTATTTCTTCTTTCATGTTGATTGTGTTGCGTAGCTGAGTCTCTTAGGACTAGCTGAGGTGCCTGCGCATAAAATTTTAGGAGTATATAGTTTAACATTCTTGCCATGTGGGGGGGTGCTTATAGGATAAGGATATTGTTCCAGGGCTTCTTCAATTAATTTCCAGAATTTTCCGGTGCGGGTTGTTTGCAAAATAAAACAAGGAATCTTTTGTGCAAGTTCACAGGCGTTATGGAAGACCTTATCTATTGCTTTTCTTTCTTTTATATGTTCATCTTTCTTTCTTTTTGTGCGGCGAATGTTAACTCTCGTAGTATTGTGGTTAACAAGAATAGCTGCCTGTCCCGCCCAAATTGGAATAATTTTATTTTCTTTTGCTTGTTCTAAAAAGAAAATTCCTTTTAAGGGGTAGTAATCCTGGACGTTCCAGGTGTTTTTTGAGTTTCGTATTAAATAATCACTCCAGGTGGGAAGGGAATGTGCAAAATAATGTCCTGTAGAATCAGGAATAATGAGAGCAGAGTCATCACCACGGGTGTTCCATGGCCTTTCTACCCTTTTGCAGGAGGTTGATTTTCCGGTACTTCCGGGGGCTGAGAGTAATACCGCATATCCATCCCTTTCGATCATTCCGCAATGAAAAGGAAATCCTCCCTTTTCTGTAACTTTGGCAAAAATAATTCTTAATGATTCCCTCATCAGGACAATTTTATAAGCATTGTTGTCATGGGTTTCTATTTCGCAAATAGTATGTTTTAATTTGTTATGCGTCCAAATCCGGAAATGTCCCACATTATCTAATTCCCACCCTTTATTAGGAAGACCGAATTGAGGAAGAGTGGAGGATAATTTCTTTCCCTTTTTTATAAAAATAAGTTTAGGACTATCGTTACAGCAGTTTTCTTTTAGTTCAAGAATCCTGGCAAACTCATTTAGCCAGGAAGAGAGTGATCTTGCAGCTATAATATTCCATTGTTGACTGTTTGCTAATTTAAGGCTATATCCTTTGGTTTTATTCTTCATATTTACACTGTATTAATATACTATCATGGATTTACGCCTTTTTACAAAGACAAAAATAAGGTAGAATTCATCATGCAAAACAATCGGCCCTTGGGTGATTTTCCGCAATTTTACTATTTATTAGTAAGAGGAACTATTTTTGATAAGAACAAATTTCTTGGTTATGACCTTGTCAGTTCTTTGCGGAATTTTGGAAGTAAAAAATATATTGAAACAGGCTTATCTCCCGAAGAAAAAAAACTCTATTTTGATTTTGAGGATAAACCTGGTCGGGCATTGATTATGGGTTGTTCGGCTGGACGGGAGTGTGTTTATTTGGCCCAAAAAGGTTGGGAGGTTATTGGCATCGATTTTATCGAGGAGTTCTTGAAAATCGGAAGATTCTATGCCAAGCAGAAGGGTTTGGGAATTGAGTATCGAAATCTTAATATAGAGCAGCTTGACAGCAATTCTTTTTCCGGTGAAAGGTTTGATTTTATCGGGTTTTCTGTATTTTTTTTAATTCTTTCAAAAAAGAAACGCTCCCGAATATTAAAAATATTAAATACTTGTTTAAGTAAAGACGGCAAAGTGCTGGTTATTTTAAAAGGGAGACAGGATCATTGGCGGCTTTCAAATCCGATATTGAAGGTTATTTTGAAAATCCTGCGGCCTTCGCACGAAGATGGCGATTATTTTGGGGGGGCGACATATTTGCACACTTTTACAGCGGAGAGTCTAAAAAAAGAGATTGAGGCACAGGGGTTTCGGATTAAACTGATTTCAGCTGGCAGAATCTACAAATATGCTCTTTTAGAAAAAACTGCTTGACAATATTTTATAAGGTGTTAGAGTAGTCTTGTAGTTATTAAAAATAAGGAGGGGAATATGGGAAAAGAAAAATATGAAAAACCGGGATTATTTAAATTCATAGAAAACAATACTTATGGAGCTACCTGTGGTGCCGGTGCTAATG
>JABMQY010000060.1 GCA_013202975.1 Candidatus Saganbacteria bacterium
AAATAGTTTATTTCGGAATTCCTACCCTATACAAAAAAACTTCTTCTTCAGAATAGCCAAAGGGAATAGCCGCCGGCCGCAAAGAAAAGAGATGAGATACCCTTTCCTCTATATCCAAAGAAAAAGGGACCGGCTCGAGATATTCACTATCAAGCAACTGATCACTAATAAAAAGAGTCTTTGGTAAAAAACTTTGGGCGATCGATTCGACAGAGCGATATGAGCGATCGGACTCCCCATGAATCCAATTATTTTTTCCCCCTTTTATTAAAACAAACCCTAATTCGGCATCAGAAAGCAGCTCGGGCATACAGTCAATATTTAATTCATGCTGTATCACAAATATCCTATATCTTTGATTCCTTAAATCGAAGGTGATTTTATAATAAGCTGTCTCACTTTCTGCTTGAAAGACTTTAACCTTTTCTGCCCGGGCAGCCAAAATATCCAGCAGGGTAAAAACACCAACTTCGCCAAAGAGACTGATTGTCTGATTAAACATATAGCCAAAGCGTGTCCTAAAGCCTTGCATCTCCATTAAATCAACGTCCGGAACAAATTCTGCCCCAAAAGCATGTCGTCTTGAAAAATCGTCTGTAATAGACGGATTAATAAACGGTCTTGCATCAAAACAAAAATAGGTTGTATTAGGAAATGTTTGAAGAAGGGTTACGAGATCACCCCCAAAACAAAAATAGACCCCCGGCCGCTTTGCCTCTTGCGGGTCAATAAGCTTTACAATTTGCCTGGTCACAAACATTTGAGCAGAAAAAAAAGGATTAAGGATCCCAGATCCATCGATCACATTTCTTGCGGCGCAAAGGCGGGCTTTAATTGCAGGGGTTTGTGTAATATTTCTAAATCGCAAAGAATTAAGGGCTCGGATATTCATATTTTATCCCTTCCTAATAGCATGATAACGAATACTCCACGGGCCATGAATGCACCAATGGGACATATCGAATATCAAATTACATTTAGGGCCTAAATCAAGAGAACGGAAAACCCCATCAATCGGAAAAGCATCCAGCTCCATTTGTTCCAATAGCGCAATGGGGGGAAGAACAACATGAACATTGCGAAAACGAAATATGTCCCCTGGATCATCACAAGCAGCAGAAAGCCTTCTTATTAAATTGTAAAACTCATCTAGTTTAGCAGGGGACAATTTATCAAGCTCCTTTACCAGCTTTCTAAAAGAGACAACACTTAGACCTCTTAATTCAGATGCAATCTTCTGCTCTGAAACAGATTGTTTGAACCATCGCAAGTTTATACCTCTCTTTAAAAACCCAAATCCCGCAATACAAATAGGTGCCATCTATGTTCTCCTCCTACTATATATAGCTATCTTTTGTGAAAAATTTCACTAAATTTTAATCCAGGTACCTAACCCCCTATTTCCAACCCCTATCTCTTAGGAACCCAATTTTTCTTTTGGGCCTCTCCTCAATCGATATTAATTTTTTTAGGACTTTAAAGATAGCGCTGATTTCAACATCATGCTTATCATCTTTTCTTTGCAAGTCAGCAATGGCACCTGAAAGTGCTTTATGAGTAGAAAGAATTTTTCTAAGTTCAATAAACGTTCGAATGATCAAAATATTTACCTGGACCGCTTTTTCACTTTTTAAAATCGAAGATAACATGGCAATCCCATGCTCGGTAAATGCATAAGGAAGATACCTTCTTCCCCCATAACTTGAGGTGACATTTTGGCACCTCAAGAATTCTTTTTTTGTTAATTCGAACATAAAATCCTTAGGAAATCGTCTCGCATTTCTCTTCACTTGGCGCTTCAAGTATTTTGTTTCAACACCATAAAGCTCTGCCAAATCATAATCCAACATCACTTTTTGCCCCCTAATCAAATAAATTCTATTCTCAATTCGCTCAATTGGCATTAAATTAGTCATTTTAGACTTCAAATCCTGGTCGTTTAAAACTCTTATGTCCGGGGAATTCATTATTAATTCCTTTACGCAGCTTATCTGCCTCAGCTAACAATGTAATAATTTCATCCTGCAATCCTTCATCCCATTTATAAATGATCTGCAAAGCAATAATTGATCTCGTTAATCCTAAATATGCTACCTTCGCGCTACCACTGGCATCTTCCATACTAATTTGCTTTAATTCTTCCTCAATTTCGTGATCCATATTAGAAGAGAGCGCTCGATAGAGCTTTGCCGGGATAAGGGCATGATACCAAGAAATAACTTCATAACAGGAAAATATATCACTATCAAAAGATGTCCCTTCTTCCTCCATCGATTTATAAAGCTTATCTAAAAACGCATGAACCAAATGGGAATAATTATGAGCCTGTATATAAAGAGGACAATCCTTAGGATCAGGAGAATCACAATCTTCATCTGGTAAATTATCTAGATCTATTCCCTGCTCTTCTGCAGCTCTAGACAAAAGCTGCATCGTCTCTTTCATATCTTCTTCCATATCTTTTAAAACTATCTCCATATCATAGGGATCCTTTCCACGTTCGTAATGTTTTTGGAGTCTTTTTTGACCATCATCATAAAGGCGACAGTGAGAGACCATAGTACATTGCTCACACCAACGATCACAATAATTAAAAATTCCTTGAATATATTTAGAATCTTGATTCATACTTTGATTTTCCATAGTTATCAAACCTCCTTATTTGAATTCCTATCGCTTAAGAACCCAATTCTCTTTCTTGGCTTCTCCTCAATCGACATTAATTTCTTAAGAACTTTAAAGACAGCACTGATTTCAACATCATGTTTATTGTATTTTCTTTCTAATTCAGTAATCTTATTAGCCAGGCTTATGTGGGTTGACATGATTCTTCTTAATTTTATAAATGTTTTTATGATTAAAATATTAACTTGAACTGCCTTCTTACTATTTAGGACCGAAGACAACATGGCAACCCCATGTTCTGTAAAAGCAAATGGATTCGAAGTTGAATGTTTAAGCTTCTTAAACCGGTGCCAATTTGTCACCAGTTCTTTTCTTTCCCTTGCAGTAAGCTGAAACATAAATTCTTTCGGAAATCGGTCAATATTCCTCTTAACTTGCCTGTTTAAATACTTTGTCTCTACTCCATATAATTCAGCCAAATCCTTATCAATCATTACTTTTTGACCTCTAATCATTAAGATTCTATCCTCAATCCTCTCAATCGGTATTAAATTACTCATGATACTCACCTCCTCTTTTCCCTATTACTAGCAATTTCCCCGCCTACGCCCTCGCTTCGCTCGTGGCTTCGGCGGGCAGGCCCATTTATATTAATTTTTGCTGTGATAACAAGGAAAAGGTGCAAAGCGGTCCGTAGCTACGGAGCGAAGCGGAGAGCGTAGGACCGACGAGATTTCGGACAGTTTGAAGAAAAAATGCGGAGTTCTGAGGGTAGAGTGCGGAATGCCAAAATAGGCCTATTCAGTTTTTTGCAATATCAGCGCATGAAAAAACGAGCCTCCAGCAGCAGCCAGAAGCTTATAACCCAGCTCTTTTTGAATTAAAGGGGACAAAAGAAACATAGCCTCACCATTTTGCTCTGATACAAAGACTACTCCCCCTACCCTTGCTGCTTTAAGCATATTCATTGTTGCCAAAGCAATGGCATCATCATTATAAATATATCGAAAAATATTTAAAGCAACTATCAAATCGAATTTGCCTAAATCAGAATCGCCTGGCTCCCAAACAGCAATATCCGCTTTAATAAAAGCTAACTTTGACAAAATACTCGAAGGGATATCAAAAGATACCCTCCCCCCATCTTCATTTACCCCGGCACCAATCGCGCTTCCAACCATATTCATATACTCGGGCATCGGAATTACACCATTGTCACCAGTTACCGATGTCCAACTAGAATAACTTCTTGAAGGATGAGATATTGTTGAATTATCCCCCATGTCTTCTGTATCGCCCTCGCAATCCAAAATAGTAACGGCTGGATATAGATTTAGCTGGCGGGCAATGGCAACCAATTCAATCGGCTCAGCCAGAGGATTACCATATCCTGGGCCGATATCAAGAACATTCATCTGTTGATCTTTGCATCCGGCAGCTAAACCTGAAGATTCTATATGCGGCTTAAGAAATTTTTGCAAATAATCTCGATGGCGTCCTTCATAAGCCTGTCCAGCAAACAGGGAGTTTCGACAACCTTCACCCTTTTCAGACTGAAGCCTCCTGGTTTGCCTCTCCCATTGCCCCCTATTTTGCATTCTGGCAAGAAGAGCACGGGCACTGGATCCTATTTCTCTGCTGCTATATATATGGCTCATCCTACACATTTATCGGCAGTTATTGAGAGAAATTTCACTCTTTTATTACACAACTTAGATTGGGTGAAATTTCGGACCGTTTTTAACGATAACTATATAGATAGAGAACCATGCGCGGAGCGCTTAAGTTCTCTACCGGGGGATAATAGAATGTCAAGAACATCAGCTGTTAATTGGTTAAAATCAATTTTTACTTCTAAGTCTGCTCCTGCCAAGGGACTGGTTAGCATTCCAAACTCAAGAACCCCGGCCGCTAACTTATTGGACTCGAATCAACAAGAGGCCTATCAGGCATTTTTGGATGCCCAGGCTGTACAATCATCCTTTCAGACCTTAAGTGCAATTTCAGAAGATAACACAGCATTTATAAATTTGGGATCGGAATACGGTGGTCTTGAAAGCGCATCCAAAGAAGGGGTCTCTTTTTATTCTCCAATTGGGTTTGACCGCTGTGTTGTGGCAACACCTGATCAGGGAGAGACAGCCTTAATTGCAAAAGGAGCAGGACTAAGAAGTGCTTCTGAATCATATTTATTTACTGAAGATATAATTGGCTCAGTTTCGACCCGTGATCAACATAAACCAATTGATGTCAATCCCTCGTCCGAAGATATCGACCTTCATCCGCTTATTGGCGGCCTGGGCTACAAATCATCACTAAAAGAGGTTCAGGGAGCCGCAGCCTTGCTTAACCTTATTCATGGTTTGGAAAGCGGAGAAGAGCTTGGTGGAATGATTCTTCCCTTAGCTGTCCGCAGGCTTAAAAAATTCCCTATAATACTCCGAGGAAAACTTCAGCTAATCAAAGGATGGAATTTATTTACCAATCCGGATCACATGACACGTGATCAATTGCTAAATGTCGGAACAATTGTTAGGGAAGAAGCTAAATATGCCGGCAAAAAGATTACTGCCAAAGTTGCAGATATCTTTATTGACAGAGTACTGTATCGTAAAAGAATACCTCGCATAATTAGATGGCTGGTTGGACGAACATTTATGAAACTGGCAAGGCCCTCTGTATATGAATATGTCTGCAAAACAGGAGATTTTAGGATCGGGCATCTTCATGAAAGATTAGTTAGTAATGGTGGGCTGGATCGAACCGAGATTAATCGAGAACTTGCAAAGCTTTACGCAATATTCAAGCAAACAATTTCTCTCCCATCAGAAACCAACTATGATTTGCGTACAGAAGAAGGGAGAATCAGCTACTTGCAACAGGTCTTTAGTCATGAGAATAATTCTTTAGCCGCGACCGAAATCTGCACTCAAATTGCCAAGGAGACTGGCCGGCAACTCGGAATTCTGCACGGAGCCGGGGGACATGCAGGGGGACACGTATATATTCACCAGTTTGGAGAAGTGACCCTTAC
>JABMQY010000003.1 GCA_013202975.1 Candidatus Saganbacteria bacterium
AATTGTTGAGGTTCTTAAAGCTGCAAAAGAGGCCGGAATATTTACGGTTGGATCAGTAATTTACCCGGCCCCATTTGATACTCCCGAAAGCAGGAAAGATACATCGGATCTTTTACTCAAGCTTCGTCCCGACACAGTTCCTCTCCAATTCATGGGTATTTATCCTGGGACCAAATACGCAGAGGATCCTGAAAAATACAATTTTGAGATAGTCTATCCCTCAATGCTTTCTAGATTCCTTGCTGGTATAGGTCTAAAGAAAAAAGCTGAGTATTACGATCGTGAGGTTATAAAATATCTTATTAACTATAAGATACAGTTGTTGTTTCCTCCCAAATACTGGTCTCCGCTGCCGTGGAAGATAAACGGCATGAGCCATAATCAATTTGCCGGGGAGACCCAGTCTCTGTATGAGGAATTAGAAGCAAATGATATTCTAACTATGTTGACTGATGAGGAGGCGATGATGGCAAAATTAGCCGGGGTTGCTCCCAGGCAATTTGCCTCTGATACCTTTAACTTTGGTTTTACCGGAAATTGGGAAGGAATGGCCGATTTGGTAAAAAGAATAAATCGGGGCAGTTTTTAAAATTACCTGAAATTTTTCAGAAAAGCTTGCGAAGATAAAGTAGAGGATATGACAATGTTAACATCAAGGGTAAGAAGTGTATCACGAGTACAACAAGACTTTGCTGCTCGCAATGTCAGAGTTCGCTACGTTACAGCCCATCGTCTTGCCTCTTTGCGTTCAAGCCTCTACAGTAGTTTTCTCCATCTGGCAGGTCAGGCTGCGAAAGAAGAGGGGGTAGAAATCAGCAGACTTAAAATTGATTCTCCCGAGAAGATGGCCACTGTAACACCCAATCAGGTTGTTGGGGTACCAATTTCTGTTTTAAGAGAAGAAAAACATATACGGGGTGATCTGCTTGACCTGCGTGGCTTAAGTGTTTTTCTTGAAAACCAAAAAGCAGATGCGGTTAAAGATCATGTTACCGGAGAGACAAAAGATATAGTACGAGAGATGATAACAATCCTTGGCCAGGAGCGGACCTATTTAAGGCAATTAATCGACAGACCCGGGACAACAGAGAGTGATCTGTTTGAAGCATTATCCGGTGGGGTTAATAAATTCCGAAATTTAGGTTTTCACGCTACAATTTTGCGTCCCAATAGACGAGAGAGTGTCTCTTTAAAAGAATGCTACTGGCATGAGGATTATCGTGCCGAGCAGTGGGGAAAGAAAGGGGTGTATTCTGAACCAAAACTTCCCAAAGAGCTTTTGCTGAGTATCATTAATGGTTCAGGATCAAAGTTTAAAGTAAGCTATGCAGATGATAAAACTTTTCATAAGCAGGGGTTAAAGCCTAATCCAAAAAAGCTTAAGCGAGACTGTGATAATTCAAAGGGATCTCCCGACTGGTATATTTTTAAACTGGCCTCAAGTTCCAGAGGGCTTGAAGCGGTAATATATATTAATAATAGGGTATCGCTTGATAGTCCGCTAAACCCTTCTTCCGATCTATTTCCTCCTAATGATGCTACTTTTTTGGTAGAAGAACTAACCTCATATTTTGAGACAGTTGGAGTGGTTTTTGGTATTGTTTCCGAGAGGCAGGTGAGAAAGAAGACCGAACAAAATTTATCACAAGTAATGCTCTCTCCGGTAGATCAAGGAGCCATGCTTAGAAAAGGGGAGCCCATGGATGTCCAGGGCCAGAAGATTAGATTCTTTGACGGTCCTTCTAATCATTTTCAAAAAAATTCTAGAGGGGTAATGAGTTGGCTGCAAGATTGTATCCTTTCTGTCTATAAGGACACCAAAATTGCAGAAGGAAAGACAAGGTTAGAATTAATAGAGGCATTATCTCTTGAATATGAACTGATGCTCGAGAGGGTTTATCATGCAAAATATCTAGCTTTGATAGAAGGTGATCATCCAAACGAGCATATCGTAAAAGGGATGGTATCGGGACATATTTTGAAGGAAGGCTCTGTTTTTGCCTTTAAGATACCTGAGGCAATGATAAATAAGAGTGCCAGAGGGAGAAAATTGCTGGTTGCATTGACCTATGAGATGGGATTTAGGGTTTTTAGGAAACGCTGGATCGATAAAGGGTTTTTTAAGGGTTTTTTTCACATGCTTTTTAATGGACTCCCCTTTTATGCTACCACCCAAAGTCTGCGGGTAGTTAAGGATATTTTAAGATTATCCGATCTTTCGGTACTTAGACTGGCACAGGGAAAAGCATTAACTGCCGAACAAAAGAGGATTATCGACTTTGGATCTGGCGGGAAGGCAGATGATCGGGGAATAGAGTTGGGAGCCTATGGCGGTAGAATCGCAATTGATGAAGAGGAAGATGGGATAGTTTTGCAAAAGCCCTTTTTCCTTTTGAACCTGCCGATAATTAGTTTCTTTTGTCGTCCTTATTTTAGAAAACTTGAAGAAGAGGATCGAAAAATAAAAAGATTGTTTAAAGAAGAATTGGGTGTGAAAGGACGATTCCATTTAGTTGGCAATTTTACATTTGGGGTTATCTTAAAAGTAGGATTGGAGCTGTTCTTGACCTCTATCTTTAGACGCAAAAAGAAAAAACCCGCAAGCAATTGACTAGCCATTTGATTAGTCTTATAATTATCTAACTCCTATGGATTTAACCATTATATTACTAGCGGTAACAATAGCAGTCAATTTAGCGCTGGGATTTTTTATTCTCTTTCGGGACCATGCCAATATTGTTAACCGGGTTATTTGCACCCTGCTTTTCTTGCTTTCCTTTATGACAGTCAGTATTCTGGGGGCACTAAACGCTCAATCGGCAAATATTATGTTGTTTTGGGTAAGATTAGCCTATTTTGTCTCTTCTTTTATCCCTGCAATATTTTTGTATTTTTCAATTGTTTTTCCGAAAGCAGACAATGTTCCTTCGCAAGGGAAGGGTTTCTTAATATTTTTACCGGCGTTGTTTTTTTCCCTGGTTTCTTTTACCCCGCTGATAGAAAAAGAGGCCGGTTTTCCCTTTAGTATCCCCCCAGCTTATGGTCCGCTGATGCCGGCCTTTACTATCTTTCTTGTTGTGTATTTTTTGTTTGGTTTTTATAATTTAATTAAAAAGTATAATCAGTACCAGGGGCATGAAAAACTGCAAATCTGGTATGTTTTGTTTGGGGCGGTCATGGCTTCTTCCATAGTGATATTTACAAATATTATATTGCCGCAGTTTTTTAATAGCGCAAATTTTGCAGGGGTAGGTCCGGCTTCTTCTTTGATATTTGTTGGTTTTATTTCCTATGCCATTGTGCGCTACCGCCTGCTCGACATCGAGGATTTTTTTTCAAGGAGCATGGTTTTTCTGGCGCTGTTGATTTTTGTAGGCGGCAGCCTTTATTTTTTTGCGGCAGAAAAAACCAGGTTTCTTCTTAGTTTTTATATTGTTTTAGCTAATTCGTTAATTGGATTTTTTATCCTCTTTCAAAACTTCCGAAGCCGGCTTAACCGGATCTTTTTTCTTCTGATTTTTTGTCTGGCCTCCTGGGTCTTTAGCTTATCTGTTTTTCAGGTTACCGGTCATTTATTCTGGGGGAGGGCAACATATGCCTTTATCTCTTTTGTCCCTCCTGTTTTTCTAAGTTTTGTCAGAATTTTTCCCAAATCTCATGAAAAGCCCCATTTTTATGAATATTTACTCTATATTCTGGGAGCTGTGTTTGCCTACCTTTCATTTACTGATCTGATTGTCCGGGACGTTGCCGTCTTTGCCTGGGGATACAATTTGAATCTCGGTCGGATTTATTCGCTCTTCACGCTGTATTTTTTAGGAATAATGTTTTCAAGTTTTGTTTATCTCTTTTTGAAATATAAGAAGGCGACCGGAACCAGCCGCCTTCAGTTTATGTATGTGTTTCTGGGAACATTCTTAACCGCCGCAATCGGGATAACCGTCGGGATAATACTCCCCATAATGGGATTCCCCCGCTTCTATTACCTGGCTCCGCCGGCTACCTTTATTATGGTCGGTTTCATTGCTTATGCCATTATAAAGCACCGTCTAATGTCGGTAGAATTAGTGATTCAAAAAGGATTTGTCTATACGGTTACTTCTGTTCTCATTATCGGACTCTATGCCATGGGGGTATATTTATCGGAGCAGTTATTGAGGAGTACTCTTGGGTACACCTCCGTTTTTGCGACCGCTTTCCTGGTGTTTATTCTGGCGATTGTTTTTCAGCCGCTGCTCCATTTTGTTCAGGCCGTCGCGGACCGGATTTTCCTGCGTCACCGTTATGATTATCAAAAATCGCTTCGGACCTTAAGCCGTAAAATATTGGGAATAATCCGTCTGAAGGAATTATCAAAACTTATTGTTTCAACGTTTGTTGAGGTTATGCGGGTTTCGGAAATATCATTTTTGGTATTAAATAAAGACAAAAACTGTTTTTCTGCCGTTGATCTGCCGTCAATTACTACTCACGGCCGCTATAAAAGATTTGATCTGGCCGCCGACGGGAAACTGATACAAAGCCTGATCGCAACCAAAAGAATCCTTCTGGTGGATGAACTGGATGATGAGATTTATAAACAGGAAAGTGAGGGGCAGAGAGGAGCGGAACGCATCGGGTTTCTTAATAATCTTCTGGTTGAAATAGAATCCTGGGGATTTAAAATGTGGATTCCGATAGTTTTGCGTGACGAGCTGATAGCAGTGATTGCGCTGGGGGACAAACTATCCGGCGATATTTTTACGGTTGAGGATCTAAGGCTTTTGAATACGCTGGCCAACCAGACTGCTTTAGCTCTAGAAAATGTCCGTCTTTATCAGGAAGTCCTGGAGATGAAGAATTATAACCAGGATGTTCTCGATTCATTGGTTTATGGCGTTTTAACAACCGATGAAAATGGAAAAATAAAAAGCTCAAATCCTGCTATGCAAAAAATAACCGGTTTAAACAACAGTGACCTGATTGGATCGGATTTTAATAATATCTTTTCACCAAGAAACCCGCTGCATATATCTATTGCCAATACGCTAAAAAACAAGTGCTTTTTCAATTTTGATGCCAGTTTGGTCAATAAAAAAAGAGGGCTGGTTCCTATAATGATAAATACAACTCTCCTGGGGCCGATGCCCAAAAAGACCGGCATGCTTTTGGCAGTACGGGACTTAACCGAGATAAAAGAACTGGAAAACCGCGCCCGTCAGACCGATAAATTAAAAGCGCTGGGGACCATGTCTGCCGGAATGGCCCACGAGATAAAAAACCCTCTTTCATCTCTTAGGATTTTATCGCAGCTGCTGCCGATTAAATATGAAGACCCTGAATTTAGGAAGAAGCTGCTTGAGATTGTTCCGGCTGAGGTCGGACGGATTGACCGGATTGTTGAAAGTCTTTTGCGTTTTGCCCGCACTACCCGCATGAAATTTATTACCATAAATATTAGTGATTATCTGGATGAGATCCTTAGAGATTATTTGAGGCAGGCAGAAGATAACCAGGTAAAAATAGTCAAGAATTATGCTAAACTACCAGAGATCATGATTGATCGTGATCAGCTTTTCCAGGTCTTTTCTAACCTTTTTGTTAATGCGATCCAGGCCATGCCGGAGGGGGGGACTTTGAATATTATGACAAAAATAGGAAAGCAAACCGAAAATTTTATCCAGGGTATTGCAATTGAGATTTCTGATACCGGCCACGGGATTGCGGAGGAGAATTTGAAGCATCTCTTTGATCCGTTTTTTACTACAAAACATGCCGGTACCGGATTAGGGCTTACCATTGCACACAATATAATTGACGCTCATCAGGGACATATAAAAGTTACCAGTAAGGTCGGAGAAGGGACTAGTTTTCATATATATTTGCCGGTTCACCAATAATATTGAGGGATAAATAATGATATTTTTGTATTGCGACGATAAAAAGACGGCCGTATCCATAGACCAGTTTTTGCAAAAAAAATATAAACTGAAGGGTTTTAATAAAAAAGATTCCCTCTTTTTGGAGCTCAAAAATAATCCTCCCAAACTTTTGATTCTTGATCATGATTTTGCGGGGCTGGATATTTATAAGGAAATTAGCCAGCTTGATCCAAACCTCCCGATTATCCTGATTTCGTCATCCCGTGATATTTCTCTTGCGGTCAGAGTGACAAAGCTTGGGGCAGCTGATTTTATTGCCAAGCCGCTGGATAAAAATAAGTTTCTAAGTTCCGTAAAAGGCGTTCTGAGGGGGAAAGGGGAGCTGTCGTTTTTGAAAGGCATATCTAATATTAATTGGCTGCAGGGCAGCAGTGTTCTATGCTCTTCCCTGCTTCAGGAGATTGAGGGCGCCATTGATTCTTTTCTCGATGTGCTGGTGCTGGGGGAGGTTGGCGTTGATAAGCGGGCGATCGGAGAATTAATCAGCCAAAACAGTCCGGTTAAAGGGGTTTTTAAGGTTTTTAATCTTGCTTCATATGGCAGGGATGAAGAAGAATCTTTTTTTTGGACAACTTTAAGAGGGATGCTTTTGCTTTCAGGCCAGGAGAAAAAAGAAATAAAAATCAATACTCTTTATTTGAAAGGTTTTGAACAGCTCAATCCTCATTTTCGGGAGAGTCTGCTGCAATTTTTAATAAACAGAAGGCGCAATGTTGAGTTTGACCGAAGTATTAGAATTATCATGGAGGTAACCCATTCTATTAATGAACTAAATGATTTTACGACTATCTCTATCCCTTCCGCCAGATTCCGTCGGGAAGACCTGCCGGTGATTGTTGCCTCCTATATCAGTCAATTTTCAACAAAATTTACTAAACCTATTAAAGGGATTGGTACCGATCTGATTCCATTTTTTGCTTTTTATGATTTTCCCGGCAATTTCAAGGAGTTGGAAGAAATTCTTGCTGCTGCGGTTTTGCGCTGCAGAGGCGAATATCTTTGTCTGAGTGATCTTCCTCTTACAATAAAGATGCTAAAGAGCGTAAAATCTAATCAATTGCTTGCTAAAAACAATTTTAATCTTATTGGAATTCGTCAGGAGTTTGAAAAGACCTTTTTTAAATTTGTTCTTGATAACTGCAATAATGACATAAGCCAAGCGGCCAGGTTTCTGGACATCCCCAAATCGGTGTTTGAAGATCGATTATCCCTTCTCGGCCTTAACCCCTAATTTGAGTGAAATTTTCTGCATATCCTGTCGATACATATATATATGGGATTAGAACATAAAATAGTATCAATGAATATAACAAGACCAACAAATGATACCTATAGGCAGATAGATTATCTGTCAGGTTTTCTCTTGCTAATTGCAAACAATCCTGAAAGCCCAAGATCTTGGGAGATACTACAGGAGCTTGGCAATGAAATTGGAGAGGTTAGGAGTGAACAAATTAAGCCGGAGGAACTAAGCGAGCTTGATCGGATGGAGATTGTAAGAGGAGTTCTTATTGGTAAATTTAGAGAATTTGCAAAGATTGACATAACCGATCGGGAAGCAATTATCAGGGAGGCCGAAAAGATTTCTGATGAGGATCAGGAGGATATTGTTAAGCGATCAGCATATGGCGAGGATATACTTTTAAATTTAGTTGCATATTGTATCTATACTAAGCAGGTGCCCAACCTTTCCCTGGTTACTCTTGATACCGGATATCGTGGCGATTATTTGCGGATGCAGGTTTTGATTGCCGAAGTGATGCTTAAGCTTGGCATGAGGGATAAAGCCCAGGAGATGATCAGGAAAATATTCGATAGGGAGATAGCAGCGGAAGAGTTGGATCTTGTTGCATTTGATCCAAATTATCCACAAAACAACTTGGAATATCTAATGAAATTATTGGATATATTTGTGCCAATAAAAAATGATGGAGCAATAAAGGTATTGCTTGAAAAGTATTCAAAACAAAAATGGGATATTGAAATAATGGATGAGGCATTAGTTAATGCCGGTTTTGTTTACCCTAAAGAATTAGTTGAACCATTTTATTCTAATGAATATGGTGATGCGGCAGCTTTTTTGCTGCTTGGCCAAATATTGTTTAAGTTTTTTTCTTATGACGAGAGCGGGTTTTCGGATTTTGAAGTTCTTTGGAGCACAATCATAGACCGGCCACAGATTAGAGATAGAATAATAAGGGAATTGGAAAAGAAGGTAAGGGGAAGCTCACTCGACCAAGATTCACGCATTGTCGAATTAGCTAATATAGCTTGGGCGCCAAAACAAGATAGTCCAGCACAAGATAGTGCCCCTGCTCCCAAGGTACCGCCAGAATCGAGTGAACTGGCAACACTAACAGTGCCAGATCTAAAACCGATAAGACTGTTTACTATAGGTAGAGAAATAGAGGGACTTAAAAAGATTACTTCCCTTCAAACCCTCTCCCCAGCATTAAAGGGTTTGTATTTAACCCCGCTAATTGTTGCGGCGGGGCAGACTCTGAGTGTAAGTGTGGCTGATGTTTTGTGGGACAATGCAGCAAAGATGGCAATTTTAGCTCATAGTTCCTTTCAGGATGAAATAAAACTGGGATTTAATCAGGCTATCGAGCTTTTACCCAAAGAGGTAATTGTTGTATGGTTTGAATTAGAAAATAAGTTATACTTTTTGGCAGATTCAAAAAACAAGGAGATGATTAAAAAATAATGAAATTTAAAACCATTGCCATTAATTTAGATATTGTTTTAACTGATAGGCAAAATATGGAGCTTGATCTATTAAACGGATTTTTTGATCTTTTACTCAATAATTTGGATCGGGTCGAGACATGGCAGGTTTTGAAGAGCTTTGGAAAAGAGCTTAGTTCAGAAAAAGATGAGAGAATTAATAAAATATATAGAAGAGCGGTGGTGTTTTCTGCGTTTGCTTCTGAGTCAGAAGTTTATCAAAGGTTATCGAAAATTGACATATCTGATAGTGAAGAAACAGTTAAGGCTTTTCAAGGACTTAGCAGAAAAGAGAGGACTGATATTCTATTTCGGGATAATGTTGAATATCCTGTAAAGATGGGTCTTTTGGCTTGCTATTTCTACAGCAATAATTCTGAGGAGCTTTTTGAAATAATCAAAGGAATTGATAATCCCGGCCGGCGTCTAAATATCCTTATCCAGTTTGCTGAGGTCTTGCCGGACGGAAATGACCTGGAATGTGTTCTATCTGTTATACAAAAAGGGATAAGCTCGGATATGCTCTCTTATGAGACTTCTACCTATCCTGCTAATAATTTAAGTGCTCTATTTTCGTTTTTAAGCGGAGCACTTTTTTTTACAAGAGCTAGTGTAGTAGATATTATTCGAGATTGTGTTAAAAAAGGTTCATTTGATAAGCAGTCTTGCATGTTGTTGGCTAAGCTTGGATTTTTTCTTTCTGAAGAGAATATTGAAGGGATTGTATATCCTAATAATCTTACAGTTGCCTCTTTTCTGGCCCTGGGACAGCTTTTATATGATGATATTATTTTAAGTAAGGATCGAAGGGAGCAGATAAGTGAGCTCCAGGATTATTTTAAGGACAATGCCCGGATGTCTCAAGCTATAGAGGATTTGTTGGAAGAATTTAATCGCTATTCGGTTTTGGATCTCCCTATGCTTCAGCCTATGGGAGGTCGCATGATAGCGATGCCCCCTGAACCAAGGAGACGACGCAGGAGTACAGATAGAAGACCTTTTGTTGCAAGAGAATTAAAAATTGTATCAAACAGGCCAAAAACTGAGAGAACTTCTAGCACAATACAGGCGCCGGACATTAGGCCGGTACGATTGTTTACTCTTGCTCAGGAAGTAGATGGAGTAAAGGCAGATTCTTTTATGGCCCTATCTGAAGGACTGCGACGAAAATATTTTGGTCCAATTGTGGTGGCTGCAAGGCAGACCCTTGGTTTTCAGGTTAACGAAATATTTTGGGATAGGGAAGCAAAGCTTTCTGTTTTGGCTCATCAGGGCTTTTTAGAAGAATTACAAGCAGGTTTTAATACTGCAATAAACTTGATGCCAAAGGATGTAATTGTTGTTTTGGTTGAGTCAACTGGCAGCCTCTACTTTTTAGCAAATGAAGAGAATAAAGATTTAGTTCGATCAGTTCGATAGGGAACTTAATACATTTTTATTGATTTTTTCGGCCTCTTGCCTGCTCTTTGCTTCGCAGAAAATTCTAAGGATCGGTTCAGTGTTCGACGGCCTAAGATGGATCCAGGCATCTTTTAAATAAACTTTTAATCCCTCTGTTTTGTCAATCTTCTCATTTTTAAAAAGCTCATTTGCTTTATCCAGAATTTTTATTGCTTCTTCATTTGAATTGCATTCGATTTTTGCTTTTGAGAGATAATAGACCGGCAGTTTTGAAACAACTTGATCTATACTTTGTTTTTCTTCTGCCAGATAATTTAGTATTAATGCAATTGCCGCCAGGCTGTCGCGATTAAAACCGATTTTTGGATAAATTACTCCGCCATTGCCTTCTCCGCCGATCGGTGCCTTTGATTTCTTAATTTCAACTGCAACATGTACTTCTCCAATCTTAGTCCGGATGACCTTTGCGCCAAATTCTTTTGCAATATCGTCAATTAAGCTGCTGGTTGAGAGATTTGTAACAATGGACAGGCTTCGACCTGTCCTTACATTTTTTGATAATATATATTTTGCTGCTATTGCCAGAGTGTATTCTTCAGAAATTGCTTCTCCCTTGTTTGTTACAATAGATAGTCGGTCTGCGTCCGGGTCTTGTGCAAAGCCGATATCCGCTTTATTATTTATAACCGCTAAAGAGAGCTCTTTTAAGTTTTCAGGGGTTGGTTCGGGACCGTGCGGAAACTCTTCTCCAGCTTTGGTATTTATTTCTATAACCGTGCAGCCCAGTTTTTTTAGAAGTATCGGGGTTACAATACTTCCGGCACCATTACAGCTGTCAATTACCACTTTAAATTTAGAGGCTTTTATTTTTGCAAGATCAATGGCATTGAGCACTTTATTAATGTGAATTTCATCAGCTTTGTCAAAGGTAGTAATTTTTCCGCCGCTTTTTGATATGAACTTTTTGTTTTCATAAATGGTTATGAATTTTTCAAATTCGGAGGGAGTTAAAAAGATGCCATCTTCTGCAATAAATTTAAGTCCGTTCCATGGGTTTGGATTATGCGAAGCTGTGATTACTATTCCGCCGCGGGCCTTCAGATGGCTGGTTAATATTCCGACTGTCGGGGTAGTCGAGATCCCAAGATCGGTCACTTCACACCCGCAAGATAGTAGACTTTCAAAAACAATTTGCTTTATTCTTATTCCGGAAGGACGGGTATCGCAGCCTACCACCACTTTGCCGCCATCAAGATATGTTCCGAAGGCTTTGGCAAAGTTCTGCACTACTTCATCGTTCAGGCTTTCTGGAACGATTCCACGGACTCCAGAAATACTGATTTTTAGCATGATTTGATTATAGCATATGTTGAAGTTTGCAGATTTTTGTTATAGTATGAAAAAACCATGAATTATGTCAAATATGGGGCTATTTTGCCTCATCCGCCGATACTAATTCCCTTTATAGGACGAGAGACCATTAAATTGGCAAAGGCTTCGCAAGACGCCCTAAAGGCAGTAGCAAAAAAATTAAAATCCCTTGAAAAAGAGCTAGATCTTATTGTTATAATAACCCCCCACGGAGCAGTTTCTAATGCGGCTGTTCCTGTATATGCCAGCCCGGTTTTTGAAGGTAATTTTTCTGCTTTTGGAGTCCCCAAACCCAACTTCGGTTTTAAGGGATGTCCCGAGTTTGCAATTGAATTAGTGAAAGAGGCAGGTTTAGCTGCTTCCCGTTCTCCGGAAACGATTTTGGACCATGGGGTTTTAGTCCCGCTCTACTATCCATATGAGGAAAAAATAAGCCTGCCGATTCTTCCGATTGCAATTGGATTTTTATCCTTAAAAGAGCTGTATGAATTTGGAAAAATGATCCAACTGGTTGCCAAAAAACTGGGAAAAAGAATAGCGGTGATTGGATCAGCAGATATGTCTCATTGCTTAACCAGGGGTGCTCCTTCAGGCTATAATCCACGAGGGGCTGAATTTGATAAAAAACTAGTTGATTGTATTCGCCAATATAATATAGATGAAATATTAAATTTTCCAAATGATTTGGCTCAGGCTGCAGGGCAGGATGCCCTATGGTCAATTGCAATTCTTTTGGGGGCTTTGGATGGACTAAAATGTAAACATGAGGTATTATCATACGAGGGTCCTTTTGGGGTCGGATATATGGTGGCAACCTTTCAGGTAATGACAAATGTCAAATGACAAATTACAAATGAATATATTAGTTAAGTTGGCTCGGCAAACAATTGAAGAATACGTAAAAAACAAGAAAAAGATTGATCCTCCGGCTGAATTGAGTGATGAGATGAAGGTAATGGCAGGGGTTTTTGTATCTTTGAAAAAACTGGGACAGCTTAGGGGCTGTATCGGAACTTTTTCTCCCACCACCAGTAATGTTGCGCAGGAAATAATTAACAATGCAATAGAGGCATGCGCCCATGATCCGCGATTTTCTCCGGTTAAAGCCGATGAATTGAGTGATCTGGAAATATCAGTTGATGTTCTGACTAAACCGGACAGAATTTCATCAGAAGAAGAATTGGATGCAAAAAAATATGGGGTAATTGTAAAATGCGGATCAAAGCGCGGATTGCTTTTGCCTGATTTGGAGGGAGTTAATACTCCGGAAGAACAAATATCAATATGCCGCCGCAAGGCAGGGATAGGGGAATCAGAGCCAGTCGAATTATTCAGATTCGAAGTCAGGAGGTTCAAATGATAAAAGTTGGAATTGTTGGGGCGGGTGGGTATGCAGGTGTTAATTTATTAGGAATTTTGTTAAGGCATCCAAAAGTAGAAGTAAAATGGCTGATGTCAGAGCCGGCACATAAAGGCAAAAGTATTTCCGGGCTTTTTCCCCATTTAAAAAATAATTGCGAATTGGTTTGTGAGACCCTAGATGATCTTGATAAAAACTTATCTTCGATCGACATAGTATTTTTAGCCCTTCCTCACGGAATTGCTCTAAATTATGTTCCCAGGATTCTCAAGGCCGGGAAAAAAGTAGTAGATCTTGGTGCAGATTATCGTTTTAATGATGAAGCGGTCTTTAAAAAGTGGTATCAGATTGATCATCCTGATAAAAAGGTATTAGCAAAGGCGGTTTTTGGTTCTCCTGAGTTGTATAAAAACAAGATTAAGAAAGCTAGTTTAATTGGTAATCCCGGATGTTATCCAACTGCTTCTATTTTAGGCCTGGCTCCTTTAGTTAAAAATGGCCTGATCGATTTGGATAGTATTTGCATTGATGCAAAGTCGGGGGTTTCTGGAGCGGGGAGAGGGGCCAATTTGAAGGTGCATTATTGCGAGCGCAATGAAGGGGTTATGCCCTATGCGGTAACAAGTCACCGTCATATGGGAGAGGTAGAGTATCAGTTGGGACGAGTGGCGGGGAAAGAGATGGCAGTAACCTTTGTGCCGCATCTTATTCCTATGACGCGCGGTATTCTAACAACTATTTATGCAAAGCTAAAAGGTAAAAGCGAAAAGCTGAAAGCTTTGTATAAATTGTTCTACAAAGATGCGCCGTTTGTTAGGATTTTGGATATTGAGCCGTGTACAAAGTATGTAGTAAATTCAAATTATTGCGATATTTCGGTTGCATATAATGAATGTACTAATACCGTAATTGTTATGTCTGCAATTGATAATCTAATAAAAGGGGCAGCTGGTCAGGCGGTACAGAATATGAATTTGATTTGTGGATATGACGAGACCGAGGGCCTAACCGGACTGGCGGTTTATCCATGAAAAAGATTAAAGGAAGTATAACATCACCAAAAGGATTTACAGCAACCGGAATTACTTGTGGAATCAAGAAGTCGGGCAAAAAAGACCTGGCAATTATTTATTCGGAAATCCCATGTTCTGCTGCGGCTGTTTTTACAACCAATAAATTCAAAGCCCCCCCGATTATTGTAAGTGAAAAACAGATGAGATCCGGTGTTATTCAGGCAATTGTGGCAAATTCCGGGAATGCTAATGCTGCAACCGGCAAACAGGGAATAACCGATGCCTGGGAAATGGTTGATGTGGCCGCAAAAGCGCTTAAGGTTTTAAAAGCAAATGTTGTTGTTACCTCGACTGGAATAATAGGGAAACTGTTGCCTATGGAGAAGATTGTTCCCGGGATCAATCGTGCTGTAAATAATCTTTCAAAAAAGGGTGGGCTGGACGCAGCGCATGCAATACTAACTACAGACAAAATTGAAAAAGAGATAACCCTTAAAGTTGGTAAGTATACAATTTCGGGAATTGCTAAAGGATCCGGTATGATCTGCCCCAACATGGCTACCATGCATGCCTTTATTACGACCGATGCAAAGATTGATTCAGCTCTTTTAAAAAAGCTATTGAAACAGGCTGTAGATGTTTCGTTTAATATGCTTTCAGTTGATAATTGTATGAGCACCTCTGACTGCGTAATTGCAATGGCAAATGGGATGTCCGGAGCAGAAGTCACAGGTCATAAGTCACAAGAGGAATTCAAAAAGGCCCTGGACCATATTTGTATTCATTTGGCCAAAGAGATTGCCCGCGATGGGGAAGGGGCGACCAAACTGATTGAGGCAAAAGTAGTTAATGCAAAGAGTATTTCTGATGCGCGTGATGCCGCAAAGATGATTATAAGTTCTGATTTATTTAAAGCGGCTATTTTTGGCAAAGATTTAAATTGGGGGCGCTTGGTTGGTGCCCTTGGAGCTTCAAAGGCGCTCTTTGATCAAAACAAGGTTGATGTCTTTGCCGAGGGAATTCAGATTGTAGCCGATGGCGGCGAGCTGGATGTCAGCCGGTCACAGGCAAAAAAAATCTTTAAAATGAAAAATATTATTTTTAGAGTAGATTTGAAGGCAGGCAAACATTCTGCCGAGGCCTGGGGTTGTGATTTGTCTTATGATTATGTCAAGATTAATGCGAGATATCACACATGAAACATAGAATAAAACGCGCCAGAACGGTTATGGAGGCTCTCCCATATATAATGAAGTTCCATGGGGAGGTCATTGTTATTAAGTATGGCGGTGCGGCTATGGTTGATCAGGAACTAAAAAACTCTGTCATGCGGGATGTTGTTTTGCTCAAATATGTCGGAATGCATCCGGTAATTGTCCATGGCGGCGGGCCGGCAATAAATAAATATCTGAAACGCAAAAACATTAAAACCAGCTTTGTTAACGGACAACGGGTGACAGATCGAGAAGTCTTAAGCGCGGTCACCCGAGTGCTGGGACATAAGATTAATGGCAATATTATTAAATTAATTAAAAAGAACGGCGGCCGGGCAAAAGGGTTTTTTGGTAAAAAAGGTGAGGTTTTAAAGGCCGGTAAGCTGGTTGAAAAAGGGGTTGATCTTGGATTTACAGGAGAGGTAACCGGGGTGCGCTGCCGCTTCTTGTTAAAATGGATGAAAAAAGGATATGTTCCGGTACTGGCACCTATTGGTGTGGGAAGGGGAGGACAGCTTTATAATATAAATGCCGATCGCGCAGCTGCCTCGATTGCTGCTCACCTTAAAGCTACTAAACTTATCCTAATGACTGATGTGCGCGGTGTTTTGGATAGTAAAGGAAAACTAGTTTCAAGTATAAATTCATATCGTATCAATGAAATGATAAAAGAGGGTCAGCTTAGCGGGGGAATGATCCCAAAAGTTAAGAGTGGTCTTTATGCAATGAGAAAAGGGGTAGAGAAGGTCCATATTATTGACGGCCGCATCCTGCACGCACTGCTGCTCGAAATCTTCACCGACGTCGGAATTGGTACGATGGTTGTGAAAT
>JABMQY010000061.1 GCA_013202975.1 Candidatus Saganbacteria bacterium
ACTGCAGAAGAACAGGACCGGGGTTGTAAAAAGCCTGAGCTTAATAAAGAAAGAAATATATGATAAAAGCATAGATAATTTCATTCTGGTCGGTTCACTGCTTAGGTGATGATTTTGGAATTTGCAGGAATTAAAGTAGACAATATTACGCTGCACGAATCTATCAATAAAGTAGATCAATTGATTGCCTCGGGTAAACCAAACCTAATCGTAACCCCAAATCCCGAAATGATAGTTAACTCCCAATCAGACCCCCTGATGAAAGAAATTATTAATAATGCCTCTCTGCGCCTCCCTGACGGAATATCAATGGTAGTAGTTTCAAAAATCATGGGAAAACCTTTAAAAGAGAGGGTAGCCGGAATAGACTTTATGCTAAAGGCCGTCGAGCATTCGGTCCAAAAACGCTACCGCATTTTCCTATTGGGAGGCAAACCGGGCATTGCAAAAAAAGCAGCGCAAATCCTGCGTAATCGTCACCCTTCAATGCAGCTGGTTGGAATCCATGATGGATACTTTGAACACGACGGAACGATAATAAATTTAGTCAAAAAAGCTAAACCGGACATCCTCTTTGCCGGCCTGGGTGCAGGCAGACAAGAAAAATGGCTCTACAAGTATTTAAACACCTTAGGAGTTCCTGTTTGTGTCGGGGTGGGGGGGAGCATGGATGTTATTTCGGGCTACAAAAAAAGAGCGCCAAAGATAATTCAAAAACTCTATATCGAATGGCTTTACCGATTAATTACTGAGCCCTGGAGATGGAAGAGGCAGCTGGCTTTGCCAAAGTTTTTGTGGCTGGTCTTTTCTTCCTTTAGACAGTAAATAAATATGCTGATAGGGTAAAAGCACCGGTCGGTTCTGGAAAGTTTGCCTGAGTATCCCTATGAAGGGGCACTTCTGCAATAACTGTTTCTCTATCCTCATGGCATATTCTCAAAACCAATATTCCTTCTTTTTCAAAAGGCTCAATCCAGTAATAACTGTTTTTTTCAATCTCGCTGCTCTGAATCAAAACCGGAACACCGACACTCCCTACGCGTAATTCTCCTGCTTTCTTAACAAACAAAAATCCGGCCTGGGGTAAAATCCTATGAGTAAACCATTTTTTTAATCTAACTGGAGAATAGAGGGGTGTATAGCCATTTACTTTTTTTCCGGCCGAACCATATATTTCATCAGAAGATATTATATTTTCTATTGGCCCATTTGCATCAGCTAAGGTAGCAGATATTATTCTTTTGCCTCGATATGAAGCAAAAACCTGCCGCAATGATCCATTTGAAAAATAATCCAAATTGCAGTTAGTAATCCTTCTTTTTGTGGGAAAACGATTACCTAAAACCGCTTTAGGTCTGATATGAGGCAGCCATGTATAGCCAATTGGGGCCGGAACGATAGCCCTCCAGATATTTTCTCCGTTGGAATGATAGGCCAAACTGGTTAAGGGCCCCGGTGCTTCGGGTTTCCCCGCCATCCAGCTTTCATGACTTCTAACCCAATCTGCTGTCGGGGTAAGCCCATGCCAGACAAACGACTCGGGATTTTTGCTTCTCCTCAAAATAAGAGTATTTCCTAAGTCATCCTTATCAATACAAAGCCCGGCACAAACCGATTCTGCTTCATAAGCTGTTAGAATCAAAACAGCAGAAAGTAATTGGGGAGATGATAATAACAAAATACAATAATCTACTCCTTGCAAGTCACCGGGAGTTATATTCTTTTTTTCGCTTAACCTATTAATATGTTCTAATGTCTCAGTACTATGAGCAGCCGCAACTGTGGTTTTAAGATTAGACGGTAAACCAGCAAATTTTCCCGCTCCGTGGGTATTCAATAATTTATAAGACATCCCGGGATGATTCTGTTTATTTATTACTACATATCTTCCGTATTTCATTGCTTTTATATCGCACACAAATCCAACAAATTTCACTTCAATTTAGAAATCCTTGTGTTATAATAATTTCATGTCAGAAGAAGCGTTGTTAAAAACCTATATTCCAGAAGCAAAGATTTTCAAAAGCGGAAAAGTTCGTGATGTCTTTGATCTGGGAGACAAGCTGCTAATTGTCGCAACCGACCGGATATCTGCCTTTGATTCGGTAATGCAAAACGGCATTCCGGATAAAGGAAAGATCCTGACCCAAATCTCAAACTTCTGGTTTGATCGCACAAAAATTGTAATAGACAATCATCTTATCTCAACCGATGTCGATAATTTTCCAAAAGAATTCTTAAGATATCACGATCTGCTTAAAAAACGGGCAGTTATAGTAAAAAAGACCAAAATGGTAGAGGTAGAATGTGTTGTCCGCGGATATATAACCGGCTCCGGCTGGAAAGACTATCAAAAGGATGGGGCAGTTAATGGAATAAAGCTTCCAGAAGGTTTAAAGGAAGCAGAGAAATTACCAGAACCTATTTTTACACCAAGTACAAAAGCCGAGTCCGGACATGATCTTCCAATTACAGAGAAAGAGCTGATTGATCAAATTGGATCCGAATTAACAGAGTTCTTAAAGACCAAAAGTATCGATATTTATAAGCGGGCATCAGAGTTTGCATTAAAGAAGGGTGTTATTATTGCTGATACTAAGTTTGAATTTGGTGAACTTGATGGAAAGATCATTTTGATTGATGAAATTCTAACCCCTGATTCATCCCGCTTCTGGCCGGTAGATACATATAAACCAGGAAAAGCTCAGTTTAGTTACGATAAACAGTTTGTAAGAGACTATTTAATTTCTATAAAGTGGAATAAAGAACCCCCGGCACCGGCTCTATCAGACGAAGTTATAGAGAAAACCCGCCACAAATACATGGAAGCGTTTAGGAAGATTACAGGAAAAGAAATTCTTTAATCCCTGCACGCGGATCCTATCCCTGATTTTGATTGTCCCAGGATTTCCCGGATATAAAAACACCCAGATTTTTTCCAGATCTTGATGATTTCCCAGATGAAAAGCAAATAAAAAAATCTAATATCAGGGAAATCAGTGTGATTTGGGTTAGATCAGGGATTTAATGAATCTGGGAGATTAGGGAAGATCACTATCCAGGGATAAGATTAGGGGCCGAGGGATTAAAGAATATTGATATGCTATAATTAATGTAACCCATGCAAAAAGAAATAACCATAGGTAGTGTAAAAATAGGCGGTAAGAACCCAATCACAGTCCAATCAATGACAAAGACCGATACTTCTGATGTATCTGCAACGGTTAACCAAATAAAAGAGCTGGAAAAAGCCGGCTGCCAGATTGTCCGTTGTGCGATTAAAAACGAAGAAGATGCTCTAGCTATCTCAAAAATAATGAAACAAATTTCGATTCCCTTAGTTGCTGACGTTCACTTTAATTACAAGCTTGCAGTTATAGCTGTAAACGAAGGAGCCAATAAGATACGCATTAATCCTGGAAATATTGGCGGAGGAGAAAAGATTAAGGCAATTGTTGATGTTTGCAAAGAAGCTAAGATTCCGATTAGGGTAGGGGTTAACTCCGGATCACTAGAAAAAGATCTACTTAAAAAATATGGCCATCCAACCGCTGAGGCATTGGTTGAAAGCGCTTTACGTAATGTGAAAATCCTAGAAAAACAAAATTTTAAGGATATCGTTATATCAATTAAAGCAACCAGTGTTCCTACAACAATAAAAGCATATCAGCTTCTTTCGAAAAAAACAAAATATCCCCTTCATGTTGGAATTACCGAATCTGGAATACCAAAAACAGGAATTATACGGTCCGCCGTTGGAATCGGATCTATTTTAGCCGATGGGATAGGGGATACCATTCGGGTCTCCCTAACCGGAAATCCGGTTGAAGAAGTAAGAGTAGGCTTTGAGATTTTAAAATCACTGGAACTTATCCAGCACGGACCAACCATTATTTCCTGCCCCACCTGTGGCCGCTGCAGCATTGATGTCGAAAAAATAGCTACCGTCATTGAAGAAAAAACCAGACATATCAAATCCCCCATAAAAATAGCAATAATGGGCTGTGAAGTAAACGGTCCGGGAGAAGCAGCCGATTCTGATGTAGGATTAGCCGGGGGCCATGGAATTGGCCTTATTTTCCGCTCTGGAGAGGTTGTAAGAAAAGTGTCAGAAGATGAAATGGTAGATGCCTTACTCGATGAAATTGAAAGTTTTGTAGGACTTTAAGAACGGAGTTTTTTACGAAACGGAATGGTATGTACTCCCAAATCAACAACTACTGGTTTCTTTGTTTTCTTGTCTATAAAATAAAGGTCAATGTTAACCTTGCCCTCGCCACAAGCCGTAAAAACTACTCCGGTACTACTCCCTAAAGATAAAATATCTGGTTCGCTTGGACCAACATATTTGGAGTGATTATTAGATATTGCATGTGCGTGAAATCTCATAATGGCACCAATTAAAAGTGTTGAGGGCGGAATATAGGAATGATTACTCAGAACACATGCTGCCGGCACACGATCCAAAACAAGTTTTCCTTTTTCATAAATAACCCTCCCCCCATGTTCGGTTTTCTTATCATTAAGATCTCTAAAGATAATTTCTCCTAAATCTTTCTTAAACTTATCTCTTTTTAACGCCCTGTTTAAAAGATACAATCTCATTAATGTTAGATTATCTAGTGTCTTCACGGATGGTCTTTCCGTAGGATATTTACTACGGAAAGAAGGATCTCCAAATTTTGTTCTAAGCTGGGGTGGGTTTTTATAAATCTCAGAAACCGCAGCAATAAGCTTATCTTTATTATCATATAAATGGGAAAGTCTTGGGTCTTTTCTAATCACTGACAATAATAGACTGTCCGGAAAATATTTCTTGGGTTCCGGTTTTTCAAATAGTAAATCAGCTAATTGTTGAAATCTATGCTCATCACTTAGACACTTAGGGCGCTCTTTATTAGAATGAAATAAGTCAATATAGTCGTTTTCTTTTCCCTTGAATTTCTTTCCAACCTCATTAAAAAGAATACTTTTTGCTCTTTTGTCAATATTCTTGAGAAGCTTTGCTCGCTCTTGAGGTGTCGCAGCAAGGTATTTTCTTACAATATTTCTTCTATTTCTATTAAATTCTGCAAGAGAAATTTTACAATCTTTGCCTTTTTGGCCAGATTTTAGTCTTGTATCGTATATAGAAAATATTCCTAAACATTCAACCATCTTACTATATTATTCGTAATAACCTCGCAAAAACTTGTATCTGCGCCTTTTTATTATTATTAAGCCAAAAACTCACCCTTTTCACCGTATTCTCCTCATGTTATAATCAAATTGGTAGTCTATATTTGAGGAACAGGAGGAATAACATGATAGAACGTTACACACTAGAAAGAATGGGACAGATTTGGTCCGAACAAAATAAGTTTCAAAAGTGGCTTGATATTGAAATTGCAGCCTGTGAGGCCTGGGGAAAGCTTAAAAAAATTCCCGCTAAATCACTAAAAACTATTAAAGAAAAGGCAGAATTTTCACTGGAACGCATAAACAAAATCGAACAAAAGGTTGACCATGACGTTATTGCATTCCTAACCTCTGTTGCAGAAAATGTTGGAAAAGATTCCCGCTATATACATATGGGGATGACCTCGTCAGATATTGGGGATACCGCATTATCTCTGCAATTAAAAGAGGCATCAAATATTATCATCGAAGATATTGAAAGATTTATTTTAACACTCAAAAAGACAGCCCGAAAATATAGGGGCGCAATCATGGTCGGACGCTCTCACGGAGTACATGCAGAACCAACCACTTTTGGCTTAAAAATTGCTCTTTATGTTGAAGAAATGCAAAGAAATCTGGATAGGATGAAAGAAGCTAAAAATATAATTTCAGTCGGAAAATTATCCGGAGCGGTCGGAACTTATTCGAATATTGATCCAAAAATAGAAACAATTGTCTGCGAAAAACTAGAGATCGATCCGGCCAAAGTATCGTCCCAAATCATCCAAAGGGACCGCCACGCACAGTATTTAACAACCCTGGCAATTATTGCAGGAACACTTGAAAAAATCGCCACAGAAATCAGGGGACTGCAGAGAACGGAAGTCGGTGAAGTTGAAGAACCATTCAAGAAGGGACAGAAGGGCTCATCTGCAATGCCGCACAAGAAAAACCCTATTACCTGCGAACGGATTTGCGGGCTGGCCCGAATAATCAGGGCAAACTCAATGGTAGCACTGGAAAATATAACCCTCTGGCATGAACGTGATATCAGCCACTCATCAACCGAGAGGATTATACTTCCGGACAGTACAATTCTAATAGATTATATGCTTCAAAAGATGATCGGCATAATGAATGACCTTAAAGTTTATACTACCAAGATGAAAGAAAACCTGGAATTAACAAAAGGTTTAATATATTCACAAAGACTGCTTATAATGCTTGTAAACAAAGGTCTTACCCGCGAAAAAGCCTATAAGCTGGTTCAGGAAAATGCCATGAAATCAAGAAAAACCGGAACCAATCTAAAGGTCGTGGTCATGGGGGACTAATTGATAACAAAAGAATTAAGTCTAAAGGAAATAGATACGGCTTTTAGCACATCATACTATCTGAGAAACGTAAAACAAATCTTTAAAAGGCTGGGATTAGATGGCAAAGGTTAAAGTCTATATTAAAAACAAAAAAGGGGTGCTTGATCCCCAGGGAAAAACAGTTGAATCCGCCCTGCACTCCCTAAATTATAAAAATGTAGAGAACATGAGAATCGGGAAATACATGGAGTTTGAGCTGCCCGATAAATTAACTAAAGAAAAGGCCAAAGAGCAGACAATTGAGATGTGCAATAAGCTTTTGGCTAACCCGGTAATTGAAGAATATACCTTCAAAATCGAATAAACATATATATGAAATTCGGAATAATTGTTTTTCCAGGATCAAATTGTGACCACGACTGTTTTCATGTCATAAAAAATGTCATGAAGCAGCCGGTTGAATACATCTGGCATGCAGATAAAAAGCTCGATCACTTTGACTGCGTTATCCTTCCGGGCGGTTTCTCATACGGAGATTATCTTAGGTCCGGAGCAATTGCCCGATTCGCAAAAATAATGGATCCTGTAAAAAAATACGCTGATAGGGGAGGGAAGGTCATTGGTATCTGTAATGGCTTTCAAATTCTTTGTGAAGCAGGGCTTCTTCCCGGGGCACTCCATAAAAACAGCTCTCTGCGATTCATTTGTAAAGATGTTAAATTAAAAGTTACAAACAACAAAACAGCCTTCACTCATCTCTATAAAAAAAATCAAAGCGTAACTATTCCGATTGCCCATGCCGACGGCAACTATGTTTGTGACAAAAAAACCTTAAAAGAAATAAAGAAAAACAGGCAAATTGTTTTTACCTATCTTGGGAATAATCCAAACGGATCACTTGCCAATATTGCCGGTATTTGCAACAAAGCCGGAAATGTCTTAGGTATGATGCCGCATCCTGAGCGTGTTTGTGAACAAATCCTCGGAAACACTGACGGACACCCTCTTTTTGAATCGCTAATATCTATTCAATGATAAAAAAAGTAATTGGTCTTTGTTTTTTAATCCTCATAATCTTTTCTCAAGTCTCTCATTCAATAAATGTAGATAAAACCAGAAACGGGGTAAAAATCATTTCCCACAAAATGGAGTCTGATATAATAGCCCTGGATATCTGGGTTCGGGCCGGGTCCCGCAATGAAAACCCAAATATTAACGGAATTTCACATTTTATTGAACATTTAATTTTTAAAGGATCAAAGAAATTCAAGGTCGGCGAAACCGATAAAATAATTGAGGGGGCCGGGGGAATAATCAATGCAGCGACATCCAAAGATTTTACCCATTTTTACATTGTAGTACCCAAAAAGTACTTTAAAAAAGCTGCTGAGGTCTTGGGAGACCTGCTGACCAATCCGCTTTTTGACCCGATTGAACTTGAAAAAGAGCGAAAGGTCGTTCTTGAAGAAATTTACAGGAGCCAGAGCCAGCCCCGGCAGGAGCTATATAACCTGGTTTTTGCAAAATCCTTCAGATATTCCACCTATCGCTATCCGGTTTTAGGATCGCTTGCCTCTGTTTCATATCTTGACAGGGATACTATCTCAAAATATTTTAAAACTTATTACGCCGGTAAAAACATAACAATAATTGCAACCGGAGGATTGCCAAATAACGTAGTCTCACTTCTAAAAAAAGAATTCAAAAATATCCCGTCTCTCAAAAGAAGACTATATAGTCCCAAAACCGAAATGATTTCAGAAAACAATCTATTAGAAAGCAAAAAGAAGGTCGCAAAAGCCTATCTTGATATTGCATTTTCCTCTCCTGCGGCTTCAAGTTTTGACAGTTATGTGCTTGATCTAATAATAACCATTATGGGTAATGGCAGAAATTCCCGCTTAAATAAAGAGATCAAAGAAAATGCAGGGCTGGTCCACAGCATTACCATCGGTTATCCGACCCCAATCGCTCCGAATCTAATAATAATCGGTGCGGTCTGTGATCCCTTAAAGGTTGATTCGGCCACTCAAAAGATATTTTATGAACTCAACCGGCTAAAAACCGATCCGGTCAGCGATTATGAGCTCAAAAAAGCAAAAACCATAATTGCGGTAGATAACAAAATCACATATTCACAGCCGCAAGATCTCGCTTCACATCTTGGTTATTTTGCAACTGTTGCAAATAATATTAATTATGAGAAAGATTACATGAAAAACATAAACATGGTGAGCAAGCAAGACATTCAAAGGGTGGCAGGAAAATATTTTAGTTATTACACCATTGGGAGGTTCTTACCGGAATGAGAAAGGTAATCCCCTCCATTATATTTTTGTTGCTATTTCAGGCTGGAGCCTTTGCCATCCAACCAGAAAAGCATATCTTAGACAACGGCCTAACGCTTATCATAAAAGAGGCTCCTGGGACCGGATTAGTTGCCATAAACACCTTTATTGACGCCTCTTCTCTGAACGAATCAAAAAAAACTGCCGGAATGGCATCAATGGTCGGCAGCATGCTGCAGGAGGGGACCAAAAACCGCTCAGCCGAAGCATTAGCCGAGGAATTAGAAAATGTCGGGGCAGCGCTGGGAGTTGAAAACAGCTCAGATTATACCGGGGTTTCATATTTATCATTGTCGGACAATTTTGAATTAGGATTAGATATTCTAAGCGACATATTGATCAACGCAGCTTTCCCGGAGAAAGAGCTGAATAAACAAAAAGAAGATGCTGTAGCTGCAATAAAACAAATTGATGATCATCCAAATGTATTGATTCTTGATGAGGTTTTGGGACTTTTGTATCAGAATCATCCTTATGGATTTAGGGCAAAGCAAAAGATCCCTAATATTAAAAGATTTTCTCGCAAAGACCTGGTCAAATTCTATAATAATTATTATATCCCATCAAATATGGTGGTGTCGATAGTAGGGGATATCAATATTGATCAGATTATAAAGCTCTCTAAAACGTATTTTGTTTTCAATAGGGCAGGAGGCAGGAAAAAAATTACGAAAACCCCTAAAATACCCGTCAAAAATCGCTCTAAAACAATAAAAAAGAGTGATTTGAAAGCAAGCTGGCTTGAAATCAGCTATCTTGCCACTCCAATTGAAAGCCCCGATTATCCGGCACTAAAAGTTCTTGCAAACATTCTGGGATCCGGAATGAGTTCAAGATTATTTGTAGAAATACGAGAAAAAGAGGCCCTGGTATATTCAATTGGAAGTTTTTTCCCGTCCATGAAGCAGAAAAGCAATTTTACAATCTATGCGGTTTGTAGTCCTGATAATTTAGCAAAGGTCAAATCAATGATTTTTACCGAAATTAAAAAAATAAAATCCAAAAAAGTTTCTCAGAGTGAACTACAAAGAGCCCAAAATTATCTTAATGGGAAGTTTATTATCTCTCATCAGTCGCTACTGCGTCAGGCCTGGTATTTGGGATGGTTTGAGGCTATGGGAGTTGGATATCAAATGGATCAGGTTTATAAAAAAGACATTGATTCTGTTTCTGCTGACGATATTCTGCGGGTTGCGAAGAAATATCTAAATAAACACTGCATGGTAATTTTAGGGCCAAAATAGCAATATAGTGAAATTTATCAAATTAATTACCGATAATTAATTGATGAATTTGCAATTATCAAAAATATCTCTGCTCGCAGCAAAAAACAGGACAATTTCGCATCACCTAGACACTCTTGGTGCAATAACCTCAAAACATGTTCCCTACATTAACGGGGCAAGAAGGACCTGTGCATTAATAGCCGAAAAAATTGAAGCTCGCGATAGGGTAGAGGTAATGGAAAATGGGGACTTTATCCTGCCTGATAAAGATACTTTACTGGCAAGCAGTCCCACCTTTGCCTATTTCTTGTTTGGCCAAAACATATCCGGCTTTTATTCTAATAAAAAACTAAACGGAGAAGAGCTTTATCAATCACTAATCAATTATCAAAATTGCCAAAAGCCCGAGATCGAAATATTTGGACATGAAAAGGTATCGAATAGAAGAAAGGACAAGTTATGGAAATATGCACAAGGTTTTAATCTTGCAATAGATAAGACCAAGAAAAGCTTTTATAAATCAGCTGCTTTTTGGTTGTCAGTTCCTCTTATTTATACAATAACCGGTTTATTTTTAAAGGATGGTCTCAATTTATTTCCCTTTTTAGCCTCATTGTTTATTACAATAACAATTCATGAACTAGGTCATGCAATAGAGGCTGTAAGGCAAGACTTCCCCTTCAATAACGTAAGAATAGGCATGGGATATCCCTTATCATTATTTAGAATGGGAAAGGTAGATTACGAAATCAATTCACTGCCTTTTGATGGAGCCGTAGCGAGCAGCTTAGAAAGTACGGATGACAATAATCAAGAGGCATCTACTACTGATATAATCAAATTTCTAAATGTAACAAAAGCAGGCCGTAATACAAATATTTACGCCACATTACTCTTTTTTATGGCACTAAAACTATTTTTTGAGCCCAAATATCCATTTTCTGCTGTTACTGAATTCATTGAGGAGCTAACCTTAATTAATGCTAGTTTTGGCCTGCTCCTTTTTCTTGACATTGAGCCCTCCGATGCATCTTGGATAAAATATTTGAGAGCGGAATTAAAAAGAAGAAATGAAAATGAGACTCAAAAATAATCGCATTCTAAGCCACGTTAACTTTTTATAAGCTATATATGCATCAAGTTTTCAAATTCAGAGTTTTTGGCATAAGTATAATAAAAAGCCGGCATATTACTATTTTAAAAACAAATTAATAAAAAGTCATGAATATTTTTAATATGCTGTCAAAAAATCAAAGAAACTATAGGGGAGATACTGAGAATCTGCTTGCCAGCCGAAGCCTTGGCGAAGTCTGTTAATTAATACATGTGGATAACCCCAGGGTGACGTAATTTTTAGCATAATAACAATTAATACCACCTATTCGTCACCTGCCACGTACTTGACATAAGATATATTATACGACATCAGTTGTGAACGATTTTTCAGCTTATTTGAGGCCTCTTTTAAAAAATAGCGGCTAGTTTGAACCCTTAACGCTTAGCCCGAGCGAGTAATTTCGTTCAGAATTAAACAGATCATCTGCCTGCAATACCATATCAACAAAACGGTTTAATCCATGAGCACTGGTCAGCCTAAACTTAGGCAATTTGGGTTTTGGGTTATTAATATCATAAACATCAGTGCTCAATAGCCATGTTGGCGAGCCATACATATCAATTCCACCGCCAAGCCTTGAATTCATCATTCCAAGCTTCATTCCCCACATTCCACTTATTTTTCTAGTTAACAAAATATCCTGCAATCCCAGATTCCTGGTAGGGCCCTCCCCTATGCCAAAACGAAGATAATCTCCCACACCCTGGGTTATGTCAAGATTACCTCTTACCTGATTAGCAGACGACCCAAGCAAAATATCACCAGACGGCCTTAAATTCATCCTGGAGAAGGATTCAAAGAAATTATTTGCTGATGTAAGGGTCCTATCTGTTCCTGCCACTGTCCCCTTTACTGCCAGTTGGAACTTTGGATCAGTAGTAATGGCCATAATTCCCCTGTTGGTAGCTCGCAATTCTTGGGTTAGCTTTTGAATATCAATAGTTACCTGATTGGCTGTTAAGATGGCCCCTTTAAAGGCATGCTGAAGTTGGGGATCCTCAACCAATTTTCTTACATTTTCAAGAATCGCCTTTGTCTCCTGAAGATTCTTAGATCCAATATCAATAAAATCAACAATCCCTGCCGTTGAAATCCCCCCAAGAATATCCCCCTGCTTATACATCACAACTGATTCTCCCGGCCTTATTTCCAGGTATTTCATCCCGACCAATCCGTCAAAAGCAACTCTCAATTTGGAATCTTGAGGTATCTTAATCCCTCTTTTTATTGTGGCATTAACTCTTATATCCTTTGGCGTTGGGTCAACCCCCATGATTTTCCCAACATTAAAACCTCGATAGCGCACCTCTGATCCAATAGTCAGCCCCTCGATATTTTTAAAAGAACCTACTAGTTTATACCCGCCCCTAATCAAAAATATCTCACTTTTCCAGCTTATTATTATTGCCAGGGCAACCAGGGCAGCTATAGTTGTAACCCCCACCTTTCCCAACGTTGAAAGTTTCATTATATAAATCCTCCTTTTTTAATTACTGAATTAGTCCGGCAGAAATAAAATCTTTAATAATCGGATTCTTCGAACTCTTGGCCTGCTTTACCGTTCCGGCCTCAAGAAACTTTCCCTGATCCATCATAACAATTCGGCTGGCAGTTCTAAAAATAGTGCTCAATTGATGAGTTACAATTACTGAGGTTGCATTTAACTCACTAGCTATCTTATTTATTAATTTTTCAATTATCGCGGAGGTCAAGGGATCCAATCCCGTGGTAGGCTCATCATATAAAATTATTTGTGGATCAAATGCCAGCGCACGAGCAATAGAAACACGTTTTTGCATACCGCCAGAAAGTTCAGACGGCATCAAATCTTCCTTTCCGGCTAACTCAACCATTTCAAGCTTTTTTGCAACAATCTGGCGTATTTCATTCTCTGATTTATTAGTATGTTCCCTTATTGCAAAAGCAACATTCTCACCAACAGTCAAAGAATCAAATAAGGCAGATGATTGAAAAACCATGCCGATTTTACCGCGAAGTTTAACCAATTCCTCCTCACTCAGGGAATGAAGGTCTTTTGAATTTATTATGATTGACCCCGAAGTCGGATCCTCCAATCTAATAAGCAGTCGCAACAAAGTACTTTTACCGCATCCAGATGAGCCAATAACAGCCAGCCTCTCCCCATCCGCTATTTCAAGAGAAACATCATCAATTACCATAAGGCCGTCATATCTTTTTGTTAGGTTAATAATTTTTATCATTTAAAAAATAACACCGATAAAAAATAATTTATAATAAATAAAGCTATAAGAGAAGCAACAACTGAGCTGGTCGTAGCTTCCCCTACCCCCTTAGCACCTCCCCTTGTAATCAACCCTTTATGAGAAGCAATAATCGCAATTACCATCCCAAAAACCAGCGATTTAATTACTCCACCAAAAACATCCCAGAGACTTAGAAATTGTTGAGCAGAAGACATGTAATCGACCGAATTTATCTTGATCAGATAAACAGCGACAAGATATCCTCCAAAAAAACAGACGACATCCGCCAGAATAGTTAAAAGCGGCATCATCATCATGCAGGCCCAAAACCGGGGAATAACTAAGTAATTTACCGGATTGCTGCCAAGTGCCTTTAGGGCATCTATTTGCTCCGTTACCTTCATGGTTCCCATTTCTGCTGTAATAGCAGAAGCAACTCTGGCGGAAATAATAATTCCACTTAAAGCAGGAGCAAATTCCCTGGCAACCGAAATCGCCATAACACCACCGACAAATTTACCGGCCCCAAACTTAACAAATTCAGTGGAAATCTGTACTGCAAAAACCATACCGACAAAACCAGCACCAATTAACGCAATTGGAAGAGAATTTACCCCCATTTTTACCATTTGGTCTATCGTAAGGGTATAATTGGTCTTTCCTCTGGCAATATTTAGAATGGTTGCTCTGGCAAGCATTGTTACCGCTCCAACCTCATCTAAAAAAGCTCCAACTAGATCATTTACTTTTGCAAGCATTTTAGTATTGCTCCCGGAATTGCAGCTACAACGTCAGATGCAATCAAGCCATGCACCCCTTTAGTTTTAAGGGCTAAATCACCGGCAAATCCATGCAGATAAACCCCCAAGACTGCCGCTTCAAACGGCGCTGTCCCCTGCCCAATAAAAGAGGCAACCATCCCGCACAAGACATCCCCCGTCCCGGCCGAAGCCATTCCGGGATTGCCGGTTTTATTGACATAAACTCTGCCGTCAGGAGTTGCAACTACAGTTGACGCCCCCTTAAGCACACAGATCACTCCCCATTTTTTTGCAGCTTTTTTTGCATAAGATGTGCGATCTGCCTGAATAACCTTGATCGTTACATTAAGCAGGCGGGAAAGCTCACCGGGATGCGGAGTAATAACTGTCTGGCCGACAAATTTCATTAAAGTATTTGGGTGTTTCGAAATAGAATTCAGCCCATCAGCATCAATTACAATAGGCTTTTTCCAGTCAGTTAGCTTTTCTAAAATAATTGATTGCGACAATCCGGGGCCAATTGCCAAAACATCTGATTTTTGGCCCAACTCAAGAATCTGCCTGGCGGCCTTTTCGCTGACTAAATGATTAATTGTCTCCTCAAGTCCATAGG
>JABMQY010000062.1 GCA_013202975.1 Candidatus Saganbacteria bacterium
CCTAAAGCCTTAGATAAGGCTGGAACAGCTCCGGGATCCTTTATTTTCCCCAACGCTTCCGCTGCTGCTGCGCTGACATCACTATACTCATCTCCTATAGCCTTGGATAAAGCAGGGATAGCGGACTTCCCAAGTTTTGCTGCTTTTTCCCATTTTTTATCCGCCACAAAAACATATGCCTGCATTCTTTCTCTTTCACTTTTTTTCTTGAAAATATTGATTTTTATCAATGTTTCCGCAGCAGCTCCTCTCACATCAGAATCTCCATCTCTGAAAGCCTCATATAAAGCTGGAATAGCGGATTTTCCTAGTTTCACTACTTTCTCCCACTCTTTATCCGCCACAAAAACATATGCCTGCACTTTTTCCCTTTCACTTTTATTTTTAAAAACAGCAATCTTTATCAAGGCTTCCGCAGCAGCTCTTCTTACATCAGAATCTCTATCTCTTAAAACCCTATATAAAGCTGAGATAGTTCTGGGATTCTTTATTCCCCCCAACGCTTCGACTGTCGCTGCTCTCACATTAGAATCATTATCACCTATAGCCTTGGATAAGGCTGGGATAGAGGCAGAACCAATTTCCATCAAAGCCATTGCAGCAAGCTTTAACTTGTTCCCAGATCTATGCCTTAATACCTTAAATAATGCAGGGATAGATGCGGACCCAATTTTCACCAAAGCCTTCGCGGCAGCAAACATTACACTGTGACGCACATCCCCCCGCCAATAAAATCTACCTTCATCTAAAGCTTTAAACAAAGCAGGAATAGCAGAGGGATGTCCAATTTTTCCTAAAGCATAGGCAGCTGCTACTCTAACAACTCTATATCTATCTTTTAAAGCCGCAGCTAAAGCAGGAATGGCAGAGGGATGTCCAATTTCCCCTAAAGCATCCGCAACAGCTGCCCTGACTACACTATCTTTATCTTTTAATGCCACAGTTAAGGCTGAAATAGCAGAGGAATGTCCAATTTCTCCTAAAGCATAGGCAGCTGCTACCTTAACAACACTGGCTCTATCTTTTAAAGCCACAAATAAAATTGGGATAGCGGAAGGATGCCTTGTTCCTATTTTACCCAAGGATCTCGCTGCCTTACTTCTTATATTCTCATCTTTATCCTGTAAAGTTCTTGCTAATGCTGGAATTGAAAAAACACCGAGTTTTTCCACCTTCCCCCATAACTGATTCCCGATAAAATAGCATGCCTGCATTTTCTTTCTTTCGTCATTGTTTTTGAAAACATTGATTTCCAAAAAAACTCCTGCAGAAGCACCCCTTATACGAAAATCCCTGTCTTTTAAGGTAATATTTAAGACAGGCGCAATCAACAAATTTAGTTTTGCCAATTTTTTCAAATTCATGCTAACCGATGGTTTTAAGTAAGGTAAGATAATTTTCCTTAACATTAATTTAGTCTCTATTTGTTCTAACCCCCTAACCCACTTTGCCAAAAGTTTAACTATTGGATGTATCCCATTATATTTTCTGATACAGCCGATTAAATAGTTAAAAACATACCTAGTTAACTCCATATTTTTCCCATCAATCCCAATCTGTAAAGTGGCAGCTAAGAATTTTGCCAGATGGTTGTGTGATCCCTTCAAATATGCGGCAATTTTATCAAGAAATTCCTTCTGCTTCTTAAACCCCTTACCCTTTATTTCGCTCAGAAGAAAAGTATCTGAAACCAACGATTTGTGCCGAAGATAGTAATAATTCCAGGCTTCATTTTCATTAATTTTTTTGTCTTTGTTAGTGTCGGCAGGATGGACGCGGTTATAATCCCCATAACCCTCCTGCGCCCTGATCAATCTATTTAATGAGTTGTTCTTTTTTGCATCAATAACACCATTATTATTTCTGTCAATAAAACCTAAACGTTTAAATAACCTTTGGCGGGAGCTGACAAAATCAAGCTGGAGCTTTTTCGAGGTATCGTCTACGCCGTTGCACCATAATCCCATTTTTCATTCCCCCTCCCCCTAAAACCCCATTAATACAATAAAGAACGCATAATGCGAACCATTTTGGGGAGCTTCTTTGGGCTTCGGAGGATAATTACTAATTATACCACTTCTATCTATAAAAAAATCAACATCAACACTACCATCTCTTAATAAGACTAATACCGGCCTGGGTCGACTTAGTCTCCTCTTTCTCACCTTTATACCACGAATGCGATACAGCAGCCTCTACCCCAGCATTATACTTCTGATTAAATATGTTTATCTTACCGCCATGCGATCCGTTGCCATCCCCAACCTTGTGGCGGGTATATATTGACATCATCCAATCCTTATTTAAAGGAATATCAGCCCCGGCATCAATTACAAAAGCCCCCCGTGCATCTGGAACCCCCCCTTCAAGCGGCCACATGCCGCTTCCGCTCCGGTCAATATCATCATCAAAAAGCATGCCCCCTATCCCTACTCTGGCATTATATAATGTCAGGCCCTTGCTAATACGAAGCGCCGGCACTAAAAGACTAACCGATCCGTGAACCGAATATGACCACAGGGGATCCTTATTATACTTTGCATCTTCCCGGTCTTCCGGTTTTTTTTCATCCTGGCCGATCTGCTTTACTATCCCCGCATTATCGCCAAACCGGAACATCCCTCTGCCGCTCAATTGGACCATTCCCTGCAGCAGGAGATTCCGATTTATTTCATGCTGTGCGGTAAGATCAACTGTCGCTCCCGGAGTAACGGTAAACAGGGTATGGCTTCTTTGCGTCTTATCGGTGTAATTCGGGTAATTCTCTCCCCACTTATATTGGGTGGTATTAAAACCGAGCCATCCAAATTTTAGGGACGGGGTGACACGCAGATTTAACCATCTTACCCCCAACCCTTCTTTAAAATAGCTGTAGTCCAAAGAGAGAAAATGTCCCAGTCCGCTCTTAAACCTCTCCCTGGTGTTGTTCTCAAAAAGTATGGACTGCGGAACATCCCTCAAGCTGTATTTTGCGCCAAAACAGTGCGCCGGACTTAGACACTTTTTAAACTTAGTAAATATTTCATACCCCTCCCCCTTGGACTCCTCCCCTCCGGTAATTGATTTCCTGAATGTATCATGAAGATAATTTGAACCAAGAGTGACAGAATAATCCGGATTCTCGGAGTAATCTTTTATAATATTAGCCCTGGTCTGGTGGGCAGAATTTTCCAGCCTCCGGCGCTCTGCATCAAAAGGGCTGTTAGGATAGAATTCATCCTTTTTTGCCTTCTTCTTCTTATCCATTTTCTTTGCCGGCGCATACAATTTTTTCTTAGCTGCCCCGCCAACTTTTACGCTTTTATCAAGAGGTGCCATTTTAATCATCCTCCTTGGGCTTCTGGCTAATCGTCTTTATTGCAAGATCCGAATAGCGCATTGCCTCTCTATGGTTCTCCCTGCCCCCAAGCCTGCTTAATGCAGCAGCCAGGGCAGTATAAAGTCCGGTCAAAACCTTTCTTGCCTCTCTCTTTGGCATTCCCCGCACATATCCAATTCCATTTTTATACATTTTAACTGCCATCTGGCAGTCCTTTTTCAGCAGACGGTAAAGATCGCCCTCTCCCAGATAACTTTGGGCGTACATAATCCTGAATGACCTGTTAGTTCCTGCCAAAGGAGCCATATAATTGCGGGCGGTAGCATACTCTTTTCCAGCGGCGTCAAAATCTTTTCTACGGTATGCCAAAATATCCCCCAATCCCATATGCGCCAGGGCATAAGCCTTCTTCTTTTTCATGCTCCATTTTGGTTCGGGAGAACCAAGTGCTTTTAACACTGCATTATACTCCAGCTCGGCTTTCCCATAATCTTTTTCAAAAGCAACATAAATCTTTCCCATACCAAAATGAATACTTCTCTCTGCATCCCTGATCTTTGCAGGAACAACTCCCTTGATCTTACTCTTTAGCACTTTAACCTGTTCTTTGGCCCGCTCATAAAAGATCTTGGCTCTTTGGAACTTCTCTAATCTATAACAAAACACATCTCCCATAGTCGCGTGGATCTGGGCTGCGAATTTGCGGTTTTCAAGAGAGAGACTCCCGATCTTTTGCAGTTCCCGGTTGCTCTCTTCATACTTTGTAATCGCCGGACCGTATAAATGGGCAGAACTTAACAGGCCGATATAGGCAAAAGGGAGGCTCCACTTTGGGGTCTCGGTGGCATAAAGCACTTCATTGTTTGTAAAGACCGCCGGCCTCTTTGCCCTATTTGAACTTACAAAAGAGAGGGCCTTTTCAAAGGTTAAGCCAGGAATTGGACGAAGACCTGAAGATGCAAAAATACTCTTATTTAAAGAGGCGGCCTTTGCTTCTTCCTGCACCGCCTTCCACTCATCTTCTTTTCCATTACCGTTAATTGCCCTTAAATAAAGCATTAATGCCATCTTTTTTAAGCCCTCTACATCAGCAGAATTACTAATTCCATAATCTTCTCTTACCGCCCCAAGGGATGATAATGCTCCGGAGACCGCCTTGATCGCGCGCAGTCCGATCGCAGAGCGGGAGATATCTTTTACCTCTTTTGTATTATCAAGAGCGGCCAGTAACTGGATCCCTAGCTGGGCCGCCTGGCTATAGGCCTTTTCGGCTTTCTTCTCGCCGTGCGCTTCCAGCTCAAAAATCCTTCCGCGGGACTGGAGCGCTTCGATTATGCCGATAGTAGCTTTGATGCGAAGATTGACCAATTTGAAGCGAAGATGGCGGTATTTATTAAGGCCCTGCCGCAAAAGATCCTTTGTTGTCTTTGGAATATCACACTTATCGATCTCTCGTTCTTTAATCTTCGGCTTAAAACCAAGTTTTTTTGAGTTTGGATCTACAAATAAGTGCTTTACTTTTTCAAATTGATCAGCCGGAATTTTTGATTTTTCAACTATCCCATTAAGCTTTGCTTTTACCCTTTTCAAAACCCGGCTGTACTTAATAATCGCTCTTCTCAAAGAGCTCATATTTTTTACTCCTGCCGCTTTGAGCAGGTCGGCCTGGGTTAAGGCTAAAGACTCTCTCACCAAATCATTATTATCCAACAATTCACCGCTAAAATAAGGCTTTCCGTTAGCAGACTGGTCCTGGTCCTGCTCCAGTTTCCTATAAATTTCTTTTGCCCGGTCAAACCAGGCCTTGCCCTTGCCTTCGCCAATCATTTTTTCCGCCAGGCCGCCGCGGGTGCCAAGACAAAACGCCAGCGCGGATTTGGCTTTAAATTCTAATCTTTTTAATCCCTTCTTCCTCAGGTCTAAAATCAATTCCTGATGTTTTTGAAAATTTGCGGGTTTCAAAATAATATTCAAAACTTTGCGGGCTCCTTCGTAGTTTCCCTCCGACATTAGCTGTTTTACCCGGGTGGCTCCAATTTCAAGTTTTGCGATATAGATATGATCGTCTTCCATTGGTTTGAGCGACGGCATCTTTCCGGCTGCTTTATAACCCCTAAAGGCTAGAGTTAAAGATTTAGACTCCCGCTCCCCGGCAGCCTTATAAAGATCGGCGATTGTAATCTGCAGGCTGGCGTTAGTCTGGGAGATATTTTTCATGAGTTGTTCTTTTCTCTCATCACCAAGCTTAGCAAGCTCTTCTTTTACCCCTTTAACAATTTTAGCCGCTGCCTCAAAATCCTGTTTCCCCCGCGCCCGGCTCATTCCCCGCAAGTTTAAGAATCCAAGACTTCCCTTAATCTGGGCCAACAGAAGCTTAGCGTTGAGTTTTTCGGTTTCGGTTAAAGCCGGAGAAGTTGACAACGCCCCAATCTTTGAATAAATCCCTTCAAGCTCCGCAATAGAAACATCCCCTCGCCGGGTATACTTTCTTTTTATCAATTCAACCCTGGCCTGCGCAATGCTTAACCGGCTGCGGGTATAAGTTATATCATCGGGTGTAACGGTCTTATAATAGCCAATAGCCGCCGTATAATCCTTAAGATCCCGACTGACATCCCCTTGTCGCATGGCAATCTGAGCTTTGGTCAATCCGGTTTCGATTTGGGTATTTAAAGATAAATTTGTTCCAATTTCATCGTATATTTTTTTTGCCTCGGCAAAATACCTTCTCCCCGCCCCCCTCTCCTGCCTCGCAATCCTTCCTTTGGTCGAAATTGCCCAGGCCAAAGTATCTCTGGCTTTGGCAATTTCGGCCATATAGAGCTTGTGGCTAAGGGGTCTGTAATTAAAAGAAATACCGGAAAAAACTTTAATAAGATTGCCAAGTAGTTTTCTTGTTGATCCTTCAACCTGGGTTAATCCCGCAACAGCATCTTTACTCTTCCCTGTCTCAAAATAATCTCTGCTTACTTTTGCAATTTTAGCACCGGCGATTCCCAGTTTGGCCCGATTCGCAACAAGTTGAACAAATACACTCCCGTTTTTATTCGCTTTTTTCAAAACTGTTTCATATACTTTAATAGCTTCTTTATATTCTCCAGCCAGTTTTAGGTTATCGGCATAGCTTAAACGAATATTTTGTCTGGGCATTGCTAGTTTCTGCAGGGTCTTTCCACCGGTACCTAGTAAAGCCTTATACCTTTCATGGGCCTTAATTGCATCATCTTTACCCGCTCCAGCTTCCCTTTCTTCAAGCAGATTGGCTTTGCTGGAATAGGCCCAGGCCTTGGTTAGTTTGGCGGAGACTCCAATTTGGTCCGCCCCACCAAGCGGTAACTTCATTTTTATAACCCTTTCTACTTCATCTAAGGCCAAAGTGCGATTTTTAACCCTTAAACGCTTTGCAATTTCTAAAAGATGGTTGGCTTTGACGATATCTAGACGTCGATTAACTAGCCTTATTTGCTTGAAAACTTTATCTCGGTATTCCTTCAAATAAGATACACTTATATTTTTGGCCTCTGCCTCTGCTTTTTTTATAATATTTTTTACTTTTTTAAAACGCCCATTCAGTATGTTCCTAATTGTTTTAACTTCGCTATCAGATACTATCCTGTTGACCATACTACTCGGAAGCAGATCTTCTGATTTAATCTCAAGCATCAGGAGCTGGGCATAGCCCAACCACAAAAATGCCAGTGGCTTCTTTGGTTTTTCCAATTGTGTTCCAAACCCCCAAGTAAAACCAACCAAAATATCACGATGTCCTTTGTTAATAATGGCATGACCAATAACCTTGCTATCATAAACATGTGGTTTATATGAAAGCGGCCTTGTACAGCTGGGCGATTTTCTGGTAGTTGCTTTCTTTATTTTTAAAAATATCTCATAAATATGCTTAGCTAAATTAAGGTGTTTTTTATATTCTCCAACATTTTTTGCTTCTTTATAAAACCGGGCCTTGCTCACCAAATACATCAAATATAGATTTATTTGCGAGATAGTAACCTGGTTTCTCCATGCTAGTCCACGAGTCAATCTACAACCGGTAATTTCACGAATATTATCTTCTAGGACTTTAGGCATTTCATATCCGCCGGCCTTACCTTCAAAATCACCATCTTTTGGATTAAGACTACCGTTTATAAGTCTAACTATTGCATCTTTAATTACATTGTCAGCATCTTGCAAAGAATCGTCATTTCGGCAAGAACCACGATACGTTTTTGTTTCATAAGTACTCTTAAGCTTTTCTCCACAAATTTTGTTTGGCGCCATCTTAACTCACCCCCTTTCCCATTTATCAGGATCACACATTAAAAAGCTCGAAAAATCTCATTCAGACGATCTAAATGTTCCTGCTTCATTTCCCCGTTTTTGGTCGCAAGATAATTATTTGCATCAATTATGCTTTTTATTAGCATCTTTCTTAATTCGGTTTGAGTCCCTTCTTGCGGACCTGCCACCTTTGTTGATGCCGTTTTTAAAATATTTCTTATCCTTATATTCGCTGTAAGATCACCACCCGACTGACCAATTCTCAAAGCACGCACAAAGAGCTTCATTCCCTCCTCTAGCTTATTGTTGGAAAAATTTATATTAGCCAGTCCCAAGAGAGCATCAAGATTAAACGGATTAGCACTCAAAGCCTTGCTATATTGAGTCTTTGCCGCTTCCTTATTCTTTGAATTATCGGACTCCCCCCACCACAAGAAATTTGCATAAGAAACACGAACCTTTGCCTCTTGGGTAGCATCATCAGCAAAAACCTCTTTTATCCCTGTTTTCATATCTAGGGTTAAATAATTAACCATTTTTTTTATGTTTTCATCTGCTCCGGCAGACAGAGAAGCGCTTTTTTCCGACAGAATACCTTGTAAAATAGCCAGCATTCCTTTTCGTAATCCAGACATCCCGATGGAAAGATCTGACCCCCTAATTATTTCCTGATAATTATATATTGCCTCTGTCATTTTTAGCGCCTGTTCAATTACAAACTGGGCTTTTAATTTATTATTGCTTAGTTCAATCTTTGCTGTCATTGCTGAAAGAGCCATGGCGGTTCCAAAAAATCTTTCGGGTCGACCTCGTCGCAAAATATCCTTTACACTTTGGGGAACTTGAGACAGATCAAGTGCCTGATGCAAAAGTACTTTTACAGCTTTCGTAGTGCTACACTTATCAATATTCACTTTTGTAGTATATGGCTTAAAAGTAAGATGTTTTGCCTTTGGATTTACAAATAAATGGCATACTTTCTTAAATTGGTCTAGCGGGATTCCTGATTTTGCGACGGTACCCTTAATATCTCCTGCAACATCCGGCTTAAACTCAAGGATATCAGAATATTGAAGATTTTTTGCCTTTGGATCAATTGGTACAAACAAGTGTTTTACTTTATCAAATTGACCAGAAGGAATTTCTGATTTTTCGACAAGTCCCGTACCTATCCCAATCGCCACATTAGTATAAAGACCGGTCAGCTTCCTAATCCAATTGATATAATTTATATTCCTTGGATCCGGTGACCGCATCGGTTCAGAATTTACAATATTGATCAGGGCATTATCTATTGGGTCACCTCCGAGCGAGCTGACTCTGGTCCCCCAGGGGCTTCCGAAACGCCGGTCAATTGCGCCCCTAATTTCATCAATCTTTCTTATTGTTTGCAATATCTCTTTCTGGTCTTCCAAATTATTTCCCAATTCAATACTTGAGTCATTATAAACCTTATCCGATAAACTGATTCTCTTTCTAAGAATAGTAATTTTAAAAGCATAAGCCTGGATAATACCATCAAATGCCATCGACAGAAAATCAGGATCCTGAATACCCTTATTCTCCCTTTTCAAAGCCTCGGTATAGAAATCAATTGCCCTATCGACATTTGAAACAACTCGTGAATACTCTTGCATTTCATCCCCAGGCTTTTTTCCCCAATATCCGCGCCAGGTTAAAGATTTTGTTTTCGTTTTTGAGTATATTTTTCTGTTTTTTATACTATCATTCCTATCATAAGCCGCCTGCATCATAATCCGACCCATTGATAGGGTAAGCCTTGGAGAGAGATCAGAAGATACTTTTCCCTCTTTGATATATTTCTTAGCACGGTCTATTGCCGCCTGGTAAGGGTAAACTCGCGTTGGATAACCCTGACTGGATGTGTATCCACTCAAAAGAGGTGGAGCATCCATCGTAGTACTATAAGTACGGGATGTCAGTAAAACTTGTTCGGCAAGAAGATCAGCCTCAAACGCCTCTCGGGGGAGCGGATTCCTGCCATTATTACCAAGATTAATGATGTGCCGCGCACTTTCTCCGGAGACCTTCTTAATCGACTCCAGCCCTTTAATAAGAGCCTCCGCCATCCCTACCCTTCTCTGCTCGTTATACTCGTGCACTAATGCCAGCTCAAGAAAACGCCGCTTGTTTGTTTTTTTTGGCTCCCGCTCTATCATCCATTCTAAAACATCCGATACACGGGCGGGCTGCCAGCCAAAAATGCGCATAATGTCTATCATGGTAGATACCGCCTGCTTAATATTTGATACCCCGATCTCCTTAGTCGCATCCGGCATATCGCGCAGGGTCCCAAAAACCTCGGTCAAAGCCTCGTGATAAAATCCGGCTCCCATATAGGCCCGGACTAAACGCATGCGGGTTGACGGATCATTCGGATTTGCTTTTTGGGAGCGTATCGCCTGGCGCAGTCTTCTAAAGGCCGCGGCCTTTGAAAGCGGATCAACTTTCCCTAAACTTAGTGGAATGGCGGCCTTAATCTCATCGGGAATTATCCAGCTGGCAGTTTTAAGGTCATTCTTAAAACCATTGACCAGATAATCAATATCCTCATGCCCGCGAAGAGGGGTTGGCACTTTTTCCTCCGGGGCTGTTCTTTTAATCGCTTTCAATTCTACCTTATCCGAGACGTCCGGAAGGCCATCGTTGGAATCCCTCGCCAAAAATTCTGACATGTTTTTTAGCGAGAGCATGGCATTATAATAATCGGCTATACTCCCGTTTTGCGGACGGTTAAAAAGCTCCATCCCTTTCCTTTTCGGATTATATCTCTTTGCTTCAGACAATAATGAATCTATTTTTTTTCGGAATCCATTAAACCTTGGAAGGTAAGCGCGCTCGTATGCAGCCAGCCCGGCTGCTGCCATAAGATAAGAAGAGACTGCCGCCGGATTACGGTATCTGCCGGCCCTAACATGCTCCGGATCTCTGTATTTTGAAGACATTACCTTCGCAAGCAGCACTTTTTCATCCCCGGAAATTCTATATTTCAGTGGAACTGTGGAATCTTTATCCGTATCGTTATGCATCAGCAGGTCTTTGCCCAGCTCCGCATAAACCCTGATCCCGTCAAATCCCTCGGTAAAATCAAGGTTAAGCGCATCCCGCTCAAAACGGACATTGTAAGTCCTTTTATCCGCTGCAACCTCTACCTCCACCTGGTCAGGAAAGAAATGCTGTACCCCGTATTTTCTTATCATTTTCATTACAAATAAATAGGTCTCTCTGTCAATCTCCCAGCTGCCATCCAGATAGGTCTGGTAGCTATCTTTTTTTAAAACAAGATGTCCCTTTTCATAGCCCAGATGTTTTTTCCAGTCGGGCAGCATCTTTTTGAATTTTGTTCTCGGCGGTGTAATCTTATAAAGCAGACTCAAAAGCAATCTGCGGTCATCACTTTCTAAGCGCACAGAAACAGGATTCTTGGCATTTACAACCGTTTCTATATCCACTAATCTCCCAAAAAGCTTCTTGCCAAAATCATAAGAAGCCTTGATGCGGTCAAAGGCATCTTTGCGAATCTGTAGAAGGAAATTCCTGGTCTTACCCTTTTCGGGGAAACGCATTGCCAGACGATAGAACTCGTTAAGCAGGGAATATGAATCGTTGGCTGTTACACAGCCCTTAATATCCCCATTTTTATATCCTGGATCACCACCACCCCACATATCGGAAACACGAAGAATCAAACGCTTTCCTTTTTCCTCGACATCAAAAGACATTATCCCTCTGGCCATAAAGCGGGTGAATGAGCTGTAATTAAATCTGCCGGTGTCAGGGATCACTTTCTTTTTTGCCCAGCCCTCGTCAGATGACACATCTCTGGGCGGTACTCGCACATCAAATTCCTCATCCTTCCAAAAACCGGCCTGTACCAGCGCCTCTGCATCCATCGATGCCGCGGCAATATAGATATCGGCGTCAGCCGCAGAATAGTATTCATAATCACTGGCAAAATCAACATCGTTTTTAGCCTTATTAAAATAACAGCGCCATCCCGGCAAACCATTTTTGTTTAGGGTTAAAAGCACCCCTCGCATTAATGCATTATATTGCTCCTGTGCTTTTTTCGTTTCTTTTTCTATAAATTCTTTTTTTAAGCGGGTTTTAGGATTTATAGATTCTGCATAAAGGCGTTTGGAATAATTGGTTAGAATACTCATGGCATAACCCATACCCTCAGAAACAATCTGATTGCCTTGTGTAAGGGACTGAATAAAAGATACTTTTTGGCCGTTTCTTACTGTTTCAACTAAAAAGAATTTTTTACCAAGTGCTTTTTCTAAGTTTAGAGAAAAATTCGTCAAAAGAGATTTGCTCTCATCCAAATGAGAAGCAGATCCCGTTAAGGGAGTACCCAAAACCAAAGCTGTGGAAGCACCAGCAGGAGTAGTCGGAACAGTTCCTGGTAAAATTCCCAATTGGTCTGCAACCAGAACCGTACCTGAAGCAACGCCGGCAATACCGACCATACTCAAGAATTTTCTTCTGGTAGTTGTTGTCTTCCACCAGACACCCAAAGCCGAACTTCTTGTTGGAGGGACCCTTCCTGAGCTCATTTTAAACACCTACCTTCTATGTATATATCGTCAATTTTGACCCTAAATTTCACTCTATTTATTTCCCCCACTCCTTACCCCAAACCTGATTCTCAACCTGCCAGCTTCTCTCCGAATACGGAACATTTGATATTCCGGTATTCAACCTGTGCCCGCGGATGTTATAGTACAAGCGCGAGCCGATCCAGAATAATAAGGTCCCCATATATATCCCAAAGAAATCAGAGCTGCCCAGACCATCAGCAACATGCTGGCCTAAGCGATAAAGCGCATATCCTTCTAATCCCATCATCAGCTTATTTCGGAACAAGAAACCTAATGTTCCGTCTAACCTGCTATACAGCCATCCAACTTTACCGACATCACCCAATGTCTCGGCCTCTCTCCAGGTTGGAGGTTTGATCTGACACGGCTCTTCCGGAGGATCGGTGACGTTAAATCCGAATTTAGCACCGCTAAAGGCCCTGCGCATTACGTTAGTATAGTTAAAGCCGATCATAGTTGTTTCATATCCAAAGTTAGAACCGGCCCCGCTCCATGATGCCCCCTGTTTCATTCTGGACATCCGAAGCATAAACTCAATTCCAAGATAATTTATGAAACCGAGCTCAACCAGCCATCCAAGGTTATTTTGCAATGAAGTCGGCAGGTTGCCGATTAAGATTGAGGGCTCGCCCAAAAAGACAAACAATAAAATTGCCCAGCGGTTAAAGCGCCCCGGTATCCCGAACATGTTATATAACGGTCCCTGCAGAAGATCGTAGGCCTCTTTGGTAGTTAAAAGATCCCGGTTCTCTCTGATATATTTTAATACCCGCCAAATATTGGCGGCATTCTGGGCCTGCCAGCGCAGCTTTTGTCCCATATCACCGTCATACTCGGTCATGGCATCATTCATCTCGCGGAAACCTTTGGCTAAGGTCAATTTAAATCCTTTAATTCTAAGCGGCAGTGTGGTTGCTAAATCCTCTGACGGATCAATTACATAGACCCTTCTGCCTCTGGTGTATTGTAAAAAGTCGATACTGCGGCCAAATGCCCCGGCAAAACCCTTACATAATGCCCAAACCCCAAGCGATGCTGCTGCAATTGTACCAAGACCAATCCCCCATTCATTGTCAGTCCCTTCAAATACTGTAGCCAATGGTGATGCATTAAAACTGGTAGTTGTCTCCATAATCGTGCCAAAAGCATAATTAATTACATTACCTAAAACCAAACCGGCTATGGCTACAGTCGGAATAATACGCAGCCAACGCTCGCCCGACATCAATGCATCCCAGCCATCCTCCCATCCAACCATCCGGTGAACCGGACTGCGGTTTAGATAGTATTTCCAATTATCTATATCTCCCAATCCTTTACCTGTTTTCTTCTTCTTGTTCCACCACCCTTTACCAAAGAATCTCTCCAGAGCTTTTTGTCCCTTATATGATGTTCCGCAGTTATTGGTCTCAATTACATATTCGGTTGCCTGCAGGGCTACTGCCATTGGAAGCAGGTTGGCATAACCGGTTAAGGTTCCGGCAAATTCGGTCAAGCTTGATCTCCAGCGGGTCTTGCCAAACGGCGCCAGGTTGGCTCGGATAACCGACTGATTTTGCGGACCGCCCAGATCACGATCTCTCTGAAAACGTCCGAATGGTGATCTAAAGGTTGTTTCATAGTTACATCCAAACTGGACTACCTCGTTTGGATTAGCAAAAAGTCCCCACAAGTATCCAAAATGGGAAGAAGAATTCATCAGTTCCGGATAAAAGACATTGTCGGTATCGGCATTCATCTGGACATCACCCTTGGTCTGCTCAAATATTGCTTTTGGGAACCTTCTGTCATCCAAAGCATTTACAATTGGCGGATCCAGATTCATCTCTAAATCATGAGGATTATCTATCTCTGCTCTCCTGGCCGCCTTTTGCTCAGTCTCCCGCACTTCCAAAACCGCAGATAATACTGTAATAAATGTTTCTGAACGCTCATCCAATTCCAATCCGTCTGCCTGCTCAAAACTATTAAACAGTCTAACTGCAGAGCCCGAGTAATCAGAAGATCCATACCTTAAGATATCAAGATCTCCATCAATTGCACTAGTTAATCTATACTTAGTCCTAATTTGACCATTAGTCATAGTCCCTAAATCAGTTAGCAGTTCATCTGCAACTATAGACGTATCCCTAAGCAATTTGGCATCAGCCAGTAACTCTCCGTTTTCAACTGAAAAATCAGTGGCGCGCTGGCAGGAGGTCATCCAGGCGGCTAACTCTTGCAAACTTCTGGGTCGGTTTAAAACCAATTCAGGACGTTTATTATTATGTCGAAAATGGGCTGCCCAGGTGGTTTCCAATCCGTCACGATGATGCAATTGCTGTTCATAATACATTGCCAGCTCAACATTATTGTCGGCAAGCGCCTGCTCTATCTTGAGTGACAGGCGGCCGTCTTTTACCAAAGCCAGGTGTTCTTCCCTTATCATCTTTCTGATCTGCCTTGACTGCGAAAGAGTTATTCTCCCCCTTCTTCTTAAATCATTCAAATGCAAAATAGCAGGAGAGGGATTATCTGCCTGCAGGCGAGAAATTACTTCTCCACCGTATAGGAGAATTGCTGTTTCATCTGCACAGTCAATTAGATTTTGGCGCAGACTTTCGATTCGCCCGACTCTAAAATTATCACGGGTAATTGCGGTGCCATTTGCATCAGCAAAGGCTTGCTGTATCTCTGCCCAAACTTCAGCAGCAGCCTCAGCTGAAGTCATACCAGATGCCATATGCGCAATCAGTTTTCTGGCAATATCATCCTGGGTCAATCCGCGCGCAAGCTTATAATTAAAATCCTCATTCTTAACTTTATGGAATGCAATTTGTCCAACCACATCAATCTTTATTTTTTCAGAGAGAAAGGTTGGAATACGATGAAAACCCTGTCGCTCGGTAAAGTGCAATTTAATAATATGACGCAGGTGGGTTCCGACTTGTTCATATACACGAGTTCCAAGCATTTCACGGTTGGTATTGTTGGCTTTGGCCATTGCATGCCCCCACCTGAATCCCCAAACACGACTGTAGCGATAGACCGAATCAAAGCTGTCAAATAAATCCGTATCCGGGGGAGTCGGCAATATTGATCGGCTGCTAACCTCGGCATTTAATTCTCTGAGAATTCCAAGCCGGTCTATATGAGCAGGATTTCCAGTGGTTGATTCAACCATATTGTTCACAACCTTAACCGGGGCAACACTCAAGAGACAAAAAATTTGTTGTTTTATACTTTCATTTTCTCTGTCCCTCTTTTCTGTATCTCTTTCCTGGCTCAGTGAAACCGTAAGATTAAAATTATCAATTATTCCATCAAAAGCAGATGATATATTACCATCCGAATCAATATATCCTTCATTTATTAAAAGATCCCAAAGGTCATTTCTGTGGCCCTCTTTAAAACTAGAAAGAGAATCTCTGGTTATTCTGTTTTGATCAACTAATTCGATTCGAGGAATATCAGGATTCTCAATTAACTGGTCAACTATCGAGTTTGCCACCTGCAGAGAAGTCGGTTCAGAGACCATGCGGATTAATTCCTGGTTTTCCCGGTCCCCTGTCCTATTGCCAACAACTCCCTGATCTCCCTTAGTCGGATCAAGCTGAGAAAAGACCCAAATCTGCATATCATTTTTTACCTTCCGCTCGGCCGCATTTGCACCGACAAATTGTTCTAAAGCAATATCCAGTCTCTCCTTCCGCTCTTTTCTGACCCTTATTATCCTTTTTGAGTCAGACACAATCAAGGTAATTTTTTTGGACCATTCATGACTATCCATAGTCAACGGTTCTTGTCCCTGAACAACATGAGGAAGAAGATTAATTAATTTTCCATACAAATGATTGTATCCCTTAGTTTTGGGCAGACTTCCTACTCCCAAATCCATCAGGGCATCAATACCGCTCTCCAATTCACCCATAACAGTATCTTTTTCTTCTTCGGTTCCATCCAACAGATCTCGGATTTCAACCAAAGCCTGATCTCTTTGTGATCTGATATCGCGGCAACGGTCGCGCAATTGGTAGAGATTATCTAAATCGGTTGAAGAATTAACAATATCTTCGAGCCTTCTTACTCCATCTAAGTCACTAACCATCCAGTGGGCAAAGCCGACCGCGACCCTGAACACTTCGTTTTTATTATTAGAAAATTCATCTTTGGCACTCTCAAGCGCCAGTGCAACTAATAAATCGCGTTCTTCCGAACCTACCCGAAGACCTGCCTGAGAAAAAGCAGCATCAACTGTAGACGGAACAAGGTTCTCTAATTCCTCCATAAAATTGTCCCAAACCAAGAGGTCGATCGCTTCAATACTAAGCCCTGGATTTGCAGTAGCCGCCGCAACATACTCGGCCATTCCGGGCTGATGTTCTGCCGCGGTTTTAGAAATTAATAGTCCAATATTTCGAGATATCTCTTCGCTCCTTCTTCTCTTTCTCTTGCTCTCCGCTCTTCCCGGGATATTGCTTACCGTTATTCCACGGTTAATTAAAACACCCTGGATTGCACGGGCAATCAGCAGTCCGCAATGAGCATTTGTCCCTCCCAAAATACTTTCTACATCAACATTGTTTATGTCAAAATCCAATGCCCTAGCCAAAAACTCAAAATCTTCCATTTGCTGTGTAGTAAGAGAGGCCCTGTTTTCATCATAGTATTCTATCTTTCTTCTTAAATTACCCTCTTCGGTCTTTGGTCCTTGTCTCTGGATTGCCAGTGATGCCTGGGCATAACGCCAGATTTTAAAGAAGAGCTCGTGTGAAATATTGGGAGCCTCGATCAGACTATCGGCATTTTCTTCAATTGCAGAGCGGTTTGTATTCAAAATCCTTACCACTTCATCACCATCAACACCAAAAGCCGAACTGACATTTGAAGCAAGGTCAGCTCTTTGAACTGGTGTCAAATCCAAACCAATAAGCAGTCTATCCGCCAGCGGCGCAATCTTGCCCCATCGAACGGCATCCTTTGAGCGCTTTACAATCTCATAAGCAATACCGTGGGCACGGTGATGATCCATTCCAGAATTTACAGCCATGCGCTGAAGCGCTTCCAACATGTAATCATCTTTGCTGCTTGCATAGGTTCTTCTTAATCTACTTATTTCCGATGCATCAATTCCAAATCGATTTTCAAGCATCCCAAAGATTTCTTCCATCTTTTCAGGATCGTGAAAACCGATCAGGTCAAGCTGGTTTTCGCGCACAATTATTCGATAAAGAGCTGATTTTAGCGGCCCGCTTGCCTCAAACATCGTTTTAAATGCCAGGTAGCAGGCATTTTCTCCTCCGCCGTCACCGATCGACTTACTCATCTTTTTACTAAACCAGGAATAGCCGTCCCGAAAACGGACCGCCTCTCCACCAGATGGAGCCGACGGATAGAGCAGATTAGTTGCATTATCAACAATCTGCATCGGATTAAGCTCATACTCTCGGCAGGCCAGGGCAAACATTAATCTGGTCCGCTCAGCTTCATCCTGAATTCCGGCAAGGCTGTCAAAAATCCCGCTCTCTCTCATATAATGCAGACGCGCCTCAATCCTTTGCGCAATCTTTACTCCGCCGTAGACCTCGTAGGCATAATGGTTGTTGGAGTCATTATTAAAAACAACGTAATAATTTTTTCCATAAATTACCCGGTTCTCAACATCAGCCATCATATATGGCGGCAGTAATTTTCTGCGGTTTAATATTCCTTTGTTCGAATATCGAACTGTTACAATCTTTGGCTTACTAACAGTTCCATCGGCATCCTTATGAAAATCGGCAAACTCGTGGTTTTCAACATATTCCGCCGATTCGGTCAGTTTCATTGACCAGACCGTTCCCAAATGGTAATAGAAATTACACATTGCAAAAGCGGTAAAGAGCATGGCGTTTATGGTAGAAAAACCACCGGAGGTAAAGGCCAAAAGCATTGGGACTTGATAAGCCCACGAAAAGATTCTGGCAGAGCGGGATCCGGTTGTAAGTAATAAACTAGGGGTTCGCATATCCGGAAGCATGCGGGTATTTTGCGTATGATATTCTTCAAGCTGCTCTAATGCAGCGGAAAGTGTTGCCGCAGTATTAAGCATATCCCTAATCTCTTCTGCTGCATCCTGAGTATCCCCACTGCTTTGGGCAACCAAATCATTTGCACACTGCTGCACATCACTAAAACTTGGAGTCGATGTTCTGTTTGGCCATAATTTTTTATCAAGGGTTCCATTCTTAGCATCGCGCAAACGCACGATAAAATCCATTGAGAGATTTCGCTTTGCCGCAGCGGCTCTAAGCAGAGGATCATTTTTGATAATAGCATTTGCCCGATAGGCTTCGCGACCAAACCCTAAAACTCTAAATGGAAGGTAATGGGCCAGCAGACCACGCATTAAATTTAATCCGACTACCGTACCAACCGAGGCCCCCATTGCAATCAGCCAAAGAGGGATTCCTGTTAATGCAGGAATTCCCAGTATCGGGATCCCGACAACTGCCACGCTGGTAACAACCAGATACCTGACATATAAACTTGTCCCAAATGTTACAACCGGGAAAATTGAGCGCAAAAATGAATCCCAAAAAGCCGGGCTCTTGGCTAGTTTAAAGAGTAGACAGACACCAAAGACTCCCACCGCTCCGATTAGCAGTCCGGTTGCAGCAGAGGATAAGGTTAAGCCACCAACTAAACCCAGGGCAACCGATGAAACAGTTGATGTGACGGAGGTTAATTTACAGCCAGTTAAAAGCGCAGCAGAAAAAGCTAAGGCAACTCCCAGAGCCGCCTTTTTGGCTCTGGCAGGTCTGGCTGCAAGAATAGGATCATTCTCCGGACCAATGGCTTTGCCTGAAAGCTCTTGTGCTTCTCTCAAGGAAGTTTGGATTCCAAAAATAGTGTCAGATACAGAATGTGTAACAGTACCAACTGCTCTGGTCAAAACGCTATCGGGCGGAGTAGTCGCAATCCCCTCCCCCTGAACCATCTTCCCCATTGAATTCATTGCCTGGTTCCATCTTTGAAAGGTTATTGCGGCAGATAGATCTTCCACATGAAGATCATCCATAGATTTGATCTCTTGCGATCTGCGGTATTTGATGATTCCCAAAGCTGCAAGGGATTTAATGATTTCTGGGGATGCCTCTGGTTTCCTGGAAACAAGTTCTCTTATTGTGGCGTGAGAGTCAACCCTGTCTGCAAAGGCAGCCAGGTTACCAAGGCGATTCAGCATGCGGGTAGGTCGGCTCATGCTGTGGAAACGCATTTGCGGTCCAGCAACATTCGGCATATAAATCGCCTCCTTTCTTTCTTATTACCCTTCTACAGTGTACCGTACGGTACACTGTCTATATATATATCGTCAAATATGGAGTGAAATTTCACTCTTTTTCGTCATTCTGCATACAGGACCGATTTTTGCTCCGCAGCCTCTTGATCCCCTAATACAAATAATTGCGTAAGAACTTCTTCAGCCTGCTGTCTATTTCCAGCTGAAAGATATTCTTGATACAATTCCCTTAACGCCCTGATCTGGGATTCTCTTCCTAAAGGATGATTAAAGGACTCTTGAATCATTTGACCAACAGCGGCCGCTCCCCGGAATAATTCTGAATCAAAACGACTATTAAACCTGTCAAGATTACAAGCAACAAGATATTCCTTGAATACTACATTGAAATTTACCGGGGGACCTTCCGCATAAACCCTTTCGTAGAAATAAGCATCAAAAATATTCCCTCGATATTGCTCGTACTGATTCAAATAGCTTTGTTCACCCAAACGATCTCCAAGTTTCTTAAGCTCTAATGCAGCTAAAAAGAGATTATTAAAATCGCCCTCCCTCCTTGCCTTCTCCGCCTCTTCGATATATTTTTTGGCCGAACGAACCTCCCAACCGGTTTTTGTGCTAAGTTTGCTTAATCCAAGCAGGAGCAGGGAAGAAGTTGCAATCCCAAGAAGAGTGAGTTCGGGAAAATCTGTTACCTGATCAATTTTTTCTGAAACTTTATCTGAGTACCAG
>JABMQY010000063.1 GCA_013202975.1 Candidatus Saganbacteria bacterium
CCCAACATCTACGAGGTTGACTTTGACAAATACTATGCGGATAATGACGTCGTTGCTCTGACAAGGGACTATTATGCAGGCATAGGTCTTCCCATAGACGATATAATCGACGGGAGTGACCTTTACGAGAAGGAGGGCAAATACCAGCACGCATACTGCACAGACATCGATAGGGAGGGGGATGTCAGGGTGGTTGCCAACATTAAAGACAACTCCTACTGGATGTCAACTATGCTGCATGAGTACGGCCACGGGGCCTATTTTAAATTAAATGACAGGGAGCTGCCGTGGACGCTGAGGACCCATGCCCATACACTCACCAATGAAGCGGTCGCCATGATGTTCGGAAGGTTGGCTTACAGCCCGGCATGGCTGCAGGATGTGGTTGGAATTTCTGCCGGGGAGAGAGAGACTATCGAGGAAAGCAGCCGCATGCATATGCGCTCGGATGAGCTGATAATAAGCCGCTGGATACAGGTGATGTACCGCTTTGAGAAGAGCATGTATGAGAATTCCGAGCAGGACCTGAATAAGCTCTGGTGGGACCTTGTCGAGGAGTACCAGCTCCTGAAACGTCCGGAGGGGAGAGACAAGGCGGACTGGGCCTCGAAGATTCATATCCTGATGAGCCCCGCCTATTACCACAACTACATGCTGGGGGACCTGTTCACTTCGCAGCTCTACTATCATATCTGCGAGGATGTGCTGGAGGAGGATGACTGCTCCGATGTAAGCTTTGCAGGCAGGGAGGAGGTCGGGGAGTATCTTATCGAGAACGTCTTCATGCCCGGCAAGAGGTATCAATGGAACGAGATGATAGAGAGGGCGACCGGTGAGAAATTAACCGCTAAATATTTTGCCATGCAGTATGTTTCGAGCTAAAATGAACCTCCTCGCCCTGAAGGGCGAGGTATCATATGATTAAAAATGCGTCAAAGTGGTTTGGCTGGGAAAACTCCAGCCATGGTGGCTGTCGCTGATGTAGGCCTGGAGAACGTCGGTAGTTACATTTCCGACACTGCGGAAAAACTTTCCGGGGCTCCAGAAATGTCCCTTACGAAAATGTCTGCGCAACCAGGGATGCTGGCGAAAAAGTTTGTAGGAGCTGCCGCCTTTGAGCAGTTGAATGGCTTTGGAAACGCTCAGTACAGGGGGCAGGCCAACAAAGATATGGACGTGGTCAGCCTCAACCTGAAGCTCGAAGATTTCCATACCCTGGGCTTCGGCAATCTCACGCAAAAACTTTTCGCAGTGCTTGCGAACAATCTCAAACTTAAACGGGTCCTTCGCATATTTTGGCTTCCACACGAAGTGGAACGCGTTTTGTCCAACACCATGGCTGTGGCGGTTAAGTCCTTTCATCATTTTTTCGTTCCTCCGCGCGTTTTTTGCGGAGCTCACGCTACTCAGGCGAGTATATCTGAGTGCGCCAGCTGCGCTGCGCACTCTTTTATTGTAACCAGATTAGAAAAACACGGAGGTAGAAAGCAAGGTTGCGATAGTATTGTCGCAATTCCTCTGCGACCTGAAGGTCGCAGTATCCTTGCGAATATGTAATGAAAAAATTAATTTTAGTAGTTTTTATTTGCTTGTTTCTTTCTTTTTCAGCAGTAAATGTATCCGCAGGCTGGTTTGATGAAGTTCAACAATTCTTTGCAAAAAGAGGAAATCAAGCCCCTGAATTTCAATGTACAGTTAATTTTGTAAACACGCAAAATTCAGGGTTAATACAAGTAAGTAAAGAATGCGAACAATATTTCTTGGCACATGGCCGTTTGGGTCAGATTTGTCAGTTGTATACATACAATGAAACTAAAGGAATTTCACAATGTAATTTTTGTCTAGATCGTTATTTATCTAAAACAAATAAAAATATTCCAAAAGATTGTTTAGAAGTAAAAATTGAAAAAAGTCATTTCTCAGAACAAGAAATAAAAAAAATAGTTCAAGACAATAAAGAAATAATTGATGAAGAAATGGGAAAGATAGACTGTTCAAAATCCTCAGAAGTTGGAAGAATAACTTTTGTACAAGGCAGAGCTTTTATTCAAAGAAGTTCAAGAATTATTCCTGCAACAGTTGGAGAAGTAATATTACCTGGAGATGCTATTGCTGCAGAAGATGGATCAGAAGCAATTCTTCAACTAAATAGCAATAAACAAATTAAAATTTCAGAAAAAACAAGATTAGTAATACCTGCCTGTGAAACAGAAGAGAAGATCAAGGGCAGAATTTCTAGCTTTTTTGGCAATATATGGACAAGAACAAGAAACTTTCTATCTGGAGTTGCATTTAAAGTCAAAGAGCTAACAGGAGCTGTCGGAGTAAGGGGATAGAAAACTAGATAAGCACCGATTTTTTGAGATATTCATGAGAATGGTTTTGCGTCTAAATTTATTTTTGAGTATACGTTTTCGGCGGCGGCAACCCCCATCTTTCAATATAGACACGACGACTTTGGATTTTTCGGACTTTGTCCGAACGTTGCACTAAAATTCAACCTTCACTTCGTTCAGGGAAACTAACAGGAATTTAACGGTTCCGAAACCTTGCAGGTTTCTCCACCCAAATCACTCCCTTCGGTTGTGACTTCGTTAAATTCCGATGTTATACGCAATTCAAAAAATATTTTTCTAAGAGGTAGAAGAATAATGGGCTTTCTAAAATGGGAATAAATTTGATTTTTTCTAAAACAAAAGAGGGGGATAATATTGTGTTTTCTCCACTCCGTTCCGAAAACGAATCTTAATTGGAAAATAAAGACAAAACTTATATAATACTAATAACTTTTAATATATAAATGGGAAATAACATGGTTACTACAAATTCAAAACAAATGACTACTGGAAAAGCATTTGAATATGCGTTACTTTCTCAATTTGAAGAAAAATTAAAAGATAAAACAAATATTGAAGTTATAAAAAATTCTTCTTATGATATTGCAAAAGGCTGTTTTGAAAATACAACTAAGACTGAACAGAGTGATTATTTGCTTTCTTCTAGCTTTGCAGTTAATTTTTTAATGGATATTGAACCAAGACTCTCAAATGATATTGGAAAAGAAGATATTCTACAGATTGAAATCCTATCCGACCATCATGGTAAATCTGGAGATGTAAGGGATGTTTTGGCAATTAGATTACTGCAAAAATGGGAAATTGGAGTTTCTGCAAAAAATAATCATAAAGCTGTAAAACATTCACGTTTGTCTGCAAAAATAGATTTTGGTGAAAAATGGTTAGGAGCAAAAGTTTCTCAAGAATATTTCAACACTGTAACTCCTATCTTTAAGAATTTAGAAAAATTAAGAAAGAAAAGTAATGCAACTAAAAAATGGAGTGAACTTGGAGATTATCATTCCTCTGTCTATGTTCCAATATTAAATGTGTTGGGAATTATAATTTTACTTTTAATAATTTCATTATATGATATCTGGGCTGTTTGGCAATCACAGTTTATGCAGAAACTAGCAAA
>JABMQY010000064.1 GCA_013202975.1 Candidatus Saganbacteria bacterium
GAATCCTTCTAACAAACTTAATATTAAAAATCAGCAGATAAAAACCCAGCAAAGAAAAAGCAACTGTCCCGATAATTTTCCCGGCAATATTAAAATCAAAGGAATTCCAAAAAATCAACATACTAAAGAAAGAAAGAATACTCAAAGAGGTCAGGCCGACGATCCGATCCATCAGGACCGAAGTCGAAACCTCAATCGGATTGCCGTGATGTTTTGAAAGCTTATACATCTTTACCGCATCCCCGCCGATAGCAGAAGGAAGAAAAAGACTAAAAAAGAGACCGATCCAGTAGACTGAGACCAGATCCATAAAAGGAATCTTATTATGGAATATACCAATTAAGAAATTCCAGCGCTGCACCATTACAATCATTGTCAAACAAAAAAGAATAAAGCTGACTATTATTAATAGAATATTGGCATGTGACAGGTCTTTGCCCAGTGCTTCAAAATTAATCTTACTTAAGACTATCCCCATAAAGACCAGGCTGATAACAATTTTAAATAATATTTTTAATTTATCCATATTGAATTAATTCTATCACAATTCGGTGATATAATAGAAATGGGTAGGCTGGACGATCGCGCTGAGCGAGGCTGAGCTTGTCGAAGCCGAGTCGAAGCGAGGAAAGTCCGGGCTCCTGGAGCAGTGTGCTGGATAACATCCAGTCAGAGAAATCTGAAGGAAAGTGGCACAGAAAATATACGGCCGAACTCAAGTCTAAAACTTGGGTGGCAATAGGTGAAAATGGGAGGTAAGAGCTCCCACACGACAGCTAGGTGACTAGCGGTGCGCTAAACCCCACACGGAGCAAGGTCAAATAGGGAAAGTTCTGCTCGAACGTTATGATCCCGAGTAGACCGCATTGAGGCAGTCAGCGATGGCTGCCCCAGATAGATGATCGTCTTAAATGACAGAACCCGGCTTATAGGCCTGCCCTTTTTATTTATGATAGTCTTGTAAAGCTTTGACCTTAAATCCCTTCTTCTTCGCCGCTTCAAGACCACTCATCGTCGCCCTCGCGCCGGCTAAAGTAGTAACAATCGGAATCATATGTATTATTGCACCTGATCGAATTTTTGTTTCGTCAATCTTGGTCCTCTTATCTCCCGGTGTGTTAATCAAAAGCTGAACCTTGTTGCTCTTTATTAAATCTAAAACATCCGGTCTCCCCTCCCCCAACTTCGCAACCGACTCAACCTCTACCCCGTTCTTTCGAAGCACACCGGCTGTTCCATTGGTTGAAATAATCTCATAACCAAGTGACGCCAAACGTTTTGCAATACCAACGATGCGGCGTTTATCCCTATCATTTACAGAAATAAAGACCTTTCCTTCTAAAGGAATTTTTTGTCCTGCAGCAATCTGCGCTTTCATATATGCAATTCCAAAATCAGAATCGATCCCCATTACCTCTCCGGTCGACTTCATCTCCGGTCCAAGGATCGCGTCAGTTCCAGGGAAACGATTAAAAGGGAATACTGCTTCTTTTACAGAAAAATGCTCCGGAACAAACTCTTTGGCACCAAGTTCTTTTAAGGATTTACCGAGCATCGCCTTAGTCGCAATGTTGGCCCATGGAATTCCGGTCGCCTTACTTACATACGGAATTGTACGGGAAGCACGCGGATTAACTTCTAAAACATACAACTGTGTCCCCTTAATCGCATACTGAATATTCATTAACCCTTTTACTTTTAATTCCTTTGCCAGGGCATAGCTGGCCTCTTTTAACTCCTTCAGCATTGCTTTTGAAATAGAAAAAGTAGGAAGGGAACAGGCCGAATCACCAGAATGGATTCCGGCTTCCTCAATATGCTCCATAATTCCGCAAACCATTGATTCTGTCCCGTCTGAAACACAGTCAACGTCAATTTCAATTGCGTCTTCCAAAAACTTGTCGACTAAAATCGGCTTATCAGGAGATGCAATTACCGCCTTGTTCATGTATTCTTCCAGATCAGATTCATCATAAACAATTCTCATTGCACGGCCGCCTAATACATAAGATGGACGAACCACTACCGGATATCCAATCTTATCCGCAACCTTCTTTGCTTCGGAAAATGAGGTGGCAGTATCATTGGCAGGCTGGGTTAAGTTTAACTTCTTAAGCAAAGTTTTGAATCGTTTTCGATCTTCAGAACAATCAATCGAATCAACCGAAGTTCCTAAAATCGGAACACCGGCCGCTTCTAACTGATGGGCAATATTTAATGGAGTCTGTCCGCCAAATTGAACAATCACTCCCATCGGCTTTTCTCTTTCAACAATATGCAAAACATCCTCACGGGTTAATGGTTCAAAATATAGGCGATCCGAAGTATCAAAGTCGGTTGATACAGTCTCCGGATTTGAATTAACCATGATCGCTTCGTAGCCCTCTTCTTTTAATGCAAAAGAGGCATGGCAGCAGCAGTAATCAAATTCAATCCCCTGTCCGATACGGTTCGGCCCGCCGCCTAAAACCATGACCTTCTTTTTATCGGTAGCTCGGCACTCATCCCCGCCCTTATCATAAGTTGAATAAAAATATGGTTTCATCGGATCAAACTCACCGCCACAGGTATCAACCAGTTTATATACCGGCATAATCCCCTTCTCTTTACGATGATTATAAACCGCAACTTCGTCTGATTTAGTTAAATGCGCAATCTGGATATCCGAGAAACCGACCCCTTTGGCTTTTAGCAAAAGTTGGTCCGGCAGATCAGCAAGTGAGTGTTTAACAACTTCATTTTCTACATCAACAATCTCTCTCATCTGATTAACAAACCATGGATCCATCTTTGAGCAGTCAAATATTTCTTGGTTTGTCATTCCAATTTTAATTGCATATCGTACCCAAAAAATTCGGTCGGCATTAGGATAGATTAATTTTTGCTTAACTAACTCTTTATCCCCCGAAATTGCTTCCGGCACATCACGGCCGTCCGCACCTAGACCAAAACGGCGATATTCCAGCGAACGGATTCCCTTTTGCAGGGATTCCTTATAATTTCGGCCGATCGACATTGCCTCTCCAACCGCCTTCATCGAAGTGGATAGAATTGGATTAGCCTCCGGGAATTTTTCAAAAGTAAAACGGCAGACTTTGAATACGCAATAATCAACCGTCGGCTCAAAGAAAGTATAGGTCTTTCCGGTTACCTGGTTTACGATTTCATCAAGTGATAAGCCGACTGCCAGTTTTGCAGCAACGTGAGCAATTGGGAAACCGGTTGCTTTGGAGGCTAAGGCAGAGGAGCGGGAAACACGAGGATTAATCTCAATAATTACAATTTTGCCGTCCTCCGGATTAACCGCAAACTGAATGTTGGTTCCTCCTCCATTAATTCCAACCGCACGGATAATCTTTTTGCACCAATTTTCTAAATCAACAAATTCTTCGGTAGTCAAAGTCTGGGCCGGAGCAACTACGATTGAATCTCCGGTATGCACTCCCATTGGATCGATATTTTCCATAGAGGTTACAATGATTACATTGTCTTTACAGTCGCGGATAACTTCGAATTCTACTTCTTTCCAGCCTAAAACTGATTTTTCAACTAATACCTGATGAAATGGAGAAACGTCTAAAGCAAGTTCTAATCCAGCTTTTAGTTCATCAATATTGTATGCACAAGATCCGCCGGCACCACCCATTGTAAAGGCCGGGCGAAGAATTATTGGAAAGCCAATTTTTTCAGCTAGTGCCAAACCATCTTCAACCGAAGTTGCGGTTCCTGATTCCGGAACTGCCAAACCGATGCTTGCCATAGTATCTTTGAATTTCTGTCTATCTTCGGCCCGCTGGATAGAATCGGCATCTGCTCCGATAAGCTCAACTCCGTATTTTTTCAAAATCCCGGCACGGGATAAAAAGAATCCCATATTTAATCCGGTCTGTCCGCCTAAAGTCGGAAGCAATGCATCCGGTTTTTCTTTTGCAATAATCTTTTCGATAAATTCCGGTTCAAGTGGTTCAATATAAGTCCGGTCCGCCATTCCAGGATCGGTCATTATTGTCGCAGGGTTTGAATTGACCAAAACTGTTTCATAGCCCTCCTCCCGCAAAGACTTACACGCCTGGGATCCGGAATAATCAAACTCGCAAGCCTGTCCTATTACAATCGGTCCGGAACTTATTATTAGAATCTTCTTGATATCTGTTCGTTTTGGCATATCTATACCCTCCTGTAGTTTTTCTCTAGTTTTCCGCGTTCGTCAATTGGAGAGTACAAAGTCCCGACACACGATCCGTCTTTACTCTGTATCTTTTCAATTGTTTTATCGTTAAGATTTACATGAACAATCTTCACGCCTTTCGCAACATCCTTGATTCCGAAACTATGGTTTTGGACTGAAATTTCACCCCTGCCAGTTTTTGGATCAACTACCGGAAGGTTTACTCCGTGATGGCCGACTTTCATCTTATATACGTCACAGCCTAATGCCTCTGCCAATATACAGGCTCCGTTTTGGATTCCGTAAATTGGAACTTTACCGATCAGTTTTTTAACTTCTTCAATCAAACCGGTAAGTTTTCTTGGATCTCCCGGTCCGGAAGAAATAACAACCTGCTCCGGCTTATTAGCCAGAATTTTTTCAGCATTTGTATTGTATGGAACCTTCTTAGCCCCCGGATATTTCGCCAACGTAGTATTATTTACACCAAGATTTATGATTACTGTTTTAGAAGAGCCAACACTTTTGGCTGAATTAGAATTAATCCCCAAAAGCGGTACAGCAGAATCCTGATTAGCTTTTATTTTTTTAATCAAATTATCTTTACTAAAGGCTTTTGTCGAAACAATTCCTCTCATTTCACCATTTTCGCGTATATGAACTGTCAAAGCCCTGGTATCTATCCCTTCGATTCCGATTACATTATTCTTTTTCATAAAATCACCAAAAGATTCTTTGGCCTGCCAATTGCTATAGATTTTGCTGTATTCTTTAACAATCAAAGCTGAGACATGGGTAGAGCTGGATTCATTTGAGCGGTCATTAATACCAACGTTGCCGATATGCGGATAGCCCAGGCAGACCAGCTGATTGGAATAGGCCGGATCGGTCAAAATCTCCTGAAACCCCACCACCTGCGTATTAAAAATAACCTCGCCAATTACCTCCCCCTCTGCCCCAAACGATGTTCCTTCGAATACTGTTCCGTCTTCCAATGCTACTATTGCTTTCACGTTTGTTTCCTCCTTTATCTAAAAAAAAAGACGCCCGGAGGCGCCTTTACCTTAACTTTTACTATTATACCAAATTTTCAAGCCTAAATCAATTTAGAACTCATAAGCCAATAATATTCCGTCCGCTATTTCGCGCATAGATCGTCCGCGATCCATGCTCTGTTCCTGCAATTTTCGATAGGCCTCGGTCGGCAAAATATCGAACTGAGCAATCAATATTTCTTTGGCCTGCTCAATGACTCTTCGATCCTCCAAAGTCTTTTCTAATTCACGAATTCTGTTGCGTAATTCCCAGTTTTTCCTTGTAATTTGCTCAAAACTCCGCTTGTCGGTTATTTTATAAATCGTGGCCCGGGCACGCCCCTCTCTTTTTACTAATCCCTTTTTCATCAACGGAACAATCAATTGATTTAGCCGCGCGCGGGTGATTTTTAACGGCCTCAAAAGATCACGAGTTGACAATAAATCGTGTGAATTTAGCAGATCCAAAATCTGACGCTGGCGGGAATTCATAATATCTAATTATAGCAAATCGTCAAGGAATCGTAAAGCCCCCAGCTCCTTCAGCGCCTTAATAACCTGCCTTTTATTCTTTTCCAAATAAGGCTGAAGCAGGGCGCGCTGCAAACTTCTCTCTTCTGCGCGGGGGACATAAACTTCTTTGCCGGAATACGGATCAATCCCGGTATGATACATACAGGTCGCAGCGGTCATCGGGGTTGGGGTAAAATTTTGCACTTGCTGAACCCTAATATTGTTTTTCTTTAAAAACAGGGCCAAATCAAGCATGTGCCGCAGAGTTGTTCCGGGGTGTGAAGAGATAAAATATGGGATCAGAAACTGCTTTTTATTATGTTTTTTATTTAATCGATCAAATTCTTTTTTGAACTCTAAGTACTTTTCAAAGTCCGGTTTTTTCATGCATAAAAGAACTTCTTTATTATTATGCTCCGGCGCAACACTAAGCTGTCCGCTGATATGATGCTTTACCAGTTCATCCATATAGTCGGGATCTAGTAAGGCCAAATCATAACGAATACCCGAATTAATAAATACATGTTTCATTTTCGGAAGCTCTCGGATCTGTTTTAACATTTTCAGCATCGGCTTCTGATCTGTTTCAAGATTTTTGCATATATTTGGAAAGATACAGCTGATGCGGGAGCAGCCCTCTTTCTCCCTGCAGACCATCTTATACATATTAGCGGTCGGCCCGCCGATATCAAGAATATTTCCCTTAAAATCCTTCTGCTTCATTATGATATTTTGAACTTCGTCTTTAATTGATGCCTCACTCCTGCTCTGGATATATTTACCCTGATGATTTGTAATGGCGCAAAAAGAGCAGCCGCCAAAACAGCCGCGATGGGAGATAGTTGAAAATTTTACAAAATCAAATGCAGGTATTTTTTTTCCCTTGTATCTCGGATGGGGCTCTCTGGCAAATGGGAGTTTAAACAATCCCTCAAAATCATCCTGACTCAAATTCTCCGGAGGATTAACTACCAAATATCTCCCCTGACAGGGTTGAATAATAACTCTTGGATGTTTCTTGGCATATTCTAAAGAAAACAACCTAAACGCTTCAGCATATTTCTTTTTATCAGTCGAAACTTCTTCAAATGAAGGTAAAAGCAGATATTCTTCATACTCCGATATATCCTTTTTAATCATTGCACTATTTGGAATTTGAAATTGGGAATTTATTTGACATTTGTCATTTGTCATTTGACATTCCGCGAAGCGGAGGATTCCCCTCTCCGACATCCCATAAAACAAAAGGTCCGCTTTGGAATCAAAAAGCAATGACCTGCGCACTTTATCGCCCCAAAAATCATAATGCGCAAAACGCCGCAAACTAGCCTCTATTCCTCCAAGAACAATCTTTGAACCGGGGAAAAGCTGCCTCAGCTTATTGGTGTATATAATAGAAGCCCGGTCCGGTCTTTTGCCCCCCTCATTATCCGGAGAGTACATATCATTGCGGCGGACCTTTTTATCGGCAGTGTAATTATTGACCATTGAATCAAGATTGCCGGCTGTTACTGCAAAAAAGAGCTTTGGTTTTCCAAGCTCAAGAAAATCTTTGTCCGTTTTCCAGTTTGGTTGAGGAATAATACCGACCGAAAAACCTTTTGATTCTAGAAAACGACCGATTAGTGCAGCACCAAAACTTGGGTGATCCACATAGGCATCACCTGAGACAATAATTATGTCCAGAGTTCTTGAGCCGAGCTCTTTTTTTGTTGTTGGAAGGAATTTGGGCATATTCTATATTATACAGCATTCCAAGAAATGCTATAATAGTTTTATGTACTATCTGGAAGTTTTTGACAAATTAAACAAAGCTAAGGTGCGTTACTTGGTCGTGGGAGGAGTTGCCTTGGTTCTCCACGGCGTTGTGCGATTAACCGCAGACCTTGATTTGTTTGTCGACCTTAATGCAAATAATTTAGAGAAACTACTAAAAGCACTGAAGGAATTAGGGTATAAACCCAAATTACCGGTAAATCCGAAAGATTTCGCCGACAACACCATTCGCGAAAAATGGGTAAAAGAAAAGAACATGAAGGTTTTTTCCTTTATCCACTCCAAAGATGATTTTAAAGTCATCGATATTTTCGCAAATGAACCAATCCCGTTTAATAAGGCCTACTCAAATAAACAAACTCTCAAAGCCGAAGGAATTGGCATCAAAACAATATCGTTTAGAGATCTTATCACGCTAAAAAAGATCTCGGCGCGGGAACAGGACCTAAAAGATATTGAGATGCTGGAAGAATTAAGAAAAAAATGAAAAAGAAACCAATTTCAAAAACAAATTACAGTTTTAAGATTGAGCGGAAACGGCTTCTTGAGTTTTCTAAAATGCCGATCGCCGCACGTCTAAAATGGCTGGAAGAAGCCCTTCGTTTTGCCGCCAGTATTAACAAAGGCAAAACATTAAGAAATTGGCTTAAATTAAGAAATACTTAACGGTAAAACTATTCTCACAAAGCCTCCGCTATATCAATAATCTCCTGCGGAAATCCAAGTTTCTTTGCAACCGGAATAGCATGTGACAACTCATGCCCTCGAGTTAAACGGTAATCAAACTGGATCTCACCCGCTTGATCAAAATGGGTGGCAAAATGATACGGCACAACAAAAGCAGGACTAGTATTAGCCAAAACCTCAATAGCATCATGGTTATGCGAAGCAAAAGATAAGAAGTGCCCTCTCTCTGCAGCATATTTGGAAATTGCATAGGTTAAGGCAGATTGGAATCTGGGTGAAGTTGTAGAGAAAGCCTCGTCAACAGAGGCAAAGACCGGCCGGCCACTATTAATTAATTTACAAAAGCCGATCCAAAACACTATCTCATTACCATAAGAGCTCAACTTTGGATCAAACTTACTAGTAACACGGTCAAAATAGACCGCCCCCCCAAACATTGGCATTGTCGCCGCCTTAGCCGGAGCAAAACCGGTCGACATTCCGGTCGAAACTCCAAAGGTGCCCCCTTTTAACCCAAATGTCTTTCCAGACATGTTGGTCCCGCTAAAAAGCTTAAGCCGCTCCTCATCTTCAAAAAGAATAGAGTTGGCAACCTGCCCCCCTTTCTCATAAACCATACTCCATAGATCTTCCAGACTAAATTTTCCCTCCGAATTAAAATCAACCCTAGCAAAACCCTGCTCAGCAACCATATGTCCAAAGAGCGCAAAGGTTGATACCAAATCAAGATCTTCACGAATTGGCCGATCTTTTCGATAGCCCCTATCCAAAGCATCTCCCACCTTCTTTTTAAATAAGTCCCCAACCGCTTTTCTAAATATATCAAAACTCCCTCTCCTAAGATATTTTTTATCATCTTTCTCCAAAGAGATATTATGTCTTTTTATAAATTTGGATATTTTTTTAACAACTGATCTCAAGGCATCCCTCATTTCCTGCATCTCCTGCAAGGCTCCCGAATCAATGATTGCCTCTTGAAAATATTCCCTCACCGCCTCTATCCTTTCAGCTTCTGTTTCAAACTCATTAAGATCTCTACGAAAATCATTGTAATCCCCAAGACTACTCCCCATGTAATGCCTGAACTTATCTACCACTTTAAACATTCTGCCAATATCTTCTTTTTCATTTATATTATCCAGGATAAACTTTGCATATTTTATTTTTGAACTGTGTCTGCTAATTCTAAACCTTCTTACAAACTCCGCACACTCCTTCTCAATCTGGTAATACTCGTCAACCAAAGTTCGAAACTTCTTGTCATATTTTTTCTTTAAATAATTAAAAACGTCACCTACATCTCTAAATTTAACCCCATCAAAGAGTTTTTTACGGTTTTCATCGAGACGATTAGCTGCCTGATGCAAATATACACCGTCATAACTTCGTAAAAGATCAATTAATTCCTGAAAATAGTTTCTCTGGTCCAGCATCATTTCAACAACCAGAGCAAAAATAAGCTGTCCGGGCCAGTCGTGATAATACTGGTAATCCCCCCTCTTATGTTTTTTCTTCATATAGGCCAGGATAACTTTCAGCTCTTCTCTGATTAAATCGGTATCTGTTTCAAAGATCGATCTTCCAGGCACCTTTCTGTGCAGATCCTTTACCTCTTCCATTAAATCATGCATAAAAGAACGCAATTCACGTTTTGAAAGTAAAACTGCTTCGCCCTCACCCCCCCTCCCTACACCCAACAATGCACTAAATTCTGCCTGCATTTTCTCATCTACAATAACAGCTTTCCTTTGAACACTCTTAACATCATAAAGAAGATTCCTCTCAAGCTGATCTATTTTCTCACCATCTTTTTCTTCGTCCAATTGTGAAATATAATCCTTAATCCTCTGCACACAAAGACGATTTTCCCACTTATCTTTATCCTGCTCATCCGTAGCCAGAGAAAAGAACAACTCCCTTATCTCTTTTGCATCAAAGGACTCATCCCAGCTTGCTCCAATCAAAGAACGAAGTTTATCTAAAACCTTATAATGGTATTCCCAATCATTCTTACTGATCCAGCTCAAATATGCCGCAACCCTCCTGCGGGTAACTTTTCCGCCCCATTTTTCCGGATTAGGTTCGTTCTTTGCCAGTTTTAAGAATACTTCGGCCTCAACCTCTGTGTCAGCCACTTCATCATTTATTCGCTGAAGTTCTAAAACATCCTGCTGCAAACATACTTCGTCTACCCTCTCAAGTAATTTTTTCGCTCTTACAACCCTCTCATACAACCAATCCATCTTAAAATCTTCTCCTAAAACCTTTTTTTGAAATTCAAGATAGGCAAAAACCACATCTAAATCCCCAAGCATACCTGTATGGTCAATATCATTAAATGGATTAATAGCATTATTAAAGTTTAAAAGATCCTTGTTGGCATGTGAGCGGATTCCAGAAAGAAACTTTAAAATCCAGATAATCCTATGGGTTATCTCCCGTACTCTTTCATACTGATCGTTTGCAGCCAGCTCCTCAAACATCTTTTGTCTCTCAAGGATTTCTTGTGAAGAAAGCCCCGGAGATTTTGTTATCAGGCTCAAAAGGAGGTCACCACGAATTTTACCCGGATTATCCCTCCAACCACCAAACGAAATATCCCAGTCGCTTGCCTTCTCCCCTGTTTTAATATCACTCCCACTATAGAATTTTGTAGTAAAATTAGGGTCTTCGGTAAATAATTGTAAAAAGGCCTGTTTCCTCCCTACTGTAAATGACCTAGTCCCCCCCTTCCCCTTCATCACCCCCCGCTCTTCTTCTGAAAAAGGGACCGGCTCAACCCAATCGATCTGCCTGGACCGGCTAATCGGCCCATATTCCCCATCCAAAAATCTTTGGGCATCTTCAATAATTTCTTCCGGCAGCCCCATACTGCGCGCAACCGCTAATGCTTTTGAATCATCAGCGCCGGGAGTCAGCTTGTGCTGATAATCCATGTCATTATTTTCTTTAATTCCGGTTTTAAAGTGATATATCCCGATATCCGAATCAGACTGACTTACATCTATAAACATTTCGTTGTGGCTGGCTAAAAACATTCTTGCTCCGCGTTTTTTTAGATATATGCTGACTGCACGCAAGAGTTTGTATTGATCTTCCGGTGATGTCGTAGAAAATCCTTCGTCAACAAAAAGGAGGGGCTTCTTCTTCATTTCTGAAAAAGCATTATTCCACTCGATTATCTCCTGTCCATATGCTGATAGATCATTATAGGGAGAGGTTGAAGCACGGTCCAAATAAAAAATTGAATCATAAATATAGAAATTACCTTCTGTTGCCGGTACCATCCCAAAACTCTGGGCCATGAGCTGAATTAGCATGTTTTGTTTTAGGTTAAAAGACTTTCCGCTCATGTTAGATCCACACAGCACTACCAGTGGATCGTCTTTGGGAGAATCGTTTGCAACCAGCCCCTCCTTCTCTTTTAGAAAAGACCAGCCATCTTTGTATGAAAAGGATGCTGACTGATCATATCCGGCAACACCATAGCCATCTCTTTTTGCCAAACAAGCAAAGCTAATAAAAGCACCAACTCTCTCCAAATCGCAAAATAGGGCGTCCTTTAAACCCGCGACTTCAAAAGTATCAACATCCTGGTCGAGAAAAAAGTCCCGATTAAAATGATCAACATTCATAAGATGATCAGAAAGGGTTGAAACAATATCTCCCATTAATGCAGGAGAAACACTCTTAAGCAATGGCAATAACGCTACCAGAGACTCTTTTCCGCTCTCGATCATATCCAGGGCTCTCATAACCTCATCTTCATATTGGTCATTACCCCTTTTGTAAGCCGTAAGCAGTGGTTCGTAGTTCCCATAGCCTGAAACATCAACTGTTTTGAATAATGCCGAAACTCCGCGGCATAGTTTGTAAGCCTCATTTTTTACCTGCATCAATTGTTCTAGCGAATCAGAATTTAGCAGGGTTGTTAATAAAGTCTGTCTTTGTAAAATCTGTGACAGATCAGATGAGGGATTATTAATAAAATCCCAGATAAAATTAGCTTCTGGAATACCGTTTAGCGTTTCAGGAACATATCCTTTATCATCATCAAATAATGATTTTCTTTCCCCCACCAACTCTTTATCCTTTGTTTTTAAAATAAAAGTTGCTTTTGACTTCTCGGAAAAGAGGCCGCTAAAACTTAAAGTAGCAGGGATTGACCGCCCCTGCATTCTCCCCACAACAGAGCTATCAATTACTTGAGCAGCACTTTTCGCTCCCGCTTTATTGGTTGGTGATAATTGAGCTGGAGGGATTGCTGGCCCGCCGACTTTTTTAATAATACCCATATCTATATTATTTATCGCAGATAAAATTAGAAAATTTCAGCTAAAATGAAGAGTAAGAACTATTTTCCCTTAATCAATCTCAACTGCTCTTTTAACGCTTCCCAAACCATATTGGAGGTAAAATCATAAAAAGCCTCAAGCTTTCCCGATTTTTGGCAGGACTTTACTATATCAATATAATTTGCGCGGACAACCGGAGGAATAATGGTTACAACATAACCAGTTTGAAGCAAAGCTAAGTTCAAAAGTAATCGCGCTACTCTACCATTTCCATCAACAAAGGGATGGATATTCACAAATTGCATATGCAGCCAGGCTGCAAATTTGACTGGATGTAATTTTTTTACCATCGCCGGTATTTCTCCAACAAATTTACTCATCAACGCCGGGACAGCAACAGCTTTTGGAAAAACATAATCGGTACCGGAAACAAAAACCTGAACATTGCGGTATTTTCCAGCCTTTTCCTCATCAATCTTTTCATAGAAAAGATGATGCATTTTTAAAACATCTTCTTCAGAAATATTCTTCCTGCTTTTTATAAGATCATAAATATAATCATAAGCCAAAGCATGACCCAAGGCTTCCAAATGATCCCTGAGCGGCTTACCCCCAATTGTAACCCCATCTTCTATTACAACCTTGGTCTCCGACTCGGTTAGAGAATTACCCTCAATAGCATTACTGGTATAGGTTAGGCTGATTTTATAGTATTCTTTTAATTGTTTAAGGATATCTTGAGAAAATGGGCGGTGAGAATCCAGTTCTTTTTTGAGAAGATCACAATCTTTTATTTTATCTTCAAACTCAAACATAAGTTGGTTTATTATAACACAAGATCAATCCAACGACTCTGCAATATCCAATATCTCTTTAGGATAACCTAATTTTCGCGCTACTGGAATCCCCATTGACAACGCATGGCCACGAGTTAATCGATAATCAAACTGGATCTCTCCTTTATCATCTTTGTGAGTAGCAAAGTTATATGGAATTACAAATTGAGGATTAGTAGAAGATTCAACTTGAATCATTTCGTGTCCGTGAGAAATAAAAACAAAATAATGCCCGCGATCTGCCGCGTATTTTAAAAAACCATATGAAATAGCATTTCGATAACTATTTGACGTGGTAGAACCAAGCTCATCAATTGCACCAAAAACCGGTACCCCTTTATCCAGCAAACCACAAAGCTCGACCAAATAATCCATCTCTGTTGTAAACGAGCTCCGCTCTTCATCTTTTTTGGTTACAATACGATCAAAAAAGACAGATCTCCCCATAAAAGGCATTGTTGCTCTCTCTCCAGGGAAATAGCCAATAGAGTGAGCAGCCGGAACACCAAAGGATAACCCTTTTCCGCCAAAGGTCTTTCCAGACATATTTGGTCCGCACAAGATCCTAATTCTCTCAAACTCTTCAAAAGAAAAGGTGTTAGCAACCTGCTCTTTTTTGGGTTTAACTATACTAAAGGAATCCTCAACCTCAAACCTTCCATCAGAATTAAAATCAACCTTACAATAGCCCTGTTCATTTATCATTCGACCTAACAGGGCAATACTTGTGATTAAATCTAACTCTCTCATTACCGGCCGCTCTGCATGATGGATCGTCTCAACATCTTTATGTTTCTCAGATTGAAAGTCTGCACGGACATCATCTCCTAAAGGCAAAAGATCTCCCTTATTCAAACGCTCCCAATCTTGAGGACTAAGACGAATCTTATGTTTTCTCATATATTTTTTAGCTCTTTCAACAACAGAAGATAAAACCCCAGGTAATTCCCGCATTTCTGCTAAAACTTCAGAGCCTCTTATCTTTTGATCAATAAAATTTTTAATTAAACGTCTCTCTTCTTCAGGAGAATCTACCCCGTGACTTGGATTGTAGGACGTTCTACTACTAGAAAAATGTTGAAAGTTGTAACAAACTTTTTCCAATACCTGCAAGTCATGCTCCTCGTCAATATTATCAATTACAAACTGGGCATAACCTATCTTAAAAAGATATTCACCAATATTAAATCTTCTTAAGAATTCAGTATACTCTCTCTCTATTGCATAATATTCTGCCAGTTTAGATTTAAAATTACGATTATACGCTCGCTTAAGGTACCCAAAAACATCCTTAGCTTCTTTAAACTTTGCCTCTCTCTTAAAAGGTCTTTTGCTCAAAGAATCTAACCCATTTGCCAGTTGATGCAGATAAACACTGTCGTCGTAGCTTTTTAAGAGATCGATCAACTCCTGAAAATAATTTCTGGGATCAATCATCATCTCAAGCAATAAACAAACAACCAGATTGTTCGGCCATTTGTGATCATATCCATAATCACCACCTCTATGCTTTTCCTTAAAAAAAGAGACAATAATTGCAACCTCTTCTTTGATTGATTGAGGATCGATTTCAAAGAGTGCTTTTGGAGGGAGTCGCTTGTTCCCTTCTTTTACTTCATCCATCAAGCCTTTTTCAAACGCAAAGAATGTGTTCTTATCAAACTGATCAAATTCATCTCGCACTCCATACTTCTCAACCAAAGACCAAAATTCATCTTCAAGGTCTCTATTATGAATAACCTGGAACCTTTGCTCATGAGAGATATCAGCTATTATATCTTCCAACCTTCGTCGCTTAAGCTCATTTTCATGTCCCTTTAAATGCTCAACATACTCTTTATAGTCCTCTATTCTCTGAACACAAAGAGTATCGCCCCATTTCTCTTTATTCGGCTCATCCTGATTCATTTCAAAAAAACTTTTCCGAATCTCTTTTGCACTAAAATCATCCGGCATACGGACGTTCCCAATAAGTTTTCCCAATTTATCATCAACATCCCAATAATAGTCAAAGTCGTGAGTTTGAATCCATTTAAGATATGCCCTGACCCTTTTTCGAGGAAACCTTCCTTCCCATTTTTCCGGATTTGGCTCATCCTTTGCCAAAGCTAAGAAAACATCTGAATCAACCTCTCCTTCTGCAATTTCATCAATAATTCTCTGGACCTCATTAACATCCTGATTTTTATGAAAATGATCTATTCGATCAGATAAATCAACCACTCGTCTTACATCCTCTATCAATCTATCCAAAACCGGATCATCCCCTAAAATCTTACTTTGTAAACTAAGATAGGCACAAACAACTTTCGGATAACGTACCATAGCATCCCCATATTCTTTAAAAGGATTCATAACTTTATTAAAATTCAACAAGTCTTTAAGACGATAGGTTATCATCCCTAAGAATTTAGTCTGCCAAATAATCTTTTCTGATAAATCTCGAACTTTATCAAACTGATCGTTACCACTCAATTTTTCAAACATCTTTTGCCGCTCAAGCAACTCATGAGGAGTCAGACAGGGAGCTTCGGTAAGTAGCGATAAAATACAATTACCACGATCCTTAGCTGTCTCAACCTCCCACCCGCCAAATCTTATCCCGCTTTCATAGCCACTATCCTCTCCGGTTACAATGTCACTGGCAGAATATGCTCTAGTTTGAAAATTTGGATCTTCTGAAAAAAGCCGAAAGAAACGATCTTCCTCCCTAAAGGCAGTAAAGGGGTCTCGTCCTTCTTTCTTCATCGCTTCACGCTCTTCGTCTGAAAAACGGTCTGGCTTTGTCCAGGTAACCTTCCCCGGACCAACAATCGCTTCAAACTCTCCTCTTAAATACTGCTCTGCGTATCTTATTAATTCTTCTGGCACCCCTCTCAGCCGGGCAACTGCCAAAGCCTTTGAATCATCAGGACCTGGCCTCATCTTTCTCTGAAAGTCGATATCATTTTTTTCCTTATCAACCTCAGTTTTAAAATGATATACCCCGACACCGGGATCTCCCTCGCTTACTTCAATCAAACGTTCATTATGAGTGGTGATAAAGATTCGTCCCCCTTTTTCTGATATCACCATACTCTTTGCCCTCATTATTTTATATTGATCATCATCAGAAGCAGTAGAAAGTCCCTCATCAACATAATAAACTGGTCGCCTACATTTATCTTTGTCCACTTGAGCAAAAATATCAACCCATCCGTTCATATCTTCTCCATAGGCTGACAGGTCATGATATGGAGAGGTGGAAGCACGGTCGACAAAAAATAAGGCATCATGAAGAACAAAATTTCCATTCTTACACGGCACCAGACCCCAACTTTGGGCCAAAAGCTGGATTAAAAAGTCAGACTTTAGTTTATATGATTTCCCGCTCTCTTGCGCACCACTATAAATAGTTACAGGATGATCTGCTGCCGAATCGTTTATAACCTGCCCCTCTCTCTTTTTTGCAAACATCCACCCACTCTCGTAAGAAGAAGGAACAGTCGGATCAAAACCAGCTACAGTATATCCATCTTCTTTTGCAAGTTTTGCAAAACTGATAAATGCGCCAATCTTTTCCGTATCATCTGTTAATGAATTACCCAATTTTTGAATTTCATAATCATCAAAGTCTTCTTTTAAGAAAAAATCTTTACTAAAGTGCTCAATTGCCAAAGCGTGATCGTAAAGAGTAGAAACAATATCTCGCATTAAACCCGGCTCCAGATCCGATAACATCGGAATCAACCGCTCTAATGCATCTTTACCCTCACATATATGAGAGATACCAGAATGAATTTGCTCATATAATTCATGTTTCTCGTATCTTCTATAAGCCCAGATTGCCGGGACCTTCATTTCATCATTAATTCGAACCGGCGCAAACAACAGATTCATCCCCACACCTATTGAATAAATTGTATTCTTTACCTGATTTATCTCTTCTAAATTTTCGGAGGCAGTCAATGAAGTTAGCAAAACTTGCCGCTGTAATATTTGGGTTTGGTTAGAAGTCGGATTTTTAATAAAATTCCAGATAAACTCCGCTTCGGGTAATCCCCTTAATGATTCGGGAATATATTCCCCCTTGTCTCCCCAACTCTTTTTTCCCACCAAATCTAAATCTTTGGTCTTCATTTCCATAGCAGCAGAAGATTCGGTTGAAAATAATCTTTCCAAGGTGAGTGAAGGAACTATTCCCTGAGCCTGCATGGCAAGAGGATCAAAGGCCAAAGATCCTTTAAAATATAAGGAAGGACTATCTGGTGTGACTCTTCTTCTTATTATTGGAGTTGTTGTAGTACTGCCGCTTACTTTAATTGTCATGTTGTGTATTCTCTTCCATCGGCCATTTTTGATCTCGCAGAAAATCAAAAACTAAATCCGAAGCATCATCCCTTTGATCTCGACTAAGCCCGGCTACCTTTTTTGCAATCATATCTCCAAACTCATCATAAAATGCATCGTCAATAACTAATTTCCCTCTCTCCAAAACCACCGCTTTAACCAATCCTATTATCATAAAGAAAACCTTGGGATCCTTAATCTCTGCCAAAAAGGGATACTCCTCAAAATCAGGCTGCTTAAACATCTCGGCCAAATCCTGCCACTCGATCACAGGAAAACTCTCATCCCTTTCTGCCATTATGATCCTGTCTTCAAATCCCCCCTTCTCCCGGATCGACTCCTCAGTCACCACATAAAATTCGTCTTCTATTGTTATTGCACCATCTTCCCCTACTTCACCACAATCAACATACTGACTGCAAAATATTGCTGCGGTTTAACCACTTTTTTCTTAACCCTTGATGCATAATCTTTAAGAAATCCAAATCCAGCAGAAGAACTTTTTAGATAAATGGCAGGAACTAGTTTGCTCAACTCTTTTAAGGCTTCGGCAAAAATTGCTTCCATATTATAACCAGAAGAATTATACCCAGCATAGACAAATGCCCCTTCATCTTCATAAAGAACTACGGCATTAGCTACCTGATTATTCTTTTTACTAAAAACTTGCAAAAAGCCAGAATTTGCCTCTGCTGCATGGACAAAGGGCATCTCACGATGGATTCCTCGAGGATTAAAACAACCCGGCACCCCCACTCCAGAATAGGCCTCGACAAATAAATCTTTTTTTACCGTTGCCCGAAAAATTGCTGCCTTGGCATTCTTCTGTACTCTCTGTTTTTCAAAATCACTGACATTTTCAAGAATATAGCGTATGTTCCCCTTGACCTCATCACTAATACTATCGACCGAATTTTTGATATGGGCTGCAAAATCAGAGGCCTTCTTGTAAGAATCGAGTCTTTTTGCATAATGCAAAGTTAATTTCTCACTATCTATCTCTTCTATCCCCAGCATCATCGCTATCTCAACCAACTCCCCGGTTGCGGAGATAATCTGCCTTCTTTTGTCTTCTTGTGTTAGCCCATCTTTAAGCTCTGCCTGAATTCCAACCCCCTCTCCCCACAAAGCATCCTTATATCCATTAGCCATTAAAGCGGCCCTGATCTCCGCATTGCCCCGAACATGTTCTGTACTCTTATTATATTCTCTTCTTCCTTCGTCCGTTTCATAATGTTCCTGATACATCTTCTCAATTTCATCTTTAGAAAGTGAGCAGAGCCAATTGTTTAAAACTCTAATTGCATTCTCTTCGGCCTTCTTAAGAGTAGAAAAATTACCGGGAAAAAAGTTGGCAAAAAAGACCCCAAGCACTTTTTTTAGAAATACCCGCGAAAATCCCCCCTGATCAAAACCACCCCCCCGATCTATGGTCAAGACTAGAGAGACCAGTCGCAAGATCCTGTTATAACTCACTCCATTATCTAAAAGTTTTCTTTCGCGCCGCTTTATCGGCCGCCCAAGAACCTCGGCAATGAGCTTTCTTCTAAAGGGCATTAATTTTTTACCTAATTTTGCCTGCAGCCGTCTCACCTTAGCCTTAAGTTTTTGGTCTGATTGAGATATCTCTTCTAAAATTTGATCTAATTCACAGACTAAAACATCAAACACTTTAATCTGCTGCTTAATCTTGTCTCCATCTTCTAATCTTTCAAATCTCGTCCCGCTCTCTTTCTTTGGCAAGAGCAATTCGTCTAATTGAACGACTTCGGCATAATCCATCAAGACCTTCATTCTAATTTTAAAATCGATCTCCTTATTAAAGATAAATTTGCGCACAAATTGATATCTGTTTTTTCCAAAAGAGGGAGAACCCAGGATTCCTTTTAATACTGTAATATAAGTTGGGGTCTTTGAATTTAATATTTCGAGAATTAGCAAAGATAGTTCATCTTTGCTCAAAACAGAACCGATCAGAGCTCTATTATCTAATAGCTTGAACATGTTGCTGAAGTTGTCTCGGTGGTTATCCCAAAAAGCCAAATTTTGATCCAATTCAACAAGCTCCTCTTTTGATTTAATATAAGGGAGGAGCCGATAGATTCCACTCCAACATGGACCCTCAGTAAGAATTGAATTCACACTATTCAAAAAAGGTTTATCAGAAACAATAAAACTTGCAAAAGAATCTGGTTCTGTGGGATCAAGTTCATCTAGACTATTAATCAGATGTGCTAAACCGGGAATGGCAAACATAAACAGGTCTTCAATATCCCCATCTGCACTATATGCTTTCGATATTTGAACCAAATAATATCCCAAAGCCCCTTTTTGTTTTGGATCAAGCTCTTCTGCTTTTGCAATAAACTTACTTAAAGGTTTTAAGACCTCACTAACTCCCTCAGGCCCCCCGGCAATTAGCGCATTATATGTTTCTACAAATCTATGAATTAATGCCTGATCTAAATCAACATCCAGGTCAGCTCTTTTAGTAACTAGATGATTAATAGCTGGAATCAGATTTTCCAGCATCTTTGCTGCATCAGACATCCCCTTCTCTTTATAGAAACGGGCCATCTTGCCAAACATTTCAAACCCGTACTTATCCACTAACCTTGCTGCCTTGCCATAAAATCCAATTGGCTTCCAGCGCCCTCGCCCCCTCATAAACTCAGAAACAACCAATTCATGCCAACCGATCTTGTTTAACAGGTAACAAAGAACAACATCTTGCTTACGCTGATATCCCCCTACAATAGAAAGTAAACTGATTCTATCGGCAAGAAATTGGAAAGGAAAGGGACTATATCGGCTAAAATATTCATTTATACAATTATGAGTATCATGATCTCCTATTCCTTCATCGGAGTGGCTCCAACATGAAGGAAAACAACTATTTGCTGCTAGTAAAAAATCGCAATCAGTTTCGTCAAGATAGTTCGCAGTCTTAAGTTCCTTCAGCTGAGCTCTAAAAAAATCTTTCATCTCTGATCTATGGTCAACCAATCGAGAAACCCAAGATAAAGCATAATAATATGAACGATAGAGTGTTACTTTTGGGTCTGGATTCAATACCCTTGGAGCAATTATCGGCATAGCCGCCTTGGCTGCAAAAATCGTAATAAGGTTTACCCATAATTTTAATTGCTCACCAGTCGGCTCTTCTTCAAAGAATTTCTTGCTTAAATATTGAAAAGTTTTATCTCTTCTGATATTCTCAAATACTTGTAATAGTTCTCCTGTTGAAAAAGTCCTTCCTCCATTCTGACTTCCATATTCAAAAAACAGACCTTCCACTGCATCTTTTACTACCGAACTAAATCCATCACGCCGCTCCATATGGGAAGCGATCTTCTCCATTCCATCCCATCGAAATCTTTTAGTCTTGTTCTCTAGGTCACTAACCAGATGAAACCCATCCCCACCGACCATTACCGAATAACCCCTATAATTTCCCCAACTATTTACAACAGCGGTCGGATAATCCGCAAAAGCCTCTTCTATTTCAGGCTTAATCTCTCCACCCCAGCCAGTAGTTAAAACAATCTGATCAACCTCAAATCCTTGCTTCTTGATCCATTTTAAAACCCTTCCAGTACACCTTCGCTCTTGACAAATAAGGATCTTTTCTCTGCCATTCTGTTTTCCCTTTATTATGACTCCAGGAGTACTCTCTGCTTGTTTATAGCCAACCATTAGATTTGAAGATGCATTTTCTAAATCAATCAAAGCAAAATACCCCTCGTCTATTACAACTGTATCAGATTTATCACAAGCTGCCCTCCATGTTGCGCGGCCGCTATTCTCTGGGTTCTTAGAAGAAAGATCTAATCTATAAAACACTTCTACTCCTGGAATATCTGGATGGGATAATCTATTTTCTATCCCAACCAAACGAGAAACAAATTCGACAGTTCTACCCCTCATACCAAAAAGCAAATCATCAAATTCTTGCCTGCTATATTCAACGGAACAACCACTCCCAACCCCAGTCCTAAAGAGTAGTGATGAGGGAGGAAGAGGCTTCTTTGCTGGCAAAGAAAAAGAACTGAGCCTAAGAGGCTCAGCTACGCGCACTCGGGATAAATTTATTCTAATCGCCATAGGTTTTTATCGAGAAGTATTTTAAGAAATTTCAGCTAAAATGAGCGGACGACCACACCCTTGTCCACACTCGCAACCAAATAACTCTGAGGATACTTTTTGCGGATGATATTGAGAATTTTTTGCCCCTTTTCTTCCGAATCAACTAAACCAAAAACAGAAGAGCCGGAACCGGACATTAAGGCCTGAAGAGATCCAAGCTCTATCAATTTCTTTTTTACCTTTTCAACTTCCGGATATTGTGGAAGAACCACCTTTTCTAAATCATTATATAATTGAAGAGAGGTTGTCGGATTACTAAACCAAGCTGGCATAAAATTTTTATAAGCCCAGGCTGTTGAAATTAGTATCTGCGGTGTTACCAAAACAAACCAGGACTTGGGAAGCGGCTCAATCTGCTCAACCAACTCCCCCCTCCCCTGGACATGCGCGGTCCCTCCCATAATACAAAAAGGAATGTCAGACCCAACATCCTCCCCCAGCCTTTTCAGGTCCGATTCAGAAAGTTTGGCCTTATACATTATATTGAGGCCGACCAATACCGCGGCCGCATCGGCAGAACCTCCGCCTAAGCCTGCCGCCTCCGGAACAAGTTTCTGAATCTCAATTTTGATTCCTTTAGTAATCCCGGTCTTTTCAAAAAACACCCTTGCTGCCTTATAGGCGGTGTTGGTATGGTCCGATGGTATTAGGGGATTTGTGCAAAAAACTTTTATTCCGGAAGATATCTCGGTAAGCTTAACAAAATCGGAGAGAGATACAGACTGCATAACAGAATCAATTTCATGAAAACCATCCGGCCTTCTGCCAATTACATTAAGACTGAGATTGATCTTGGCACGAGCTTCTAGCTGCATTACTATTTCTTTTTCTTGTTTACAGCCTTCATGATGCGGGATTTTCTGCGGGAGGCAGTATTCTTCTTAATTACATTTTTCAAAGCGGCCTTGTCCAGCCATTTAATTGCCAACCTAACCAGCTCGGAAGCGTTTTCTGTCCCTTGTTCAATCGCCTGTTTTGCTTCTTTGATTAACTTTTTTACCTTATTTTTATAAAAAAGATTCCTCTGCCGATTTCTCTTGGTAACCATTATCCTTTTTTTTGCTGATTTAATATTCGCCATTATTTTTTACTCCTTTTTTTGGGGACTTGACAACCATTGACAAACTCTCTAAAGTTAAGTTATACTTATTATAACAGATCGATAAATTCATAACAACACCCGATTCCCACTAATAAATAACCAACATTAACTATGCCAAAATTATCATTACACAACTGGTTTCAAAAAAAGAAAGAAAACAAAGAAGCTGAAAATCCAAATGAAAAACTGGATATTCCGGGAAATCTATGGATTAAGTGCACAAAATGCCGCGCCGCCATATTCAACAAAGAAATTGAGGCCAATCAAAAGGTCTGCCCAAAATGCGGCTTCCATTTCAAACTGAGTGCGCACGAGAGAATTGCCCTTATCCTGGATCGAGGATCTTTCAAGGAAATAAGCACTACCATGCGCTCAAAAGACTTTTTGAATTTTGTTGATTCAGCCCCCTACTCGCAGAGGATTCTGCGCAGCCAGGAGAAGACCGGACTCTCTGATGCAATAGTAATTGGTGAAGCCAGCATCGGCAAAATAGCAATCGGCTGCGGGGTAATGGATTTCTCATTTATGGGAGGAAGCATGGGATCGGTAGTAGGAGAAAAAATAACCCGTATTTGCGAATACTGTATTGATAAAAAACTTCCATTAATAATTTTTAGCTCGTCAGGCGGAGCCAGGATGCAGGAAGGGATCATGTCCCTTATGCAAATGGCTAAAACCTCATCAGCTTTAAGCCGCTTAAGAGAAATCGGGATACCCTATATTTCGGTAATGACCAATCCGACCACCGGAGGAACGACCGCCAGCTTTGCAATGCTTGGAGATTTAAACATTGCAGAACCGGATGCCTTAATTGGATTTGCCGGGCCGAGGGTAATTGAACAGACCATCCGTCAAAAATTACCCCCCGGATTCCAGAGATCCGAATTTCTAAAGGAACACGGAATGGTAGATATTGTCTGCGAACGGTCAAAGATGAGAGATTTGCTGATAAAAATATTTGCCTTTTTTGTAAATACAAGGAAATAAATGACAATGGAAAAAACGGAACAAAAACATAACAGCCAGAATAAAAAAATATTCCTGGAATTTGAAAAACCGCTGATCGAACTTTATAAAAAAATCGAAGACCTCAGAAAAACATCCGGAGCCGGTCTGGATATGGCTGAAGAAATCAGAATGCTTGAAAAAAGAATTAAGACCCTGCAGCGTGATATTTTTTCAAAACTGACTCCAATTCAGGTCGTTCAGGTCGCCCGACATATAAAACGTCCGTCCACTCTTGATTTAGCCAATCTTATTTTTGAAGATTTTACCGAATTGCACGGGGACCGTAACTTTGCCGATGATCCCGCCCTGGTGGGGGGAATCGCAAAACTGTCTGACTGCCGCAAATCCTCTCCTTTAGGAGAAACCTTTTTTGATCAGCCGGTTGTGGTAATCGGCCATCAAAAAGGGAAATCGACAAAAGAAAACATTGCCCGCAATTTTGGCATGGCTCATCCGGAAGGATACCGCAAAGCACTGCGCCTGATGCGTTTTGCCGAACGCTTTAATGCTCCAATTATCAGCTTTATTGACACACCGGGAGCGTTTCCTGGTCTCGGAGCCGAAGAACGCGGGCAGGCCGAGGCAATCGCCAAGAACCTGAGAAGTATGGCCGGACTTTCTGTCCCGTTTATTTCAATTATCAGCGGGGAGGGCGGATCAGGAGGAGCGCTGGGAATCGGGATGGGAAACAGAGTACTAATACTCGAATTTTCCATTTATTCGGTAATATCTCCCGAGGGCTGTGCATCTATCTTATTTAGGGACGCTAAAAAGGCTCCCCATGCTGCAGAAGTTTCCAAAATCACCGCACCCGATCTTCTGGAAATAAACGTTGTTGACGAAATTATTAAGGAACCAGTTGGCGGAGCCCATAACAGCTATGAAGAAACGGCTAAAAACATTAAGACAGCCATTTACAAGCATCTGGCCGAATTATCAAAACTATCTCCCCGTGAACTTATTGCGGATCGCTACCGCAAGTATCGCAGTATGGGGTTTTTCATAGAAGATTAAAGTGTGCCGCTGTGGTGGAATGGCAGACGCGTTCGCCTCAAAAGCGAATGGGGGCAACCCCGTGTCGGTTCAACTCCGACCAGCGGCAAATATCGCGTAAGATTTTATGTGCCCAGGTGGTGGAACTGGCAGACACGCATGATTCAGGTTCATGTGAGATTACTCTCATGGAGGTTCAAATCCTCTCCTGGGCATAAAGAAAGATAGTTTTAATATATATAAGGAGGAATCAGAATGGATATTGTTGAATTGGAAGGTAAAAATTTACAGGAGTTGTACGATGTTGCTAAGAATCTTAAGATTGAAACCTATAAAAATCTTAAGAAACACGATCTTATTTTTAAGATCCTGGAGGCCCAAACCAAGCAAAGAGGGAATATTTTTTCGAAGGGGGTCCTTGAAATACTGCCGGAAGGATACGGTTTCCTGAGAACTTCCGGATATCTTCCTTCCCGCGACGATATTTATGTTTCACAGACCCAGATAAGAAGATTTTACATGCAAAATGGAGACCTGGTCTCCGGACAGATCCGCCCGCCCAAAGAAGGAGAAAAATACTATAGTCTTCTAAAGATTGAGGCCATCAATAATGCAGACCCCGAATTGACCCGGGACAGAGTCCCCTACCACAATTTGACTCCAATTTTTCCTGACGAAAGATTTGTACTGGAACACTCCAAATGCACTATGTCAGCTCGATTGATCGATCTGGTTTCCCCGGTTGGAAAAGGACAGCGTGCAATGATCGTTTCTCCGCCAAAAGCAGGAAAAACTACAATCCTAAAAAATATTGCAAACAGTATTGCGCAAAACTTTCCAGATGCACTGATAAAAGTTTTATTGGTTGATGAGCGGCCGGAAGAAGTAACCGACATGCGGCGCAGCGTCAGGGGTGAAGTTGTTGCATCCACCTTTGATGAGCCGCCTGAAGCGCATATTCACGTTTCAGAACTTTTGATCGAATCCGCAAAACGTTTAGTTGAGACCAAAAAAGATGTAGTGGTCTTGCTGGATTCAATTACCCGTTTGGCACGGGCCTATAACCTGGTCACCCCGCCCTCCGGCAGAACCTTATCCGGAGGTCTTGATCCGACCTGTTTACACCGGCCCAAAAGATTCTTTGGGGCTGCCAGAAACATTGAAGAAGGCGGAAGTTTAACTATTATTGCAACCGCCTTAGTTGATACCGGATCACGAATGGATGACATTATTTATGAAGAATTTAAGGGGACCGGTAATATGGAGCTGCATCTTAACAGAAAACTTGCCAACATGAGAATTTTTCCGGCAATTGATATCCAGATGTCCGGAACCAGAAAAGAAGAATTGCTAATGTCAGAAAAAGAGCTTGGCAAGATTAGACTACTGCGTAAAATTATGGCTGATTACGAAACAGTAGATGCAACCGAAAATCTGATCAAGAGGCTGGCAGAGTTTAAAACCAACAAGGCATTCTTTGAATCAGCGGATGTCAAATAGAATCTCAATCGACACCCGCACGGTCAAAAAGGGCGATCTATTTATTCCGATCAAAGGACCTAATTTTGATGGTCACGATTTTATAGAAGAGGCCATAAAAAAGGGAGCACAAGTCTTAAGGGCACAAGACGGAAAGAAAGCTCTTCAGGATTTAGCCGCAAAACATCGAAGTAAATTTGGGATCCCAATTATTGGAATAACCGGAAGCTGCGGAAAAACAACTACAAAAGATATGCTGGCTTCAATTTTATCTCAAAAATACCCAACTTTGAAAAACGAGGAAAATCTTAATAACGAAATTGGTGTTCCGCTGACACTTTTGAAGCTTCGAAAAAAGCATAAAGCTGCCGTAATTGAAATGGCGGTTCAAAAACCAGGGGATATGGACGAGTTGGTGGAGATCGTACACCCTACCCATGCTATTGTCACCAATATAGGCGAAGCACACATAAAATATTTCAAAACTAAAGATAAGATTGCAGAAGAAAAAGAAAAAATATTCAAATACGTTGTTCACAAACCTCTTCAGCCAATGGAACTAAAAGAACTTGCAGGAATCAAGCTCCCTATCCCTGGAAAACACAATCTTAATAACGCCGCCGCTGCAGGAACTATTGCCAAATTACTGGGCTGTACCAAGAGACAGATTAAAAGTGGATTAGAAAAATTTAAACCATCCAGCAAAAGGATGGAAATAATAAAAAAGAATGGCATTACAATTATCAACGACACCTACAATGCTAATCCGCAATCAATGAAAGCGGCACTTGAAACCCTAGCAGACTTCAGAGGAAGGAAAATCGCTGTACTTGGAGATATGCTTGAACTTGGACCAATTACAAGAACTGCCCACAAACGCATTCAAAAATTCGCGCGCAAAGTTGGAGTAGATCTTATTATTACAGTTGGAAAACAATCAAAACACAGGCATGGCAGGATGCATTTTAAAAACAATAAAGACGCTGCAGATTATCTTAAGAAAATTATTAGGCCGCATGATATAATTCTTATCAAAGGCTCCCGCTCTCTAAAAATGGAAAAGATAAGTGCCCGGGTGGTGGAAATGGCAGACACGTATGCTTAAGGAGCATATGGGTAATACCGTGTGGGTTCAAATCCCTCCC
>JABMQY010000065.1 GCA_013202975.1 Candidatus Saganbacteria bacterium
GGCTTCCAGTCCTTCAAATCCTGATCCGACCGCTATTGGAGCATAAGTTTTTTTGAGGATTGATTTAAGGGTTTCCTGCATTACATCTTCGTCTTCGATGATTAGTATTTTAGAAGGTTCTTTGTTCATTTATTTGTACCTCCATTTTATCATATATCTAGCAATTTTCGTGCCATGTTTAGGCTTTAGGAAATAGGTTATAGGATATAGGTGTTTTTGTTGTCATAGCGGCAAAATTGGCCATACTATTTCCTATAGCCTATAGACTATCTCCTAACAAGGTGACGAAATTCCGGTCACTTTATGCTAAAATCATCAAGTATGGCATTATATAAGACCAAGGGGATAGTATTAGGAAGCAGAGCTTTTGAAGAATCCGCAAAACTTGTTACCTTTTACACTAAAGAGCACGGAAAGATAACTGTTATTGCCAAAGGAGCAAAGCGGCCTACCTCAAAGTTTGGCGGCAGACTGGAAACCTTTTCTTATGCTGAGCTTTTATTGGCCCGAGGCCGAAGCCTGGATATTTTAAGTCAGATGGAAGTGATAGAATCATTTCAGGCAATAAGGGAGAATCCAGCCTGGTTAAACCTGGCCCTGTATTTTGTTAAAATAATTCAGGATGCAAGCCTGCAGGGTCATCAGAATAAAAAACTCTTTCAATTGCTGCTGGTGAGCATGAAGAAAATAATAGATGGCGAAGAGTTCAACTATGTAGTAAAATTTTTTGAGGTTAACTTTTTGCGGGTCGAAGGAATCTATCGCAATGATAGGTTGCCAGAAGATTTAATAACCGAACATTTGGAGAAAGATATTAAATGGTGGAAAAAACAGGTTCTGGCTCCCGGTTTATAGCTGTACTTTCTAACACCCGCTTTATGCTGCTTTGGCTGGGGCAGGTAACTTCCCAAACTGCAGATCGCATTTTTGTTTATGTCATGATGATTGTGATTTATTCATTAACCCAGAGTTACTTTGCGGCAGCCCTGCCTCATTTGGCCTTCGGGATTCCATCAGTGCTTTTTGCTGCTTTTGCAGGTGTTTATGTTGATAAACTCGATCGAAAAGGGGTCCTTTTAGTAAGTAATCTTGTCCGCGGATTGTTGGTCTTATTTGTAATTCCACTAGCTTCTAAATCTGTTTTATTAATGTTTCTGATTGCTTTGTTGATATATACGGCCACTCAGTTTTTTGCGCCGGCCGAGACTTCTGTCATTCCGGATTTTGTTGACCGCAAACACCTAATTGTCGCGAATTCTCTTTTTATGGTAACACTGATGGCATCCATGGTAGTAGGTTTTGGTTTAGGGGCCCCTTTAATGAAATGGTTCAATATTAACGGGACCTTTGTTATTTCCGCATCCTTATATTTTATTTCTGCCGCGGCAATATTGCTTATTCCCTTTAAATTTCATGAAAGATTGGTTAAGAAAGATACCCATGTTATTCAGGATTTGAGGGAAGGATTTGAATTTATAAGGCAGAATCAGGTGATTCAGTTTTCTCTCCTAAAACTTTTTGTCGCTACTGCTGCAATTGCCGTCTTATCTGTTTTGGCAATTGGTTATGCTAAGGATGTGTTGCAAATAGGTAAAGAAAATTTTGGATATTTGATATTGGTAGTTGGGGCCGGAATGTTTGTCGGAATGGCCTTGCTAGAGCGGCTGACCCATTTTATTAAAAAAGGGACCCTGGTGGTTGTGAGTTTTATTTGTTCCGGGATTGTGCTTTTGGCAATGTCTGTAGTCAATGATCTCAACCCTGCCTTAGTCCTTATCTTTTTATTAGGGGTTGGAAATGTTTTTATAACTACCTCAATTCATACGATTATGCAGCATCGAATTCCTCGTGAAATTCGGGGGCGGGTATTTGGTGTCCAGAACATGATAATTAATTCTGCTTTTACCTTTCCGGTGCTCCTGTTCGGCCTTATTGCCGATCGCTTGAGGATTCCTTTTGCTCTGGCTATTTTGGGATGGGTGGTTTTGGGGATGGGTATTTTGGGTGTTTTCCTGCCGAAGTTTAAAGAAGTTTAAGTGAAATTTTCCTCATAACTGATCGATAAATATATGTGAGATTAAAACACAAACTAATATCATTTGATGCCGCAGAAATGTTGGAAGAAGCTGGCCTGCCTACTTTTGAGGAGCTGCGGGATAAAATTATAGATGGCAAGAGTGTAGGTGCAGATGAATTAAGACTTGCCGGACTGGGAATGGCCAAACCGTTGATCGATTTAAGAATTACAAGAGGAAGAATTCAGAAAATATTAGAGGGAATAACTTTCCCTGGAATAGTGTTTAAGAAAGTTGAGGGTGGGGCTTTTAAATATCAAGGAGAAGATGAGCAAATTGAGTCTTTTGAGTTAGCCGAGACCCCGTTTACGATTGGCCAGATGAGAAAGCTGCTTGAGTTGAGAGAAGAAGAAGTTAGAGCTGTTTTTCGAGATCCAAAATTGGATGTTGATAAAGTAATTCAAAAGTCAGAGGGTAAAATAGCAGAAGATGTACCTCAAGAAGGGAGAGACAATTGTCCATTGATATATGTGAACCAGTTTGAGGCTAGAGGATTAGCGGAATTATTGGGATATAAGCTTCCCAGTGAAAGACAATGGGAGAGAGCAGCATCGGGCACAGGTGGATTAAAAAGACCGTGGGGAAATGAACTTTCAGGAGATAAAGCAGTGTATGATGATTCAGGAACAAGACCGGTAGGTTCTAGGCCAGAAGGTAGAAGTGTGGAGGGAATATCTGATCTAATAGGTTTGGTGTGGGAGTGGAGCAAGGAAGGGGTTTTTCGCGGCGGGTCATGGTGCAGCCGCTTTCCAGAATTTCTACGGGTCGATTGTCGCGGCGATAAATATGGTCCGGAGTATCGGGGCAGCGGTGTTGGCTTCCGCCTTGCCAGGCCTTAAAATAATCACACCCTAAAAACGTGTTATAATTTATATCATGCTACCCAAAATCTGCCAGTTTTATTTGACCCTTCGCTGCAACGCAACCTGCGAATTCTGTGACTTTTGGAGCGAATCAAAATATCAGGAAGATGATAAATATAAAGAAGCCCCGACCGATAAGATTTTATCGGTATTAGAGGAATTAAAAGATCGGGGAGTAGAAGAATTGCGAATCACCGGCGGGGAGCCCCTTTTGTATGATAATCTTCCTCATGTTTTGGGAAAAGCAAGGCAGTTAGACCTTAAAACAATCCTTATCACAAATTGTATTTTGTATGCGGAGAGATCAAAGGAAATCCAGGGGATGGTTGATCAATTGTTCTTTTCTCTGGACTATCCCTATCCCGAAAAACACAACCGCAGCAGGGGGCGATCGGTTTTTAATAAACTAATAAGAAGTATTGAGGCCGCCACCCATTTGAAAGAGGATCCGGCTATTTTATATACTGTTACCCGTGACAGCATCTTATATCTTCCGGAAACCATCGAGTTTTGTGAAAAGTTTAACATTAATTTATTTCTTAATCCGGTTTATGATTTTTCCGGTACCCAGGGTTTTAATCCGGATTCGGTTGCATATCTAAAATATTACGGCCGTAGGAAAAATGTTTTTGTTAATCTGGCCATGCTCGAATTTATTAAAAATAGGGGTAACAATTTAGCCTGGCCCAGGTGCAGGGCGTCTCAAAATGTTGTGACACTTCTGCCGTCCGGTCAGACCGTATCCCCCTGTTTTTTTAATCAGGAGGGGAGGCAGGGGAAAAATGTTGCTTGTTCTTCTTGCATGCGCTGGCCCTATATGGTACCATCATTCTCATCCGGGTTTGATAAGTACCGATTTTTTGATTGGTATTCTAAATATATCTGGAAACAAAGAAAAAAGCCTGCTGCCGTCAGGAAAGGGAGTTAATAAAATGAAGATCTTGATGCTGACCCCGTTTTTTTATCCGCATACCGGAGGGACTGAGAAGTATGTAAAGGATTTATCTACTGAATTAGTCAAAAAGGGACATGAAGTTACTGTTATAAGTAATAATGTTCCAAGAAGCAAGAATGCTCCGGCGGAAGAGATGATGAACGGTTTTAAGGTAATCCGCCTTCCTGCGATTGATGTGGCTTATTGTCCCGTTACAGCCTCTTTTAGAAGAGAAATGTGCGAAGGTTTTGATATTGTGCATTGTCATGCTCCGGCGGTCTCTTTTGTCCGCGCAGTCGCCGGAAAGATAAAGGCTCCGGTGATGGTGACTTTTCATTGTGATGTTTTAATGTTTGATAAGTTTATCGGGGTTCCAATACCCGGATTTTTAAAATCTGCCTTCAATAGTCTTATGTCAGCCCATGCCAAGTTTTTTGTTAAGCGTGCCGATGGAGTATTAGCTACATCAGAATCTTATGCAGCCGGATCTCCGGTACTCCGCTCTGTACCTCACTATGTTGCTCCGATCGGGGTTCATTATGAAAACTTTGATCCGATAATAGAAAAACTAAAGATTTCGGAAAAGACTAAAAATAAAAATCAGATTGTATTTGTCGGAAGGCTGGCGGCAAATAAGGGTGTAGATTATCTAATCCGGGCTATTCCTTTGATTATTCGTAAATTCCCAAAACTAAAGGTTTTAATTTGCGGGGAAGGAGAAGAAAAACCGCACTTAGAATCATTAATTAAGCGTTTTGGAGTAGCTGATAACGTTGAGTTTCATGGGGTACTGACGCTTGAAAAGTTGGTTGAGTATTACTCAAATTCGATTTGTTTTGTGCTGCCGTCAATTAATTCTCTGGAAGCTTTTGGTATTGTTCAGCTGGAAGCCATGGCCTGCCGGACAGCCGTGGTAGCCTCTAACATCCGCGGAGTAAATTCTGTTATTGACCAGGGCAAGGCCGGTTATATCGCCGAGCCGTTTGATCCCAAAGATTTGGCGGAAAAAATTATGAAAGTTCTTTCTGACCCAAAAGCTGCGATTGAAATGGGTAAATATGGCCGCAAGATGTGCGAAGATAAATATAATTGGGATGTTATTACTGATAGGATTATTGGGTTTTATCAGGAAATGATTGAGAAGAAGAAATAAGGAATGTTTTTGGGGAGACACTTAAATGAAGGCCGGGTTTATTGGTTACAAAAACCATGCGGAAAAGCTAAAAAAAATATTTGAAGAAAGTTGCTTGGTAAAGCAATTTTTGTTTTTTCACCCCAATAAAAAATTGGACGGATTGAACTTCACTAATAAAATAGAAGATTTGTTTGGTAGTGATTTCATAGTCATTGCATCTCCTGATTGGACTCATGCTAAATATTTGCGTTTGTTGAGAGATTACCGTGGGTATGTCTTTTGTGAAAAAATTCCTGCTATGAGTCATGAGGATTTGAGTTTTATTAGAGAGAGGCCTAGTGAATTAGTTTATTTTAATTTTAATTATCGAAAGGGTTATTTGTATGAATTGTTGAAAGAGAAATCAGATAAAGCAATATATATTAGCATTAAGTGTGGAATTGGCCTTGCCTTGAAGAAAGAATATAAAAACAATTGGAGGGGGGATATTGATAAATGTCCTGGAGGGGTTCTTCAGCTGGCAGGCATACATTATATCGATATATTGACTCTTATTTTTGGCTATCCAGAAGCTTTTGATGTTCATTTTAGAAACCTTTCGCCACATGGATGTTCATTTGATAATGTTTTTCTTAGGTTATCTTTTAAGAATGGAGTGATTTCTGATTTGGCCTTCAGTTATACTTCCCCTTGCCATTTCAATATTGATATAATTGATATGGAAAGCATTACAAGGATTGAAGGAGCTAGGGTGGTGGTGAGGTCTCCAAGAGAGTCATATAATAAGGAAGGCAGATTTGTTTCTCCCCCAATTGTTTTCGATAAAGAAATTGATTTGCATAGGGAGTCTTTGGTGAAATCTGTTAATTATTTTTTATCTGTTGTGAAAAACAAGGGTAAATTTGATGGGATTAGTCCAGATAGGAACCTGATGTCGACAGAATTGTTTTTGAAATTAATTGAGTTGCGGCCAAAGCATAAAAAGGTGATGGGATGAATTATAAGATAAGAGATTCACAGGCGATTGGCTATTTAAATCGAAGCGAAATAGATTTGGATTCAATTCGTGACAAAATTGTGTCGTCAAAGACTATTGACGAAAACATGCGAAATAAGATCATTAGTAATATTGAAACCATTGTTGGCCAACAAGAGGTTGAATGGATAAATAATAACACGAGGGATAGGTTGGTGGAGTATATAGTTTATCGTTACAAATTTAAAAATTATCCCAAGATGAAAATTTTGGAGCAATTCCCACTACATCTTCTTGTTGAACCAACTTCAGTATGTAATTTGCGTTGCGTAATGTGTTTTCAAAACGATCGTTCGTTTAGAAATAAAAGATATTGGGGATTTATGGATTTGTCGTTATTTAAATTACTTGTTGATCAGGCAGTTGAGAATAATTGTAAGGCATTAACCTTGGCTTCGAGAGGGGAGCCAACATTGCATCGTGATTTTGGTAAAATGCTTGAATATTGCAAAGGGAAGTTTTTGGAATTAAAAATCAATACAAATGCCTTAACCCTTGATGAAGCATTGTGTTATAAAATCCTTGATTCTGGAGTTGACATAGTTGTTTTTTCTGTTGATTCCCATACAAAATCGGAGTATGAGAAGATCCGATTAGGCTCAGACTTTGATAGGGTACTATCGAATATAAAAATGTTTTGTAGAATTAAAAAATCTAACGATAAGTATAGGAAAACTTCCACAAGGGTTTCCGGAATAGATTTGAATAATGGTCAAGATAAAGAGAAGTTTTATGCTTTTTGGAAAGACATTGTTGGCATTGTTGTATTAACTGAATTTGCGTTAAGGTGGGATACTTATAATAACGAATTTTTGAGTTGTAATATGCCATGTAATCTTTTATGGGAGAGAATGTATGTTTGGTTCAATGGAATATGCAACCCTTGTGATTTTGATTATAAAAGCACTTTGTCTGTTGGGGATGCCAGGAACTCATCATTAAAAGAAGTATGGTTGGGTGAAAAGTATAACACTTATAGAGCGTTGTTGTTGGAAGGTAAAAGGAATACAATTAATCCTTGTAATAAATGTAATTTAACGTAATTGGAGAATGTTGGTTGGCGAGAAGGATTAATCTGATTTCGGTAAATAATCATATCTATTTCCAGCATTCCAGATCAGGAACTTGGTTACACTTTCATTAGTACAGGCATTGATCTGTTGTTGAATATAATTTCTTCCAAAATTATTGGTTCCTAAAGCAAAACCTTGAATCCATGGTGAGAGCTTTGCCTCTCTGCTTCCGATCATTTGCAATGCCTTCTTTACTCCTGTATTTACAAAGTAATAAGGATGTTCTCCTGGGTTTTTTATTCCATCATATCCGGAGTGGAAGTGGGAAGGGTAGAACATTGGACAGATTACGTCAACTAACTCTGCCATAGCCTCAATGCTTTGTCCCAGTGTTTCAATATCAGCGCGCTTTTGCCAGGCAGTTACCCCAAAAATGTCGACCGCCAGAGAGACCTTATATGATTTAACCCTTTTATTTACATCTTTTAAGAATTGGTTTATTATATCAACTCTCGAGCGCCCATCCTGATAGTCTGATTTTATATTGTAGGCAGCTCCCTCTGCCGGGAAACGGATATAATCGAATTGTATTTCATCTATTCCGGATTTTGCTGCAATCTCTGCAATATATTCGTTGTACAATCTTACTTCAGGAGAGTAGGGATCAACCCAGCGGCCGCCCTTGCGATCCCTATAATATTTATTGTTTTTTGTTTTGATCTGTAAATCCGGACGGGCAATTGCCAAGTGATCATCCTTAAAAACAACAACCCGGCCGACAACAATAAATCCCTCCTGGTGCAATTCTTTAACTAACTGGCTCAACCATGGATCGGGGTGGACAATGATTTCATAATCCATTGTTTCGTTTTTTATAAATGGCATGATTTGTTTTTCAATTATAGTTTTGATATCAATTACCAGGGTGTTGAATCCAGCTGCTTTAGCCTGCTTTTTGATGCGGTCAAAGCGGGGTTTGTACTGGGTGGTCCAATAAGATACATA
>JABMQY010000066.1 GCA_013202975.1 Candidatus Saganbacteria bacterium
TAACCCCTATCCCCTAACCCCTATCCCCTAACCCCTATCCCCTGTATAATAAAACCATGAAATACGGCCTAATCTCTGATATCCACGCAAACCTCGAAGCCTTTGAAGAGGTTGTTAGCTTTTTAGAGGACAAGGTTGATCAAATCATTTGCCTGGGAGATCTAATCGGTTACAATTCAAATCCCAACGAATGTTTGAGTATAGTAAGAAATAAAGAGTTTCCTTCTGTGGCAGGGAACCATGAATATGGATCACTGGGACTGGTTGATTTAAAAAATTTTTCTCCGGTTGCAAAGGTCTCGACGCAATGGACCCGAAGTGTGTTGACTCCGGAAAGCCTTAAATTTATAGCCAGCTTTCCAAAGCGTCTGGAGTTTGATGATTTTGAGGTTGTGCATGGCAGCCCGAGTAATCCAATTTTTGAATATATTTCAAACCTAAAAGTTGCTTTTTTAAATTTTAAATTTATGAAAAAATCATTGTGTTTTGTCGGTCACACCCATCGGCCGGCAATAATCTATGTTAAAGATGGTAAAACAGATATGCTTTCTATAAAAGGAGAGGCAAGGTTTTCTATCAAAGGGAATCAAAGGACAATTTTTAATGTGGGATCGGTCGGCCAGCCCAGAGATGGGAATCCCTGTGCGGCCTGTGTGATCTATGATTCGGATAAACAGGAAATTTCAGTCCATCGAATTTCTTATGATATAGAAAAGACGCAAAATAAGATGAGAAAGGCCGGGTTGCCGGAGCGTTTAATTGAGCGACTTATGAAGAGAGACTAAAGAACCCCTTTTGTCGACGGAACTCCCTTTTTGCGAGGATCGATTTTGCAAGCACGAGAGAGTGCAACTCCAAAAGCCTTATAAATTGCTTCGATAATATGATGGGTGTTTTCTCCCCGTATTAAGTTAATATGAATCGTCATTAAACTGTTAATGACAAAAGCCTCAAAAAATTCTTTTACAACCTCGGCATCAAAGTCTTTTCCTTCAATCTTCGGAAACCTCACATTGTAGGTTAAGTGAGGACGCCCGGAGATATCGACTACCACTTCGGCTAATGCTTCATCCATTGGAACCTTGGCCTCCCCATAGCGCTCGATCCCTTTTTTGTCGCCCAAGGCTTCCTTAAAAGCTTGCCCCAAGCAAATTCCGACATCTTCAACTGTATGATGAAAATCTATTTCAACATCCCCTTTGGCGTCTAGTGTTAAATCAAAAACACCATGTTTTGAATATAAATCCAGCATGTGGGTGAAGAAGGGGATAGGGGACTTGATATCGTTTTTGCCCGAGCCGTCGATGTTGAGTTCAAGGGTTATTTGTGTCTCTTTTGTTTCACGGTTGATTTTTGCTGTTCTATTCATACAGTAAGTATAATTGAAATTAACTGAAATTTCTACAATAAACTCACGATAAATGTTTGTGAGATTAAGACTAAAACTAATATCATTTAGGTTTGATAAGGAGAGCTTGAATCAAGTTCTAACATTTGCACAATTGCGGGAAGAAGTTGGCCTGGGAATGCCGTTAACTGCAGATGATTTGAGGGTATCCGGAATTCCTATTGCAACGGTATTGATACAAAGAGGGATAAGCGAAGGAAGGGTTGATGAGATATTAGAAAAATCTTTTATAGTAGATCCATCTTATTTAGGGATAATTTTTCGAGAAGTGTCAGAGGGGGGGGCGCCCTTTGAACTTGCAGAAACCCTATTTACGATTGGTCAAATGAAGAGGCTGCTTGAGTTGAAAGAGGCGGAGGTTAAGAAGATCTATAGAAATACCAACGTTCCTGTTAATGAAGTAATTCGAAAATCCGAAAAGGTAGTAGCAGATAATGTTCATTTTGATAATATAAATAATTGCCCTTTGGTTGATGTTACTCAAATTGAAGCTCAAGAAATAGCAGCGCTATTGGGGTGTGATCTTCCGACGGCGATGCAGTGGGAGCGTGTAGCCTCCTCTGTTAGAGGGTGGGGGGATTTTAATTTATTAAAAAACAGAATAGGGTTTAAGGATCAAGGGACCCGTCCAACAAAATTAAAGCCAGCTGACATGAGTTCGGACGGTATATATGATCTTATTAGCCTGGTGTCTGAATGGACAAGTTCCTGGCATGACACAGATCCAGATAGGAGAGTTTATCGTGGGGGGTCGTGGAAGGGGATTTTTGAAGTACAGGTAGAAAAGGGTTTATTCTTTTTCATGTATCCAGGGGTCCGGGTTTCTAGGGTTGGCTTTCGCCTTGCCCGGCCAGTGAATAATACGCCATGATTAGACATAAACTTATATCATTTGATGCCAAAGAGGCATTAGAAAGACCGGATTTTAAAGCAAAGGATCTATTAAAAAGTTTGGATGTTGACGACCTGCGCCGCTTTGGTCTTCCTATAGCAAAAGTGCTTATCCCGCGAAAAATTGAGCGAGGGATTGTTCAGGAATTTCTCGAGAGAATATTAGAGGGAAAGGGCAAAAATTTGGAGGAGGTTCCTGCTTATCCTCCTCGTCGAAGGTCAAGCGGTGGTTCGGTTTTTATTCCAATGGAACCAATAATAAGGGCAGACCGCCGCACTCGGGCGAAGGAGATAAGAAATACGGAGACGAAAATATTGACGCAGAGAGAGGTTGAGGGCATCGTTACACTGGAGGAGAAGATTCCAATTAGGTCATTGATTATTCTTTCTGGAGGAAGATTTCGAGTAGGCAACAATGAAGCAGAAAATGAAAAACCAGAGCACGAAATAACACATGGTCCCTTTCTTGTTTCCCCTTATCCGGTTACTAATGCTGAATATCAGAATTTTATTGCGGATAGAGGTTATTATACTGATAGGTATTGGAGTGAAGAAGGGCTAGCGTGGAAAGAGGGATGGCAGGTGAATGAACCAGCATTTTGGAGCGATACACGCTATTCTCAGGCATTTCAACCGGTGGTTGGAATAAGCTGGTATGAGGCAGAGGCATATTTAAATTGGGCCGGACTTAGGTTTTTAACTGAACATGAATGGGAGCTTACTGCCCAGGGGGCAAGTATGGATGTTATTCTTAGCCCAACCAGGCCAAGCGCAAAGACAATTGAGGTCAATGATGACAGGCTTGTTCCAAACGAACTTGGATTGTCCCATATGAATCTATATGAATGGTGTTCTGATTGGTATAGTAAAAGTTATTATCAAACCCTGGCATCATTTGGGGTATTTGATGATCCAAAAGGACCCGAGCGTGGAGTAAATCGGGTAAAGCGTGGTATGGAAATTACCGTTCGAAGTAGTTCGCCCCCTGGCAGCTTCCTTCCTTATGTTGGTCTTCGTGCTGCGAGGGATCTCTGATGCTTAAATTAATATCATTTAATGCTAGTGAAGCTTTGCAAACGGCTAGTCTTCCAGATATGAAACAAGTTTTGGATAATCTGGATCCAAGTGAATTACGTCTGATCGGACTGCCAGTTGCAAAACCGCTTATCCCAAAACAAATTGAAAAAGGAATTATCCAGAGATTTGTCAGGTGGGGTTTAATAGATAATTCTTTAATCATCCTCCCTTCACAAGAAATTATAGAGATGTATGAAAGGGGGGAGATGCCGCCGATTGGGGCAATGGTTCAGATTGAGGCAGGAGAGTATGGAATTGGGGTGAAGGTTGATTCCTTTTTGATAGGTGTTTACGCAGTAACCAATCAAGAAATTATGAGGGCGGCAGAAGATGGATTGTATCAGAGGGAGGAGTTTTGGTCTGAGGGGGGCTTGAATTGGAAAAGGAATAAAGGGAAGCTTATGCAGATGCCGCTTTGGTTGTACCCAGGAGATGATAATGAATTCAATCGGGATGACCAGCCGGTGGTTGCAGTTACCTGGTATGAAGCTGAGGCTTATTTGAATTGGGCTGGGCTTCGTTTTCCAAAAGAGAATGAATGGGAGATAGCTGCTAGGGGTGGATTAGTGAATAAGCTTTATCCCTGGGGGAATGAAGAGCCGGATGACCTAAACGTTCATTATGGACATGTGATGACTGGAAGATATCCAGTTGAGGTTAATGCACCAGGATATCGACCTAATGGTTATGGCTTATTTCACACAGCAGGAAATGTTTTAGAATGGTGTCAGGAAAGTGGTGGAGAAGTGCGAAATTACCGCGGCAGCTCATTTGAAGATTATGGAAATGCATTGACAGTGGCCCATCGCAGGGCTGCTAAAGCGGATCTACAACATATAAGTATGGGATTCCGCGCTGTGAAGGGATTTCAAAAATAGACTGAAATTTTTCAGATTAGTTCACGATATATAATTAGAGGGAAGCAAGAACTCTTAACGGATCTACCGCCCAACGGGTCCACCCCCAATAGCTGCCAAGCTTGAATTTTTCGCAAAAGATGGTATAATATTCTTAATAGAAGGGGTGAGTTTAATGGCAAAAACTAAGAAACGTAAAGTCCTCTGCGAGTGCGGAATCACGGTAACCCCCGGAAGCGTCTTCTGTAATTCCTGCAAAAAGCAAATAATGGAAAAGAACAGGAAGGTTTTGAATACTTCGTCTCCGATGCCCGATATTTTTACAATGATGAGGCGAACTTAGTATTTTTGATTTTGTCCAGAATTGTGTCTGCGATAAGTGCTTTTTCCTGGCGGGGCAGCGGTTCGATTTTTCCTGAACGATCAAGAATAATTACCTCCGAATGATCTTCTTCAAATGCCGAAACATCGTTTATTATAATTAAATCCAGGTTCTTCTTTTGCATTTTTTCTTTGCCATTTTCAATTAAATTAGTGGATTCAGCGGCAAAACCGACCAAGTATGTGCCATTTTTGCTTTTTCCAAGCTCATCCAGTACATCTATGGTCTTTATCAGTTCTAAGTTTAAGGAGTCGCTTCGTTTCTGCAATTTTTGCATAAAGGTGATACGAGGGCGGTAATCAGCAATAGCTGCGGTCATGATAATGACCTGAGCCCTATCTCGATGTTCATTTACTGCTTCATGCATCTCTTGGGCAGTAACCACCTGGACAAATTTTACATTAGAAGGTGGTTTTAGTGAACCTGGGCCCGAAATTAGGGTTACATTGGCTCCCCTTGTTTTAGCGCAGGAGGCCAGGGCATAACCCATTTTTCCGGAAGAGCGATTGCTGATAAAACGAATCGGATCAATTGCTTCTCTGGTAGCTCCGGCTGTGATCAGGATGTTTACTCCTTCAAGGTCGCTTTTGGAATTAAGAATATTATTAACGTTTTCGATTATGGTTGATATTTCGGCCAGTCTTCCTTCTCCCTCATCCCCGCATACCACCGCTCCTTTTTCAGGATAAATGATCTTTGCCCCGTTCTTTTTTAGGCGCAGGAGATTTGACTGGACCGCTTTGTTTTCCCACATAACGGGGTTCATGGCCGGCGCAAAAACAAGCGGACATTTTATTGAAAGAAGCAGGGTTGAAAGGACGTTATCTGCGATCCCGTTAGCGGCCTTGCCAAGGATGTTTGCTGTTGCCGGTGCTACCAGAACAAGATCTGCCTTATTTCGAAGAGCAATGTGGGGAACCGGCAGGTTATTTTGCTTTTCATCAAAAAGATCTGTAATGACCGGATTTTCGCTTAATGCGCGAAAAGTTAATGGAGAAATGAACTTTTGTGCGGCAGGGGTCATAACCACCCATACTTCTGCGCCCTGCTTTTTTAGCTTTCGGATAATGTCGCAGGCTTTGTAGACAGCAATGCCGCCGGAGAGACCAATTATTATGGTTTTGCCTTTAAGCATTAGACCTGATTACTTACCGCTTTTGGCGGGCTTGCTTTTAGTGTGTTTGGACAATCTGTCTAAGGCGCTGAGCCCTTTTTTCTTTTCAACTTTCTCTTCTTTTTTCAGAAGTGTCTCGACTTTTTTCTTCTTTTCTGTGCCTATTTTAATCGTTACCCTCTCAGAAGATATCTCGCGGATAGCGGTAATGATCGGATTTGAAGGATCAAAATCATTAATATAGGGAAGTGATCCTCCGGTGATCTGTTTTGCGCGGGCTGCCACGGCATTGGACAATAAGAACCTGTTCTTCGCTTTTCCTAAAAGATTATCTATACTTTCTCTCAATTTAACAACACCCTCTCTTTTTCAACATTAATAATAGCCATTATTTTTTTGGCAGCATTTTCAAGTTTATCATTTACGACAATATAATCATATTTTTCCATTACCTGCAATTCTGCTATTGCCGCCCGCAGCCGGTAATTGAGTAATTCCATACTCTCGGTTTTCCTTCTCTTTAATCGAAAAGCCAAAATATCTACTGAAGGGGGTATCAGAAAAATAAATACCGCTGATCCCTTCAAATATGACGGCCTTAACGCTTCCTTGATCGCTGCTGCGCCCTGAACATCTACCTCTAGCAATACGGTCTTTTTATTCTGGAGCGCTTCATCTATGAACTTTTTGGGTGTGCCGTAATACTGACTATGCACCTCAGCCCACTCAAGGAATTCCCCGTTTTCTACCTTTGACGAAAATTCATCTTTCGAAACAAAAAAATAGTCTTTTCCATGCTTTTCACCAGGCCGACGCGGCCGGGTTGTGCAAGAAACAGACAATTTTAATCGAGGATTCGTTTTCAACAACCTTTTCACAATTGTTGATTTACCTACGCCTGAAGGCCCGGACAAAATAACCAGTAACCCTCGTTTCCGCTTTTGTCGTTTAGGCATGTGCTTATTAAGTATATCATTTATTCTTGTTTTTACCAAGGTTTTTTGCTAGTATAGTAACAAGCTAGCGAAACTATGGATTTAGAAATATTACGACATTCGGCTTCTCATATCATGGCTGCTGCAGTAAAACGGTTATTCCCTTCTGCAAAGTTGGGGATAGGTCCGTCAATTTCCGATGGTTTTTACTATGATTTCGATATTGCAGATAAGACTTTAACCCCGCAAGATCTATTGAAAATCGAAAAACAGATGAAAAAGATAATCAGCGCCAACCTTCCTTTTGAGCGGATCGAAATGAAAAAGGCTGAAGCCAAAAAGCTTTTAAAAAAGGACAAAGAAACCTATAAGCTCGAGTTATTAGAAGGCATTCCGGATGAAACCGTCTCTTTTTATAAGTGCGGCGATTTTATCGATTTATGCCGCGGTCCCCATCTTAAGTCTACCGGAGAACTAAAGGCTTTTAAGCTCTTATCAATTGCCGGAGCTTACTGGCGGGGGATAGAAAAAAATCCGATGCTTCAGCGAATCTATGGAACCGCTTTTGAAACGGATACGGAATTAAAGACCCATACCACACGATTAGAAGAAGCATTAAAGCGGGACCATCGCAAACTTGGTCCGGAGCTTGATCTTTTCAGGATTTATCATGAAGAAGCCGGTCCTGGTTTAGTCTTTTATCATCCCAAGGGAGCAGAGCTTCGTTTTATTATTGAGGATTTTCTGCGCCGTGAACACAAACGCCGGGGCTACCAAAATGTCATCATTCCGCATATAGCAAAAATGAAATTATGGGATACCTCCGGACACACCAATTACTATAAAGAGAATATGTACTTTTTGGATATTGATAAACAAAAATATGTCTTAAAGCCGATGAATTGTCCCGGGCATATATTGATTTATAAGAGTAAATTGCACAGTTACAGAGAGCTGCCGATACGTTATTTTGAGCTTGGGACAGTTTATCGTTATGAGCGTTCCGGTGTACTGCATGGTCTATTGCGGGTGCGTGGTTTTACCCAGGATGATGCTCATATTTTTTGTACCGAAGAACAATTGCAGGATGAGCTTTTAAAAGTTATTGATTTTGCTTTTGAAATGCTAAAGACTTTTGGTTTTGAGTACGAAGTTGACCTGTCTACCCGGCCGGATAAATATGCCGGGACAGAAGAAAACTGGAAGCATGCAACAAATGCTTTAATTGCGGCGCTTGAAGCAAAAAAGCAGTCCTATAATATCGACGAGGGGGCCGGGGTATTTTATGGGCCAAAGATCGATATAAAAATGAAAGATGCCCTGGGTCGTCCCTGGCAGGGACCGACCATTCAGGTTGATTTTAATCTGCCGGAGCGATTTGATATGACTTATGCCGCATCCGATGGAAAGAAGAAGAGACCGGTAATGATTCACCGGGTGGTTTTGGGCTCGATGGAGCGTTTTCTGGGAGCATTAATAGAAAATTATGCCGGAGCCTTTCCTCTTTGGCTGGCGCCGGTCCAGGTAGAGCTTCTAACCATTGCCGATCGGCATCTAAAATATGCAAACATTGTAAAAGAAGCTTTAGAAAAAGAAGATCTGCGGGTTGAGATAAGCGCCGGATCTGAAAAAATTGGAGCGAAGATACGATCTGCCCAAAAAATGAAAATCCCCTACATGTTGATTCTGGGAGATAAAGAAGAGTCTTCGAATTCTGTAGCCGTGCGTTCCCGCAGCAAAGGGGACATCGGAGTCCAGTCTTTGGAAGAATTTATTGGTTTTTTGAAGAAAGAAATGATATAATATTAATATCGCATTAAACGGAGGCATGACTAATCGGCAAGTATTACGTAGTTAATCATCGGATCAGAGCTTCGGAAGTAAGGGTAATTGGAGCAGATGGTCAGCAGATTGGCGTATTAAAAACAATTGATGCGGTAAACAAAGCGCGAGAAGAAGGCTTTGACTTAGTTTTGATTGTACCGAATGCAAACCCTCCCGTTGCAAGAATTACAGATTTAGGAAAGTTGAAATACCAGGATTCGAAGCGGAATAAAGCAGTCAGAAAATCGCAGAAGGCCGGGGTTTTAAAGGAAGTTAAGCTCTCCTTCAAGATTGGAGATCACGATCTTAATGTTCGTGTAAAACACGCCCGCGAATTTTTGGATAAGGGCCATAAGGTTAAAGCTTCGGTTTATTTTCGGGGCCGTGAAATGGCGCATAAGGATATTGGACGGGCGGTACTTCAAAAACTGCTCGACCAGTTAAAAGAGGTCGGGGTAATGGAAAGATTTCCAAAAATGGAAGGTAGAAATTTAGCGGTAATATTGTCGCCAAAGGGAAAAGTAAATGCCGAAAATAAAGACAAGAAAAGCAGCGGCCAAGCGGTTTAAAATAACCGGCAGCGGAAAAATTTTAGCACGCCACGCGGGTACGCGTCATATTCTTGAGTGGAAATCCAGAAAAAAGAAGAGACAGTATAAGCGGGCGAAAGAGATAAGTCCAAGTGATAGAAAGAGAGTGAGGGCAATGTTACCTTATGGTTAGAGTAAAAAGAGGAAAAAGAGGAAAACGGCGTCATAAAAAGGTCTTTGCACGGGCTAAGGGTTTCCGCGGCTCTCTAAAGAAACTTTATCGTGTTTCTAAAGAAGCAGTAACCCATTCTATGAAATATGCAACCCGTGACCGCAAAAACCGCAAACGGGATATGCGCAGACTCTGGATCACCAGAATCGGGATTGCGGCAAAAAACCTTGGATTATCGTACAATAAGTTTATTAACGGCCTAAAAAAGAAGAACGTTAAATTGAACCGTAAAAGCCTGGCGGATTTAGCGGTTTCCCACCCCACAGTTTTTAGCAAGATTGTAGAGTTTATAAAGTCATGATCGAAATGACCGTGGGAGGTCTAGGTTTTGACCCGCGGAATTTATCACCCCTGGTTTTACTTCGCGATCAAGAAGAGATGAACTTTCTTCCAATTTGGATTGGCATATTTGAGGCAGCATCTATTGCAATGGTTTTGCAGGGTATCCAGCCTCCCCGTCCCATGACTCACGACCTGCTTAAAACAATTATCGAGAAAAACGACAGTAAGATTAACCGTGTAGTTGTGAATGAAGTAAAAGACGGGACATTTTTTGCAGTGATTGAGCTTTTGCGGGGAGGGAAGAAGATCAATGTTGATTCCCGTCCTTCCGATGCTATTGCACTGGCGATCCGCTGTAATTCCCCGATTTTTGTATCAGAGCAGGTTATGATGCAGGCTAAGCTGGTCAATGCAGAGAAGGATGCTGAAGAGACTAAGAAGTTCAAAGAGTTTATTTCTGACCTCAAGCCCGAGGATTTCACTAAGTACTACAAAAAAGACTAGCTTCTGTTGCGGTAAAGTTCTTTAAGCTGAACAAGATATTCAAAGATTTGCCGATTACCAAGTTTGCTCTTACCCCCCCGGCGTTCCCCAAACATAATTGGAAATTCTTCAATATTTTTGTAATTTCCCTTACAGATTATTTCTAAACAAATTTTGAAACCAATCGGGTTTAGTTTTACCCCGTCAATTACCTCTTTTTTTAACATAAAAAGTCCGGAGGTTAAGTCTTTTATTTTTGTCAAAGGCATGGCAGGAATTCTTGCAACCAGAGATATTATTTTTCTATACCAGGGCCAGTCCTTTGATCCTCCCCCTTTGACCAGACGGCTGCCGATAACAAAATCTGCCTTTTTGCCTTGGATCCTGGCAAGCATTTTGGGCAATGCTTCCGGAGGATGCTGGAGGTCGGCATCCATTACTGCCAGAATATTTCCTTTTGCAATTTTAAATCCGTCTATTACCGCAGATGATAATCCCATCCTTCCGGGTCTGGATAGGATTGTGATGTTTGATTTTTGCGAAAGGTGCTTTGCCAGCTCAATTGTTCCGTCCTCTGAATTGTCGTCGACGATTATCAGTTCCGTATCGTTTGGAACAACCTTAAATATTCGCTCGCAAAGCTCTTTTAGGTTTTTTCGTTCGTTATAGGTAGGGACTATAATTGAAAGCATGACTAATCATATCATTTTTTTGTTCTTTTTTCCTATCCCCTAAATCCTATCCCCTATCCCCTATGATATAATATTCACATGGCATTCGAAGGTCTTGGCAAATTATTAGTATATATTGGGATAGTAATTGTCCTGATTGGGGGTTTCTTTATGCTATTAGCAAAACTACCCTGGATTGGAAAATTGCCCGGAGACCTGGTTGTTGAGAGGCAGGGACTAAAGATTTATATTCCGCTGACTACCATGATTATTATGAGTATTTTCTTAACTATTTTCTTTAACTTGATACTTCGAAGATGAAGACCTCGGATTTTGACTATCTGCTTCCAGAGCACTTAATTGCTCAAACTCCTGCAAAGAGACGAGATGCGTCCCGTTTGATGGTCTTGGATGTTTACAAAAAGACAATAGAGCATAAAAAGTTTTCTAATATTGTTGATTATCTAAAAAAGGGAGATCTTTTGGTTTTGAATGATACCAAGGTGATCCCCGCCAGGCTGGTTGGGATTAAGGTTGGGGGGTCGGCTAAGATAGAGGTTGTTTTGTTAAATAAAAAGGTTATAGGTGATAGGGGATGGGTGATAGGGGGAAATGAATGGGAATGTCTTGTTAAGCCTGGGAAGCGGCTCAAAGTCGGGTCGCAGGTTTCTTTTGGTAAGGGCGCGCTGATTGGAACAGTTATTGAAAAGAAAGAATCGGGAGAGCAGATTATTTCGTTTAAGTGTGATGGTAAGTTTTCTGATGTACTTGAGAAGATAGGGCAGGTTCCGTTGCCGCCATACATTAAATGTCAAATGACAAATGACAAATGTCAAATAAATGACAAAACCCAAATGACAAATAGATACCAAACGGTCTATGCGGCAAGAGAGGGGGCATCGGCGGCTCCGACGGCGGGGCTGCATTTTACCAAAAAGCTTTTGGCTAAAATAAGAAGAAAAGGGGTAAAGATTGCCTATGTCACCTTACATACTGGGATTGCGACTTTTCAGCCGGTTCGGGCGGACAATATAAAAGAACACAAGATGCACTCCGAATATTTTGAAATTCCGAAGGAGACCCTGCGGGCGATTAAAAAGGCGAAGCGGGTGGTTGCGGTTGGCACGACTACGGTTCGGGCACTGGAGTCGCAAGGGTCAAGGGACAAGGGTCAAGAAAACAAAACTGATATTTTTATCTATCCGGGTTATAAGTTCAAGGTCGTTGATGCTATGATTACCAACTTTCATTTTCCGAAATCGACTTTGCTCATGATGGTGAGTGCTTTTGCCGGGAGAGAGTTTGTTTTAGATGCCTACAAAAAAGCGGCTGAGTTAAACTATAGCTTCTTTAGTTTTGGGGATGCGATGTTTATAAAATGAAATTTAAAACACTAACTATTATTGCCTTATTGGTGATCCTGATATTTGTTGCTTTTCGTATTGCTGCTATTTTTATGGTGCCATTTGTTGGGGATGAGCCAAATGATATTGGGATTATTCTTGGTGATATTAGTGGTTTTTTGAACTTCTATTCTTCTCCTCAGGCTTACGAGTTTGATCAGGCTAGATTTCCTTTGCTTATTTCTACTCCCCTGGTCATTCTGGCTGGAATAAAAGCTATTATTCCACTTAGATTGCTTTTTTTCATCTTCAATCTGCTTTACCTTTTTATTAGTTTTAAGTTAATTAACTTATTGACTACCAATAAAATGGCAGCCTGGATCTATGTTGTGCTTTTGGCATCAAGTTGTTATTTGTCTTCCTTTTCAGTTTTTACAATGTCTTCAGGCGGGAATCTTTTTCTTCTTTTTCACATTTTAACTACTTACTTTTTTATTCGGGGTTATTTGGAATTAAAAAGAACGGGAAGGTTTCCCAGTTTTCTTCTTTTTACTCTTCTATTAGCCCTATGTATTTCAAGTAAACTATTTGGATTATTGCTGCTTGTTTCTTTAATTGTTTTTCATTTTCTATTTGGAAATAAAAAGATATATATTAATTCGCCGCCTCCCAAGATTATGTTTGCTCTTGGAATTTTCTTTTTAGTGAATATTCTATTAATAAATATAGTTCCGCTTGACGCTGTTCAAAAACTTATTTTTTCTTCTGTTTTTGCTTTAGCCTATCTTGTTCTGATACTTTTTTTTGCCGTTAGGGAAAATAATCAAAAATACCAAAAGATTAAAGTTGATTTTTTTGAATTTTGGTCAGTTATAGTTCTTACGGCCTTTAATCTTACGTTAATATTTTCTCCGGTTTATTTAAATCTTAACAATATTCTTAAAGCCTTTGACTGGTTTAATAATTGGAACCAGGGTTTAATAATATCCGGGTCAAACTATTATGATATTTTTCTCATTATGCTGATGAAATACGGACTGCCTTCATCTTTTATCCTAATAATTGCTTGTTTTGTATATTTTGCTGTTCGCTTGAGAGATAAGGATAAGAATATCGGCAATTTTCTTGTTGTTTTATTTTTTCTTATTTTTATTGTCCAGTTTATTGCAATATCCCTAGTGGGATTTAAGGTGGCCTGGTATCCTTTGGCGATATTCCCCTTCCTCTATCTGCCGCTTGTATTTTTATGGGAGTTAGCTGTCAGGAAGCATTCAAAAAAACTTCTTTTGGTCTCTTTGCTTTTCCTTTCTATAGTATTTATTGATAATGCGGCAAGATATTTTTACTGGTTTCCATACGGGCATTTTGATGGAGCTCAGTATGGCAGAGAATATATTGGATGGAATAGGGCTGGATTTATAACTTTTGAGATATTTCCTGAGGTTATTAAAAGCCTTGATACAATCAGTTCACAGCGTGACCCCAACGGTCCTGTTTTTATTGGTTGTCATGTGGTCAATGTTCCGCGTTATAATCAGGCGGTTGCATATTATTTAAGAAATTATTATCCAAGCAAAAATGGGTATAATTATTTTTTTACAGCCCAAGGATTTGACCCAAATGATCAGGTGGATTATTTATTAACAAGTCCGGTTTATTATCCAGAGTTTGAGGAGACGCTTAAAGGGCGTAATTTTATCATGTTGAGCACACTTTTAATTAAAGGAATTCCTATTGCCTCTATTTGGCAAAAGGAAATTTGATAAAAGAGAAGAAAATATATCCTCCGGTTATTACCAGGCAAATATAAGCAAAGAGGTCTCCGAATTTTGAATAAAAGGACCTATTATTGTTTACTCCTATATCATAAAGTAAAAAACCCTCCTGCTTTACCGGTATCCTCTTAGCTATTTCTCCATTGGGCTTTATTATCATGGTAAGCCCGCCATTTGTGGACCTTATATAATAGACCCTGTTTTCAACAGCCCTAAAAATGTTCATTGCAGCGTGCTGATAATATTCCTTTATGCTGTTTGACCAGCGGTCGTTTGAAATGTTAACTAAAAATTTGGCCCCGGAATTTACGAAATTTCTGCTGTAGAGAGGAAATATCCCTTCTATGCATATTAGCGCTGCAAAATTTATATTTTGAACCTCAAAAAGCGTATATTTATTTCCTGAATTAACATGATCGTTATGCTCCTCAAGGTTGAGCGGGTATTTTTCCATAAAGAGAACCGGGTGTAGTTTATTGTATTGGCCGGCTATTTCTCCAGAGGGGCTAAAGAAATATGCGCTGTTGTAATATTTGTTATTTTTTTTGTCCGGTCCGGAAATTAGAAAAGATACAGCATTATTATTTGTGATTATTTTTTTTATCTTTTTTAAGGCTTTTGGTTCCTTAAGTATTTTTTTATATAAAATCCCCTCGGGCCAGATTACCAAATCTGGGTTAGCCTGCATGGCATCTTTGGATAATTGATCCAGGGTTTCTATGACCTCTGAAAAATTATTTGTTTTTTCGTCTATATTTGTTTTTATCGCGGCAATTCTGATTTTTCCCCCTGTTTCGATCCGGTTCATTGTATAGAAGCCATAAAACATACATAGAACGACTAGCGCTGTAGTTGCTGCAGTGATTTTTAGCTTCCTTGCAAGGCTAATTCTTTTTAACAAAAGAAATATTGCGGCGTTAACCAAAATAATTATAAAGGATATGCCAAAAACTCCAAAAATGTCCGAAATTTGTATGACTGGTATATTTAAGTGCTGGGAATAACCCAAAAGTCCGGCAGGAAATCCCCATGGCCCAATAGATCTAATATATTCAATAGAAGTCCATAATAGCGGGATGATAATAATTTCGGAAAATGCGGTTCTTGTTTTTATTAATTGGAACAATAAACAAAAAATACCAAAATATATTGCAAGATAGGAGCAGATAAACAGGGTCAATAAAGGGTGTATGCTGTTTAGCCAATATATTTGACTAATAAATATGGTAAAGCCTGCTAACCAACCTAGACCAAATGATTTTATTAAAGATTTGTTATCGATTGCGAAGAGTAACGGGACAAGTGCAAACCAGGCCAGGATTTCGAAATTATAGGTAGGGTACGCCAGGGCGTAGAGTATTCCAGAGACAAGCGATAATAAGATCGGATAAAACCGGCGCAACTTACTCAAAAATCGCTATCTCTCCTCGGTCTAATAATTTTCCACCAGAAACAACAGTGTACAGATATACCCCGTTGCCAAGGACTTCGCTGGCTGCTGATTTGCCGTACCAGAGGACCTCATTTTCTCCAACCGCTCCGCCGGAGCTTCCAGCTGGGTAGGTGTTTTGCCAGACCATCTGTCCGCCGATGTCAAAGATCATGATTTTTATGTCGGCATTATCAGACAATTTGTAATTAATGGTAGTTGGCTGGCCGGAAGAAGGTTTGAACGGGTTGGGATAATTCATAGGTTTGGACAATAAACGAACATCGCCAGAATAAGTTTTTATTCCGGTATAAGTGACAGTACTTTCTTTTTTAAGGGTGTCTTTTGCAGTGACTTTAATGGTATGAGAGCCCTCTTTTAGGGAAAGATTAGAGCTTAAGGCCACACTGTTTGCCCCGGCATCTTTGGCAGATATTTTTGCGGCGATCTTTACTTTGTCAATCAAGATTTCAATGCTGTTTTTGTCAACTCCATTGGGATCTGTTACAGAGATATCCAAAATGTCGGTAGAAGAGATAACCAAATCATCTTTTAGGGAAACATTTCCAGCCTTAGCCTCTATTTTTGGACCGATGCTGTTAATGGTAACGCTTTGAGGCTTTGATTTGATCAGGTTTCCTTTTTTATCTCTACCCCTTACATACCAGTTGTGGAGTCCCTCTGCCAGGGTATAGCTGTATTTTTCGCTACTGGTAGCTTTTCTCATTTTGCCATCAATCCACACTTCATATTTTGAAAATTCTTTCCTGGATGGCTTCCAGGAGAATTCTATAGTGGTTTGTGATTTTATAGCTTTGTCTTTTGGAAGAAGAGGGGTGATAATTGGTAGTTTGGTATCAACCTTAAAGGATCGGGTCTTGGATGCAATCAATTTAGATTTTGAGTCAATACTTTTGACTTGCCACTTATGATCTCCATCGGCAAGTTTATGGGTGTAGCTTCCCGATGAAGAAGAAGGGCTGATTTTGCTGCCGTCGATATAGAGATCATAGCTTTTAAACTCGGTGAGAGGTTTCCAGGAAAAAGTTACAGAGCTGTCGGTTATTATTTGGCCTTCTGTTGGGGAGATCAGGCTGATTGATGGATCGACCCGTTTTGTTAAAGAAAATGATTGGGGGGTAGATAAAGAGCTGTTGCCGAAATTATCAATTGCTTTTACCTGCCAGGAATAAGTTCCGACAGAGAAATAGCCGGTGGTGGACCAGGTGATTTTAGACCCTTTTCTTGCTTTGATTGCAGATGCAAGCGGAATGACTTCTTCTTTGACAATTTTTGATTTGTTATCTTTTATTATCAGTCGGTATTCCTTAATTGTACAGTTGGTGGTTTTGCTCTCTTCCCAGGTAAAGGAGGGGAGAGAATCACTTTTGCTGTTTGCAGCGGGGGCGGTTAGCTTTGGAGCTGTAAGTGAAATATTAAAAGATATCTTTGCAGAGTCTGCTGAATAGTTCCAGGCGTTGTCTCTTGCTTTTACCTTCCATTCGTATTTACCCTGAGGTAGATTAAGGGTTTTCCTTGTTGAATAATAGGCATTTTTTTTGTCATTCGAATAACCGTCTGGTACTATAAAAATTTCGTTGTCCACTAAATTAAAGGATGAGTCCTTCGGTTTTTTAAGATATAAGACATAGACCTGAACACCAGAAAGAGGGTCTTTGACTGCTTGCCATGTAAACCTGATTCCTTTTTGTGCTGTAGTTGCCGCACTTATTGGGGTTGGAGTAGGTGGAGGAGTTCCGTCAATTTTAAGAGTAAACATTACTTTTTCAGATGATGGCATTCCGGCCTTATTTTTTGTTATCATTGATATTTCATGAATTCCATTAATTGGTATTTTTTGGCCACTAGTTTTTAACAAATCATCCAAATCAAATCGATATTTATTTTTACTTGGGATAAACTTTGTGCCCCGATAACTGATTGACAAATCGGGCTTGACCGGGCCAATAAAAGAATAATAAAGACCACCGCTGTCAGGATAATAACTATAGTAGATTTCATAGACCGAAATATTTAGAGAGCCTGAGTCTGCGAAATAGAAAAGTGGAAAGATAGGTTTGTGCCAGGATTTGCTTTTTAATCCCCTAATATCAGGAAGGCCATGTTCGTCGACTCCAATACCTTGAGCAGTCATCTCAGTTGGGTTATCGGGAGCGTTTGGGGCATAGGTGAAGGTTAGTTTGTGCTTGGCATTATTTGCGTCCCCCTTATTTCCTGCCAGATCTTCTGGGGTGATGTGGATAGTGTATATACTTCCATCTTTTAGTCCTGTGAGCATCTTTTTATATTTCCAGTTGTAGATGGTTCCCGCTTTTTTAACTTCAGTTGCCGCAACTGCCGGTAGGAATGTGTTTGGGTTCGGCATATGGGCCTTTGGTGTTGACTTCCATCCGCTGCCACCCCAATACCAATAATGGGTATTGTTTTGTGTGTAGATCCTTAGATATACGTTCTTAATTCCGTTGGTATCGCTGGCAGTACCAGAAAATCCGTCCTTGATATCATTTTTGTTAAAATAATTAGTTGAGCTGCTGTTTTTGTCTATTTTTCCTAAAGGCAGGGTAAAATCAAATTTTACCGGAACGTGAATAGTTGGAGTGGTGGGGCCAAATGCTGAAACTGCAGTGCTAAAAGTAAAGGTGTCTTTTTCGTTTATCTTGGTAAGAAATGTATTTAATTGTGAGGAGGAGATTTTATAGCTTTCTGTTATACCAGGCGCCTGTTCCCATTTGAATGTGGCAAGGTCAAATGCGTATGAGTCTTTAAATGCGTTGGAGGAATCATTTTTCCATGTGCCATCAGCCCAGTAATCATAGCTAACAGTCGTTCCATAGCTGATATTTGGCTTGGTAATTGCAAACTTAACATGACTGATACCACAATATGGAGCGGTGTTTTGTAAGCCTTTTATCAGAATAAGGTTATTGTTCAAAGAGTTTTTATTGAGCCAAATGAGTTTTGTATCTGGTTGTGAGTTGGAGTCTTTTTTTATTACTTTCGCACCCATTTTAAGATAAATGATCTTTGGAGCTGTGGAAGCCGGCATGGGTTTGCCTTTTGGTCCTCCGTAGCAGCTAGTTTTCATAACCGAAACAAAAATAAGTGCAAATAATCCAATCGTTATAATAACTTTGAGGCTGGAATTTTTAAACATATCATCCTCCTGTCTAGTTGAACTGTCTTTATTTTGCTCCTTTTTAGGGGAGAAATCAAGGGAGGGGTTAGGGTATAGGCTATAGGTTATAGGGGATAGGGGATAGTATATCAGGTACAGGGTATCAGATTTTGCCTGGCGCCTGCCTGCCGGACAGGCGGGGCAAGGTAGCTTGCAATATTTACAGAATAGTGTATAATTTGAGTTAAAGGTAACACCAGGTGTAACCTTTAACTTATAAAGGATGTTATAATGGGAAAAGCTGATATTTTGAGTATTTTACGTTCGGACAAAACGGTCTTTTCTTTCAAGGATATTTTGCTTGCTTCGGAGGAAAATAATCCTGCGCTCTTGCGGCGGAGAATTAACTATTACACTACCCGCAAACAACTATACGGTATTCGCCGGGGGCTTTATGCTAAAGACAAAAACTATAACAGGCTCGAACTGGCGACAAAAATTTTTAGCCCTTCTTACGTCAGCTTCGAGACCGTGCTGGCGGAAGCGGGAATAGTCTTCCAGCGTTACGGGCAGATCTTTGTTGCTACCTATCAGACTAAAGAGATTGCCTGCGATGGGCAAGTTTTTTCTTTTAAAAAAATTAAAGACCGCCTGCTAACCGACAATGCCGGGATAGAAGACCGCAATAATTATTCCCTGGCCACAAAAGAGCGTGCTTTTTTGGATGTTGTCTATCTTAACAAAGAGTACCATTTTGATAATCTTGCTCCTTTGGATTGGAACAAAGTATTTGACCTCCTGCCGCTGTATGGCAATAAACGCGCGGCGAAAAACGTAGACAAATATTACAAGGATTTTAAGGGCCATGGATAACTCGACACATAAAAATATCCTTTTAAGGATACTAAAGGACATTTATACCGATCCTGCTATCGGCTCTTTTTTGGGCTTTAAGGGCGGAACGGCAGCCTATCTTTTTTACGGGCTTGACCGCTTTTCGGTGGATCTTGATTTTGATCTGCTTGACCAGGCCAAAGAAAAACAGGTTTTTGAGCATGTAAAAAAAATACTGGGAAAATACGGCGAGATAAAAGATGCGAGGGAAAAAAGATTTAGCTTGTTTTTTCTTCTTTCATATAATGAAAAAAAACAAGGCGCCCGGAATATTAAAGTAGAAATAAACCGCAGGGATTTTGGTTCAAGGTATGAAGTGAGGCCGCACCTGGGCATTTCGATGAAAGTTATGGTCAAAGAGGATATGGCTGCCCATAAATTGGTGGCGATGTGTGAGCGGATTGGCAAGACTAATCGTGATATTTTTGATGTTTATTTTTTTCTGTCCAATAACTGGAAGATAAATAAGGAAATCGTGGAGAAGAGGGCTAAAATGCCGTTTGGAAAATTTATGCAAAAATGCATTGTTTTGCTTGAAAAAATGAGCAGCCGGAACATCCTGTCGGGGATCGGTGAACTCCTTAATGAGAAACAAAAAGCCTGGGTCAAATCAAAATTGGTAGCTGAAACTGTTTTTTTGCTTAAGCTCAATTTGGATAATTGAGAAATTAAGCATATCTGTGTGAGGGTATCGGATAAGCAGATATCAGAATATCAGATATTCTTCCAGGGACGGAGTAAGAAATCTTTTATACGTTAATCGCTATCTTCGGCTCTATCCTATCTAATTATTTTGCCGCCAACTTAGTTTTAGCCGGTATCGGTTTAATCTTGCCGGTAGCAACTTTGTATAAGTACTCGTTTCTCTCTTTAGTGGAAGCAAAGA
>JABMQY010000067.1 GCA_013202975.1 Candidatus Saganbacteria bacterium
CTTTTGCCGTTGCAACCCAAATTGATTCCCGCGTAATTATAGATTCTTCCGGCGCCGAAAAACTGCTGGGACGGGGAGATATGCTTTATAATCCGATTGGAGCGATGAAACCAACTCGGCTGCAAGGATCTTTTGTGACCGATAAGGAAATTGAGAAGATTGTAAAACATGTTAAGAATCAGGCTGATGCAAATTATCTTGAGGAGATTGTTAATCTTGAGATTAAGCTTGAAAGTGATAAAGGAAAGGGAAAAGAGGGGAATGAGGGAGGAGCAGGGAATGGCAGGGATGTCCTCTTTAACAAGGCAGTAAAACTTATTTTAGATACCGGCGTGGCATCGACCTCTTATCTTCAGCGAAAAATGAGAATAGGTTATAACCGGGCAGCTCGTCTGATGGATGAGATTGAGGCAGCCGGGATTGTTTCGACTCCGGAGGGTGACAATAAAGCCCGCAAGATTCTTGCCTCCCCTGAGATTTTGGCGACACTTAATAATGAGTAAGGAGGGGATTTATGTTAAGGACTAGAATAATGGGTATTCTGCTTGTGGGAATGGCCATTTTGTCAATGTTGTTGGGATTTACTGATTGGGGACGAGAAATAGCAATGAAATATCTAATGCCACTGACGAGACTTATTGGGATTAGCAATTTCTTTTAATAGTTTGTTCTTTTCCTGCGCTTAATACTGAGTCGTAATAAGGCTATTTTTAAAATCACCTGAAATTTTTCAAAAACCCAATCGAAAGATAGATATATGAATAGAGTTCATAAGATAAGTGTTTACGCGGTAAAAATAAATAGAACGCAAATAGAGGCAGGGTTTATGAGATTGGTCTCCATTAGAGAACTTAAACCATTGGCAGAGGCGATTGCCAGGGCTTCTTTTTTTAAACCTATTTTCTTTATCATTAAGCCGGTTGGCGAAGGACATAGGCTCTTTGTACAGGGAATTGAAGTTGAGGATCATTTGGAGTTGGCTCGAAAACTTTCTGGTAATGGAATTCGCAGACTTTCCTTTCGCAGAGTTGCTCCTCAAAAAATATCAGATTTTTTATCCGCGGTAATAAAAGGAAGAGAAATTAGTTCTTATATTACCAGAAGAGAGTCTTTAGGCGCGCAGGTAGTCCAAGCCGCTAATGCGAGAAGTTTGGCGGCAGAAAAAGCGCTTGAAATTTATAAAGGATTGTTTCCCGCACCATCGGTACTAGATCAGCAAGTGAGAATTCTGGTTAGCTTAGGAAGGCATGAGGAGGCTATGGTCTGTTTAATGCGTGGACTTGATATGTATCCAGAATCAACTACTCCTTTAAAAAAATTAGCTGTCATTGGAAAACGCATGGTGGGAGCGTATTATTCTAAAAAAATGTTTGCCAAAGCCTTGGGAATAACACAAGATTTTCTACAGAGAGACAAGAAATGTTTGTGGGCCCTGTACCGGCAGGCGGAATGTCTTGAGAAATTAAAAAGGTATGATGAGGCCGTTGCTAGTTTTATGGAGGTTGTTTCATTGGCTGATTCGGCAGAGGATCCAACCAGTAGCAGGGTACATTCGTTAAATGGTTTGGCATATTGTTACACGGAAAGGGGGCGTGGGGCTTTGCGTGAAGGCAATAAGGAGAGAGCGGAAGAGTATTTTAATCATGCGCTTCATGCCTTTGAGCGGGGTCTGGAGGAAGGGGGAGAAGAAATTAGAACCCCCCGGAGCTATTATGGACTTGGTTTTCTTTACATAGAATTAGCAAGGCTGACATTGGAAAAGAAACCATGTCTAGATTTAGCCACGACCAACTTTAATAAAGCCTTAGAGTTAGATCCTGACAATAAGAAAGCAAGGGAAGGGCTAAATAAAGTTAAGAAGGTTTTCTGGACGGCCGAGGAACTTCGGAGACTAAGTAAACCTTAATCAGGCTATAAATACGGCTTTACCTACGGCTATTTTCAAAATCACCTGAAATTTTTCAAAAACATAACCGAAATAACAGCATATGTCAGAATATACAATAACATTTAAAAAGAACGCCGATATCTGGAAACTCTATCAAAGGCTAAAAAAGGCCGGAGTGAAAGATGCGGACCTGGATAAAGGATATCCCAAAACCGACTATGTAAAAAAGAAAAGAAGCGTAATACATAAGGGTGACCGAAAGATTCAAAAACAAGAGGTCTTGAACTACGCCCTTGAAAATTATCAAAGATATCAGTTGGCTATTAAGAAGACTACCGGCTATGTAGTCCCCTGGAGCTTGGATGATTTAGATCCAAAGACCGATTTTGATAAAAAACTCAGAGTAAGAATAACCAAAGCTATTAACCGCTTTAAAGGAATATTGACTAGAGCCGGCTATAAGAAAGGAACAGATAAATACAATGAACTGCTTGCTGTTTCCCTTTATGCCTTTGCTATGGCAAAAAAGGTCAAGGGTGCTAATAAGACTCTTGTGCCGGCGGATGCAGCAAAAGAGATAATGGATGCCAAATTATTCGGGGTGCGCAGTTATCTTAAAGCAAACGGCGGGTTGGAAAGGATTTTTATTAAAGATGATTGTTCTATGGAAGCAACTGCAGTAGAAGCATTAAGGGATAAGTGCGGCTGGTGCACGGAACAGAGCAAAGTTCTTTCGGCAATTTTCAAAAGGGCCGGACTAAAGACTGATTTTGTATATGGAAAATTTATCGATGCTGCCAGGAAAAAACATCAAATAGCTCCGGCTAGTTTGCATACCTCTGTTGCTTTAGTTTTAAGCGACAGGGTTCGTTTTTTTGACGCTAATATGAAAAAAGCAGACGCGGAACAATTTTATAAGGGTATTTTTGAGTGGTGGTATAGGCAGACAAGCAGAGAATTATTATCTGTGCATTATTCTAACTTGGGGAATACCTATGCGAGGAAGGCTGAACCAGAAAAAGCAATTGCGGGACTTAAAACGGCTATTGGAATTGACCCGGATCATGCAGCTGGTTATTGCAATTTAGGGAAAGTTTATTTGAGCAATGACAAACTTGACTTGGCTATCACAAAATATAAGGAAGCTGTTAAGATTGATCCGACTTTTGTTGTAGCGCGCCTGGGATTAGGCAATGCTTATTATGCAAAAGGTGAAATTGACCGGGCAATTGCGGAATATAATATGATGATTAAGATCAATCCCAAAGACCCAAGAGCGCTTAATAATTTAAGGCTTGCTTATGAGAAAAAAGCCGAACCCTATTATAACCGGGGAATAGCTTACGCAAAAAAAGGATTAGAGCTTTCGGAAAAAGGGCAGAAACAAGAAGCGCTAAAGGAGAATAAAAAAGCTCTCCTGGAGCTGCAGAAAGCGGCAAAAATCGGTATGCCGAATCTTGATGAGGTTATTAGTGTAATACAGGGAAGAATAAAGTAGTAGGCAGGAAAATCGCTTAAATAACTAAAGGCTTGTAAGCCCCGCCCCAAGTGGACTAATTATAAATTAGCTGAAATTTCCCAGATTCTTATCCGAAGAATAACTAGAGTTCATAAGGGAGGCCGATTAATTATGGGTATTCCAATAGATGGCGGTGTTTCAACTTTATCCCCTTCCCGGGGCAGAGAGTCATATAACAAAAGGAGAAAAGTTCTCTCTGATATACCCGGAGTTAAGGTTGCGCAGGCTCAGACTATTGACCATTTTATTGCAAAAGCACGTCATGGCACTCCCTCTGAGAAGCGTGCCGCTGTTCGCAGGTTAGAGCAAGAACTTCGGAATAATGCATATGATACGAAAGCTCTTGAGGCCTTAGTCGACTTAACCAATGATCCCGATCTGGGCGTTAGAAAAGAAGCAAGAAGTGTATTTAATGGAACGGAATGTTTTGATTATGCAATTGCTCTAGCAGAAAAAGCCAAGCAGCCAAAAAAAGCCGCACTTCTGATAAGTATAGCATTAGAAAATACTCCCAAAGGCGTGAACAATGATTCAGGTATTGTTCGCATGGCACAATTTCAAAAACAAATTTACGAAAATCCGCTTTTTAACGGCAAGAGAAAGATTCTTGCACGGAGAGGTGTTTTCTCTGTTTTTTCTTACGCCGGGATACCTTTCTATAGCCTGGTTTTAAAAGGGGAAAAATTAATAACAATTATCCCAAGCGTTAGGCCACTAAGGGTTATTGGTAAGTCTATTATTGCCAGATATCCCTTTGGATTTAAAGTGAAATTTAGCAACTTTCCAAAGACTATTAATAGAAATAATTGGTGTTTGGAATTGTTATATAAAATGCCGAAAGCTTTTTTTCGCGGTATAAAAGTACTTAATTTTAGCCATCGCAAATCATCAAGCAGTTCAGGTGATTTTGATGATTCTGGAAGAATTAATGTTTATTTTAATGCTTCAAACGGAAGAACAATTCCACATGAAATAGGACACTATTGGTATGATAAATTGTCTTCTAGGGACGAGCGAAAAACCTTTAAAGCAATAAGCTGGAAAAGAAGTTGGGGACGCTTGGATGGGGATAAAAACAATTTTAGAGGGGGTGCGGTGCCCCCATGCAGGGATACGAATTTCTGTGCCCGTGGTCCAGTAGTGGATGTGTTTAGAGAGTCTCATCCTTACGGCATGGAAAATCAATTTGAAGATGCTGCTACTGTTACAGCAGACTATTTTGCTGAAGCAGTTAGTTTTAGATTACAAGCAAGAAGCCAGATGAAAAAAAATAAATTTGAATTAGCCGTAAAGTATTTGGTGTTTAGATATCTTAGTCCTGCGAATGGAAAAGAATATGACATAGGTGCGAACTCTTATTTGAAAAGTCCTTCATTAACAATCAATGAAGTAAAAAGCGCTATGGATACTTATTTAAAAGCAAATCCAAAAGGTGTTAGAAAAGGAGTCATTGATGCTTTAAATAAGGTTATAATGAGAGCCAGTTTAATGCCGACAGATCAGCAGGAAAATAAAACAAAAGTCACTATTTCACCTAAACCGATGGCTGCACCTCCTGTAAATTACCAAAAATCACCATCGTTTTCTAAATTGTATCCTTTAAAGGTAAGGATTCTTTTTAATGCAAATAATCTAAAAAAATATGGATTAACAAAAGAAGATTTTAAAGATAAAAAGGACGGCTGGCGCAAAGCTTCTAAAGCCCTTTATAAAACAGAAAAATATGCCGATGATCTTAAAAAAATAAATTTTAATGCCGATTCTCCCGCTTCTGCCTATGCAAGGGATTTTACCCTTCCCGGAGAGATGATAAATATTGCTGCCGCTCCGGCTGATCCTGGTATCCATCGTAATAACTCATTCGGAGTAAAAGTGCTTTTTGATCCGGCAAGGCTCAAAAGCTATGGACTAAAGGCAAGTGATTTGAAAGATAAGGCGGACGGCTGGGAAAAAATATCAAAGGCCCTTTATGGGATAACTAAATATGAGTCGTTCCTCAGGAAAATAAATATGAATGCCGCTTCGCCGTCATCTGCCTATTCCAGGGATTTATTCCTTTCGGGAGAGCTGATCAATTTATTAATTACAACTTCTTCGGTTAAGATTCCAGGGGAGGCTCCAAAGAAAGCCCCTCCTAAGCCTGTTCTGCCTCCGCCAAAACCAAAACCAGCACCAAAACCGAAGCCAAAGCCCCCGCCAAAACCAAAGCCGAAACCGAAAGTTAAGAAAAAACCAAAACCGGTTCCTGTGAAAAAAACAGGAAAGAAGGAAGAGACCTTTGATGAGATTCTTGATGGTGAATTGTGATTGATAAGGGGGGATAAAAAATGGGCGGAGTATGTGATGCAATATCGGCAAATAGAACACAACTAATTAATTCTTTGAAAGATATCGGTCAGGATACGAGTGTCCTTAAGAAGGAATTGGGGCTGCTTGCGGGCATGATTGCATTAACCTCTTTTCAGGATAGGGTTCAAGAACTGCAAAAATTAAACAAAGCATTAAAACAATTATCCCAAAACAAAATGTCTCCAAAGCGTAATCAATTACTGCAGGAGAAAAAGTTATTAACCAGCCGTTTAAAAGAGTTGATTAAGGAAAGGAATAACAGGCTTGGACATGAACTACTCACGTTTTATAAGGCCCAGCCAAAGGGACAAAAAATAGAGAGAACGCTTCAAAAACTAAGATACGACCTGTCTATTCTTGAAAATAAACTATCGAAAAATAACGAGAGATTTGGGGCCTCTTCTCAATTAAGAATGGGCATACCCCTAAAGGGAATAAAGGCAGCAATAGAAAGTCGGATTGCTTTGTTAGAGGGTAAGAAGAAGGGGGCCGCTCAGTCGATTGCAACAAAAAGAAGAGAAGAAATGGTGTGCCGGCAGAAACAAAGGCAACAAAAAGTGCAATATTTGAAGGAAGAAAAAATTATGGGAGAGTTCGAAAAAATTTCCAAACTTATAGATAAAGCGAAACAAAGAAAACCCGGATGGGAAGAAACGTTAAATGAAGCACAGTATAAATTAAGGAAGTTTTTAACGTTCCATTATTGGGCTATTTCGCCGTCATCTTATGACAGTTTTTCTAAAAGTGTAGCCCTTACTGCTCTTTTAAGCCATGGAGAGATTTTTTATTTGCTTGGGGAGAAGAAGGACGCAGCAGAATGTTATAGCGAGGCATCAAAATTGTTAAAAACATATTCGAAAGAAGATGACATGTTGCTTTCGATTAGAAGTTCCCTTGAATTAGGAGATGTTTATCTGAATTTATTTGATGACAAGGAAAAAGCGGCGCTGGAGTATTATTCTGGAATTAATGCCGTTGAACGGGCGGCTGTGGAGGGGAAAATACAGAGGAATGGTCTTAGTATGAAATATTTTCTTTCACAGCTCTATCTTGGGATGGGGGATGCCCTGGGACATAGGTCATTAGCTAATGTGAAGAACAAAGATAAGGGGAAAGAAATAGGCCGCTGGGATTATTATGATTTGTCTAAAGAGGCGGTGGAATCTCTTCCCCGCGGAGAAGATGTGAAAATCGATAAACATATTACCCTGGTTAGAAACGACCGGTTGAGGGAATTCTTTCCATTAGTAAATCTCAAGGCTGGAGTTGAAAAAAATACCTTTCAGGGAAAAGAAATAAATCCGGAGTTTGTTTTGTCCGCGGTTGCCGACCCCTTTACCTCTACTATGGGTAATCTGATCCCTTATCTTTGGGATGGGAATAATTATTTTAGATTCAGGTTGTCTGACAATGCATTAACCTTTAAACAATATGACAATGTTAAAATTTATCCCGGGATAGAGGTTGAGAGGGAGTTTTCTTCTTCTTTACTTGAGTTTAGGTATGTTAGATCGGGAAGGGTCACTCTGGACCTTAAGCTTAATCCTCTCAAGCTGTACTTCAGGGAGATGTATAGGAAAGATAAAGGGCATAGCGGAAAGTCTGTTCCGATTGATCTCCAATTCGCGAATTTGCAGGGTGAAGCCGGGGTCAATTTAGGACCTGTTTGGCTCGGTCTAAGTAGTGCCTTTTCATTATTAACCCATGCATCGGCCGAAGACAATCTTATGATGAAGAAAATATGGGAAAATCTAAAAAACGAGCGGGATAAATCGTCAGGGAAAGAGAGGGCGGAGTGGGAAGGGAAAAAAGATAATTTTATTGATAAATCGGGTGCATTTCTCTTTAAATACCATGTTCACCCGGAAATTGCTTTTAACTGGGATTACCTTCATATGGGAAAAGGGGTCTCACTGAGCAACACAAAGATATCTGCCGGGTTTAAGTACGGCTATGATGCGATTACCCCTACAAACAGAGGATTATTATTTCCGGTCTATACAAAAGGAGATTATTGGACCAAGCGCGGCGGAGAAATCGCTGAATTCGATTATCAAAAATACGGGGCAACTGCCGGTTTTGAGACGATCTTGAATTTACCGTTTCTGGCCAATATGCGCCTGCCGGTATCTTTTTCTTCCGAGTTTGGAAGGAATCATCTTCAGTTTAGAACCCATGCGGGAGCTCTTTTTGGATCAAAATTGCAGGGAGAGGTTTATTTTGAGCATGTCTATTCCAAGAAAACGTATGAAGTTTTGGGAGACCAGGTTGATGATTTCCAGCAGGGATTCTATGGCGGAGTAAGAATCGATTTTCATAATTTATAATACAGTGATAATGAGGAGGATATAATGAGCTTATTAGGTGTTTCCGGACGATCAGCAGTAAGTACCAAAATGCTCTCCCCATGTGCAAAAGATATTTTGGCGAGCAAATTAAAATTTGCCCGCACGATAGCAACATGTGCAGTTATTTCTCCAATTGTTGGAGCTGGCTCTGCCCTTTTATTTCATGTATTGGCTCTGTATGATATGCCTATTGATTTTGGCCATGAAGCAGGGATCGGCGCGGCGCTGGGACTTGCGGTACTCACTCCGCTATTAACCGGAGTTGAAGCGCTTCGTTCCCGATTATCCTGGCAAAGAGTGGAGAATGAAGATAGGCAGGTTGTAACTGATGCTATAGTCGAGCTTGAAGATAATTCTTTTGATGTTCCATCCAGAGTGAAGAACCTGCAGGTTGAGGAAGTTAAAGTGGAAGATGGGGGAAAAATTCCGAGTTTGGATAATTGTCAATTTAAAGATCCGGCGCACAAAGGGATGATTGTTGAAGCATTAAAGATAGATCCAGAACAAAAATATGTTCAATTGGCTGAATTGGAAAAGGGGGGCATGGGTGTTGTGACCTTAGTTTGGAATGTAGAAAAAGGACAGTACGAGGTTGAGAAGGCTGTTAGAAATTATAAGGATTTGTCTGAAGAGAAAAGAGATATTCTTAGACCTCGTTTTTTGCAGGAAGCCAGGGCAATGAGAGACGCAACGATAACGGACCCGGAATCTATGACCAAGAGAATCCATCCAAATGTTGTAAAAATCTACGATTTTGAGGAAGATAGTGAAGATGGCCCTTTGATTCGTATGGAATATATTGATGGGGAGCATATGAGGGCCCGCCTTGAACGTGTAACAAAACTTCCGTCTAAAGAGGCAGTGACTATTATAAGCAGAATCCTCAGTGTGCTTAAGGCAATTCAAGAAGATGATGGTCTTGAGTCTATCCATCGTGATATTACACCTGAAAATATTATGCTGGTGGGGGAGAAATCGGCTGATGATGTTGATTGGGTAAAGCTTATAGATTTTGGCAGTGTTAAGATTAATGATCCTGACCACATAACAACACTTCATGAGCGTCTTGGTAAATGTGATTATATGGCATTAGAACAAACTATCCCTGGCGGTGAGCCGACGGCAAAGACCGATATTTTTACATTGGGGAGCCTTCTTTATGAAATGTTATCCGGCGAACTGCCATTTGGTTCTAGTGACGACGATCTGGTAAAAAGACAAATTGCTTTGAAATCAAAACCAAAGCTTGAGAGAAAAGAAATTCCTCCGGCATTACGTGATATTCTCGGAAGAATGCTTGAGATTGAACAGGAAAATAGGCCCGATCATGAACAAATAAGGGTGGTTTTAGCCTTGTATGAAATTGATCCTGAAATTAGTGGTTTACTTCAAGGTGTGGAGCAGCTTCAGGCCAATCTATCCGATTCTTTAGAGGTTTCCGATCGGGAGTTTGCTTCCGAGTTTAGGGAAGATGTTGGAAAAATAGAGAGAGAGGCCGAAAAGATTATAAGGGAAGAAATGCCGGCAATCCGTGATGAGACGATAAGAATTTTTCCTCCAGAGCCTATAGTTCCTGTTGAAGCCGAAGTGCGAGTAAGCGATTCTCTGGATAACTTAAAACAGCGGGAAGGCGCTGTGGCCAAGGCAAAGGAGGAGATGGACAGGAAACTTAGGGATTCTATAAAAAGCAAAACCGCTCTTCGCAACAAGGTTAATCTGGTTGGTTTAAAAATAGATGGGCTTAGGCATCAGAGAGAAAAAATGGAGGAGAAGATTCAAACTTTTAGGCAGAGAAGAATAGTTGAAATTCAAGTAGAAACTGACAGGGTAATAACCCCACTATTGCAAGCCTTAGCCCTGATCGATAGTGCTTTTGGGACAGAGAATCATGTTGTTATAAGCTCGGCAAAAGATGATCAACTGGCCGCTAAAACTAGTATAGAATCCATAATCAGCAGAACCCAAAATGACAGAGAAACACTTATTATAAAAATAGAAGAAGAAGTACCTGAAGAATGTCAAGAGGCCCTATTAAGTTTAAATCAAAAAATTGATGCTATAACAGCTGAATTAAATGAATTAAAGGCAAAAATATAGCTTTTACCTTATAAAAAAGCTATAATTAGACAGTAATGAAAGCCTTCCTAGAGTGTGTTCCCTGTGTATTAAACCAAATCATTAAGATTCTTCGCAAAAAGGTCAAGAACCAAAAAAAGCGCGAGAAAATTCTTTTGGATGTGCTGAGGTGTTTTTCAACAATCCAACTATCTTCTGTTACCCCGCCCGAACTTACTCATGAAGGGCATAGTATTCTAAGAAAACATTTGGGAAATAAAGATTTTTATAAAGAAGAGAAAGAAGAGTCTAATAAAGAGGCATTAGCACTGGTTCCGAAGTTAGAGAAAACAATAAGACAGTCGAAAAACAAGCTTCATGACGCCCTGCTGCTTGCAATTGCCGGCAACATTATAGATTATGGCCCGGAGCACAAATTTGATATTAATAAGACATTAAGATTGGTCCTAAAAAAGAAACTCTCAGGAAAGCAGTTTAATTTATTTCGAAAAAAAATAAAAGGATCCAAGAGGCTTCTCTATATTTGCGACAATGCGGGAGAAATTGTTTTTGATCGATTGTTGATCGAATACCTAATCGAAAATTATGATTTGGAAGTCACGGTTGCAGTAAAGAGTAAACCGGTCTTGAACGATGCTTTAATTGAGGATGCCAGGTTTATTAAGTTAGATAAGTTTGTAGGAGTTATTGAAAGCGGGTCTGTGACTGCCGGGACAAGTTTAGATAAGGTTAATAAAGAATTTAAGGATGCTTATGATAAAGCAGATATTGTAATTGCAAAAGGGCAGGGGAATTTTGAAACTTTGCCGCACGACAAAAAGATTTTCTTTCTGCTAATGGTCAAATGTGCTCATCTGGCGTTAGCGACCAATCTTAAATATGGGGAGATAGTGTTGTGGTCAAAAAGCTAAGTTTCATCATTTTGTTTTTATTTTTGGCCTCTTCTTGTTTTGCCAATATAGAAAAAACACTAGAGCTGCCCAAGCGCTATATTTCCTGCATACCTTCATTAACAGAAATACTTTATGGTCTGGGGTTAGAAGATCAAGTTGTAGGTGTTACTTCTCACTGCAACTTTCCGCCCGAGGCTGCTACAAAAGAAAAGGTGGGCGGAATTACAATAAATTTGGAAAAAATTATCAGCCTCAAGCCGGATCTGATTTTTTTCCTGGAAGACGCCCAAAAACGTGATATTGATAAATTCAGGAAGTTTGATCTTCCCATGTTTGTTGTTAATCCCCATTCGGTTGCGGAGGTTAAGCAGTCGATTTTAGACATTGGCATAGTGACGCAGCGCAGCGAGGTTGCAGAACATATGGTCTCTGTGATGAATGAAAGAATTAATGCAGTTGCTGAGAAAATAAAGGATAAACCCCGCAAAAAAGTTTTTCTATTAATCGGCAGCCGCCCCTTAACCACTGTAGGGAAAAGCAATTTTATAAATGATATAGTTAGTTTGGCAGGAGGAGAGAATATGGGGGGGTTATCTTCAAGCCCTTATCCGCAATTTAGTTTTGAGCATTTGATTATGCATGATCCGGAGGCGCTTTTGGTTTTAAAGGGGCTTATCTCAAAAGAAGAGCTTCAATCTGATTCCAGATGGAATTCCCTTTCTGCTGTGCGGAATAATATGGTATTATTTATAGAGCCCGATCTCATTGCCAGGCCGACTCCTCGTTTGGTCGGAGCAATTGAAGAGATTGCATTATTTTTGCATAAATGAACAAACAAATTAAAGCGTTATTTATATTAATCAGTGTACTGATATTAGTCTGTCTCCTTTCAATGTTTATCGGGTCGGTTTTGGCCTCCCCGTCAGATGAATCCGGAAGCAGAATTATCGGGCAGGTTAGGATGCCGCGAATTGTTTTGTCTGCCTTAGTCGGAGTTCTTCTTGCAACCTCCGGGGTGATTTTGCAGGGGATTCTGCGTAATCCTTTGGCCGACCCTTTTATCCTGGGAGTATCTTCCGGAGCTGGGATTGGGGCTGCAATTGCATTGGCGATTCCGATCACTTTTACAATTTTTGGAATGTCTTCAATTCCTTTGTTTGCTTTTGTCTTTGCCCTGGCTGCTGTTTTTGTGGTTTATCGTTTAGCGTATGTAAAAGGCCGCTCTTCTCCTGAAACATTAATTCTGGCCGGTGTTGCCGTCGCGGCTTTTGCCTCCGCAATTTTATCGCTAATAATACTTGTTTCGGGCAGGTTGCGTCCGATCTACTTTTGGCTGCTTGGATCATTTTCCGGCACATCCTGGGCAGATGTCTGGAATATCATACCCTACACTGTTGCCGGATTGGTTATTGCCTTTCTTTATTCAAAGGAACTAAATGCACTTCTTTTGGGAGAAGAGATTGCCCTGACCCTGGGGGTTGAAGTTGAAAATATCAGGATATGGCTTATTTTGGTTGCCTCTCTTATGACGGCAGCTGCTGTCTCTGTTTCAGGCTTAATTGGATTTGTCGGTCTGATTATTCCCCATTTTGTAAGGTTACTTATCGGTCCCAACCATAGATGGCTTATTCCTTTTTCGGCTTTGGCCGGCGCAATCCTTCTGGTGGTAGCAGATACGTTAGCCCGCACTTTATTTTCTCCGATTGAGGTCCCAATTGGTGCAATTATGTCTTTGGTCGGAGCTCCTTTCTTTTTATATATTCTAAGAACCAGGACAGTGGGTGGCAAAAGATGAGCGATTTGGCATTAGCGGTTAAAGAGATAGTTTGCGGGTATGATGGTCTTGATATTATTAAAGGGGTTTCCTTTGAGGTTGAACGGGGTGAGTTTGTCGGGATTGTGGGTGCTAATGGCTGCGGAAAGACCACCCTGCTTCGGGCGTTAATTAAATTGCTCCCTGTAAATCACGGGGGAATAGAGATCTACGGAAAAAATCTAGTCGATATGAAGCGAAAAGAAATTTCCCAGAAAGTTGCCCTAGTTCCCCAGATGATGGAGCCGGTCAAAGGCTTTACTGTTTCTGAGATGATTTTATTGGGACGCACTCCCTATTTTGAGCGGTTTTCTTTTGAAACAGAGGATGACCATGCGGTAAAGCGCTGGGTTATTCAGGAATTGAAAATGGAAGATATAGCCGATACTCCGGTTACTAATTTATCCGGCGGTGAGTTTCAGAGAGTTGCAATTGCGCGGGCTCTGGCGCAGGAGCCCAAATTAATGCTTCTGGATGAGCCGATTTCACATCTGGATATCCGCTACCAGGTTAAGATTTTAAAGCTGCTTCGAAAAATCCGCCAAACCCGGACTGTTATTGCAACTTTCCACGATTTAAACATGGCCGCCCGTTTCTGCCAGCGTTTGATTTTAATGAAAAATGGAATAATCCTTGCTTCCGGTAAGCCGGATGAGGTCTTGACCCGCGAAAATATCTGGAAGGCTTACCGTATTAAGGCCGAGGTTCGCACCAATCCAAAGACTAAGCATGCTAAGTTAATTCTGCTTCCATAGCAATCCCTGACATCCAAAATACCCTGAAATTTATCAAAAACCTGCACGAAGAAATCTTACAAAATGTAAATATCCTCCGAAGCCCGCCGAAGGCGAGGCGTAGGAGGGGGAGGATTTTTTATGGCTGCAATATCTCAGGCAAGATTGGTATATCGTTTTGGCGGTGGTTTATCTGAAGGATATTCTCTTGGCGGCACGACAAAAATGGCCGAGGTTTTGGGGGGCAAAGGGAAGAGTTTACAAGAGTATGCCCACCAAGGATTAAATGTCCCTCCTGGTTTTACAATTACTACTGATGTTGGAAGTTATTGGTTGAAACAAGGCCAAGTTCCAGCTGAGCTAGCAGCTGATGTTTCTTTTGGTATGACGCACATTGAAGGTATTACTCAAAGAAATTTTGGATCGGTTGAAAATCCTCTTTTAGTCTCTGTGCGCTCTGGTGGACGAGTCTCTATGCCCGGGATGATGGATACGGTATTAAATCTTGGATTAACAGAAGAAACAGTTGAAGGGTTGGCAACTATGTTCAAAAATCGTCCCTTTGCTTTTGATTCTTATCGCCGTTTTGTAGAGTCATTTGGAAAGGTGGTTTTAGAGATTGACGGAAAGCTTTTTCGGGGTCAATTAGATTTAGTTAAAGCAGATGAAGGGATAAGAATTCATCCAGATACAGATGGAAAATTACCGGCGGAGGCAATTGAATCGCAACTCTTACCTGCATTTTTTGAATTAGTTACAAGTCAAGGCCATCAATTTCCGGTAACGCCGCAGCAACAACTTGATCAGGCAATTGAGGCGGTTTTTCGATCTTGGATGTCAGAAAAAGCAATTACCTATCGTGCTTTACGCCCAGAGATAAAAGATGATTGGGGGACAGCGGTAAATGTCCAGGCAATGGTTTATGGGAACCTGCCTAATTCTGGAACCGGGGTCATGATGACTCGCAATGATACTACCGGGGCAAATCGTCCGGTGATCTCCTTTAGAGAAGGGGGACAGGGAGAAGAGGTTGTCTCTGGCTCTCATTCAACAGTATATTTACCTCAATTTAGAAAAAAAATGCCTAGTGCTGCGGCTGAGGTTGTGCGAGTAGGGAAAGAGCAAGAAATACGTGGAAAAAATATGCAGGATATGGAATTTACGGTTGAAGGCGGGCGTGTTTGGTGGCTTCAAATGAGAGATGGGAAACGTACTGCCCGCGCAGCTGTAAAAATTGCAGTTGATATGGTAAAAGATGGTTTAATTACAAAAGAAGAGGCAGTTCAACGAATTACTCCGGAGCAAATTCTACAATTATTGGCTGCCCGGGTTGACCCGGATGCCGAAGTTGAAATTATTGGCAAAGCTGCTGCGTCATCGCTTGGTGCTGTATGCGGACAATTAGTTTTTAATTCAAAAGATTCGATAGCATTAGCTGCAAAGGGTGGAAAACCTATTTTAACTCGCGTTGAGACTTCAACTGATGATTATCCCGGAATGGCTCCCGCTTCAGGGATACTGACGCAGGAGGGCTCAGAAGGGTGCCACGCTGCGATTGTCTGTAAATCAGAAGGTAAGGTCGGCCTCTTTTCTATTAACGGGACAGTTGATGAAGCAAATGAGCAGGTAATACTTGATGATGGAACTATATTAAAGAAGGGAGACTGGGTTACTCTTGATGCGAATAATAAAGTTTTAATAAAAGGGGAGGCTCCTTTGGTTCCACCAAAGGGATTGACTCCGTCGGCAAGAACCTTACTTAGCTGGGCTGACAAGTTTGCAAGATTAAAAGTTAGGACCAATGCAGATACACCGGAGCAAATGGAATATGCCAGAAAATTAGGGGCCAAGGGAGTTGGACTAAAACGGATTGAGCATTGGATTCAAGAAGATGCAGAACTGCGCCAACTTTTTAAGGAATATATCTTACTTAAAACTCCTCAGGCAAAAGCAAGGAGACTGTTAACGATCAGGAGAAAACTTAAGAAGAATATTAAAGATGAATTGAGAATAATGAAAGGGAAACCGGTTGTTATTCGTCTGCTTGATCCGCCGATCCATGAGTTTTTACCAAGGCCAGAGGCTCTTTATGAGCAATTATTATCTGGGCGTCGCACCAGGCGGGATCTTCTTGATAGGGTAAAGAAATTTAGTGAAGGAAATCCTATGCTCGGTCATCGCGGTGTAAGACTGGGAATTACAAATCCGGAGTTAACCAGAATGCAGGCCGGAGCGATTTATGAGGCTGCTGCTGAATTAATCAAAGAAGAAAATATTAGAGTAATGCCTGAGATAATGATTCCAGTCGTCTCCCTGAAGAGCGAAATAGAGGATCAGCAACCGCTAATTGAGGAGGAGTATCGAAAAGTTCTGGATCAATTTGGTCTGACCCCAAGGAGATTAAAAGGAATTGTAGGGACGATGATAGAATTACCGGCTGCAGCATTAGCTGCTGATCAGCTGGCAGAAGTAGCCCGCTTTTTCTCCTTCGGAACAAACGATTTAACCCAAACAACCTTTGGTTTTAGCAGGGATGATGTTGCTAAATTGTTAGCATTGTACAGAGAGAAGGGATTAATTGATCGTGATCCGTTTGAAACATTAATGCCCGAGGTTGAAAGACTAATGGAAATTGCGATTGAATTGGGACGGGGTGTAAATCCGGATCTTGAGATTGGGATTTGCGGAGAACATGGCAGAGACCCTGCGTCAATTAGAATTGCTCACAGGATTGGGCTTGACTATGTCAGTCCATCCAGAGAGGGTGTTGCAGTTGCAAGATTAGTAGCCGGACAGGCGGCGTTGGAGGATATGTAATCATGTGCGAGCGAGCAAGAATTGCTATTTTTACTGCGTTTAGTAAAAGAGTGCAGAAACCCAAAACGACCTTGGCGCCTCTGGTAACAGCCAATGATCTTTGGTCAAGAATGTTTGTCGGAAATATTAGAAGACAATTTCCCAATGCTGAAGTTAATGCCCATAAGATTGAGGATCTGTCAGCTGAGTTGATTGAATCGTGGGGGGGGGTAATTGCTTCCGGAGAATTTGATGTAGCTCATTTTGAGGATGCCCTGGCAGAAGAGCTTGCTGATAAACACGCTGTTATTTCTATCCGTGGCCCGCAAGTTGATCAAGCAGCTCTTTTGTCGCTGATTCGAGAGACAAAATTTGCTGGAAAAAGTTCAATCGGCCAATTATTAAAAGCCTTTGCAGATAGGACCCAATTTCATGAACCAGAAGATGAAACACAATATGGGGATGTTGTTACATTAAGTGAAGAGTGCAGAGGAGAACTTGATGCTGCAGGCGTTGTAAATGGTGCAGCAACCGGAGTTGATGATCCTGATTTATGCGGGTAAAAAATTATGGATTTAGGTGCAGTTAGACAAATAGTTGCGGTTAGAATCTGGCGCGGGATTAAGCATAGAATTCAATCCGGCCAGGTTCAGCAAAGATTCCTTGAAGTACACCGAAACGACAATGATCCATTTATTGCTAATGTCGCTGCAGAAACGGAGGGAGCACTTAGTCAGATGGATAGGATTGTGACCGGGTTACTTCAACCTGGCATGTCGCTAGAATCCAAAATAGGAGAGTTTGAGTATTCTTATCGCACTCTTTTGCCGCAAGGGAAGATGGAGGGACATGTTGATGCGGCGGTTAAGGAGATGGGAGAGAAGATTATTGATTATGCCAGGGCGATCCAAAGATTGCTAATGGCTTCCCCTGATATCCAAACCCATACTATTGATACTAATGGCTTTGCCAATCTATTTCTCTCGATATTTTTTGAACAGACCTCCGGAATGGGTCCAGTAGAAGCTCCAGAGCTTTTAGAGGCCTTTTTAACCAAGCTGCCGGACCAGTTAATTGGAAGCGGCTTAGTTTTAGAGGAGGATGCGACTAATATTTTACTCTTATTAAATAACGCAAAGATTAAAGAGGATAATTTATTTGATTGGTTAGGAAAGTGGTGGACAAAATCTTCTGTTTTTCAGGCTACGCCCGAGCAGAGAGAAAATTTGCGTTTAAACATGTTGTCTGAGATTTTTTATGGTGAGGAAGAAGAATGAAGATTAATTTTATAAACAGATTTAATCCGGGGATCCAATTTCGCAGTCGAGTTATGATGGCTGATTCTCCTGGAACATCTTCTACCCGCCCTCCTTTTTTAAAAGATATGCGGGTTGAAAAGAGATGGGAGAGCCTCCCCGTTGTGGTGGAGAGAGAACAAGACTTGATTGATACCATTAATGCCTTAATCCAAGAAGATAAAAACAGTGTGGTTTATGTCGGCGAGCCAGGGGTTGGGAAAACTGCCTTAATGTATGAGTTGGGAAGAAAGATTGTCAATGGGGAGGTCCCTCCGTTGAGGGATCGCAAATTATTATTATGTGATATGGCAGAATTGGAAAAAGGGCCGCTTCTGCCAGGGGAGTCAGAGAAACGCTTGCTGGCTTTACAGAGTTACCTTGATAATATGCCGGGAAAGGCGCTTATCTTTGTTGACGAAATCCAGCGTCTTTTCCGTATGAAGGGGGCTTCTGGAAAAGCGGTTGATAATTTAAAAGAGGCCCTGGCATCAGATAGGCTGACTCTGGTTGGGACTACTACCAGTAAAGATTTTTTGGCCACTATTGAAATTGATTCAGCTTTGCAGCGGCGTTTAAATATTATTGAATTGGCTGAGATGTCAGCCGACTCTTCAATGGTAGTTCTCTACAGCAGCAATGATAAGAGAGAAAAATATTATAGCAGGGAAGCGGGGAAGCCTCTGACGATTCCAGACTCTGTTTTGGAAGAGGGGGTAAGATTGGCCGATGAGCATATTAAAGCTAGATATTTCCCTGACAAAGCTTTGGATGTAATAAAAAAAGCTTGTTCAATCCGGGTAAATGAAATTACTACTACCCGCTTGCTGCTTGAGAGTATGATTGGACGAGTCAGAATTCAATTTGCAAAGGCATTGCGGGCGATAAAAAATGATGAGCCAAAACAAACCGTTGCGGCAAAAAAAGAGTTAGTAACCCTTGCTGCAGAGTATTATAGCTTGAGACATCAATTAGAAGAATTGGAGGGGGGAGAGAAAATTGTAATTACAAGAGACGATCTTTTGGCCGCGGTCTCTAATATCTCAAAAATTCCTCTGGCAAAGTTAAAAGAAGATGAAAAAGAAAAACTATTAAAGCTTGAAGATATTTTGTCGAGAAGGGTAATTGGGCAGGGTGATGCAAAAAAAGCAGTAGCTGCCGCGGTTCGCCGAGGCCGTACTTTAAAAACCCCGGGAAAACCGCAGGGTGTCTTACTTTTTCTCGGTCAAACCGGAATTGGTAAGACGGAACTTGCAAAAACCCTGGCCGAGGCCCTTTTTGGTGATGAAAAGTTCCTGCTCCGTTACGATATGACCGAGTATCAGGAACAGCACAGTGTTGCAAGGTGGATTGGAGCTCCTCCGGGGTACGTAGGCCATGGCCAGGGGGGAGGGATAGTTGAGGCGGTAAACAAACAGCCCTACTCCGTCATTCTTTTAGATGAAATAGAAAAAGCTCACGAAAATCTTAAGCGGCTCTGCTTGCAGATTTTTGATGACGCCAAGCTGACAGACGGCAGAGGGAAAACGGCTGATTTTTCAAATACCATTATTATTATGACCTCAAACCTGGCGGCAAAAGAGATTCAGGAGATGCTTAGAAAAGTAAAAGATCCAGAGAGAAGAGCTAAGCTGAGTGTGGCTGCTTTTAAAAAGGGGGCAGAGATGGAGTTTGCTCCCGAGTTTGTCAATCGGATTACCAATATAATCCCTTTTGCTTCATTGAGCCCAAAAGATTTAAAAAGGATACTGGACTTGCAAATAAACGGGCTAGCGAGACAGATTTCGACTGAATTCGGATGTGAGTTGGAGCTGACACAACCTGCGTGCGAATTATTGCTCTCTATTGGATACGTTCCAAAGTATGGCGCGCGGCCGCTAAAACGGGCTCTTACAGACATATTGATTGATCCGCTGGTAGAAAAAATAATTGCTGGCGACCTCCCTCCTCGTTCAATGATAAAAGTAGACCAGGATTTTGAACATTTAGATCGCTTAACTTTTGAACGGACCGGTGAGGTTATGCGGCCAGAGTTTCATGCACCTCAGGTTGAAGGACGAGTCGGTATTTTAGTCCACCGCTTGCTCTCTTTGATCGAGCTAAAAGCTTCCAAAGGACAAACCAGGGTACAAAGAGATGAGGTAGAGGAGATCCTTTTTCCAAAAGATGAAAAGGTTCAGGAGGCGCTTAATAGTGTTGTAGCCGCCGGGATTCTGCCGACCGGCAATATTAGATTATCAGATAATGATTATAGAAAAAAAGATGCTTTGGTTATGGATCTTTATTCAAAGCTTTCACAACTTGCAGAAATTGCCGGATTTGCAGAAGGAACTGGAGAGGCGGCCGCTGATTTTGTCTATTTTCTTTCTGCCTATGCCAAGATGGGGAATGTGCTCCCGCGGATTTTCTGGGATTTTGATGGAGAGAAACTTACATTGTCAATTAGGACTTCAAAACTTGCGGGCAATTCTTCTATTAAACAAAGATTGCAGGATAATCTGACCGGTCCGACTCCTTTTTCCCTTAAGCAGAGCAAGGAGATGTTTGACATCCTTGGGCGCGAAGGGGACCTTAATCTGCTTGAATTAAAAAGAAAGATTCGGGCAGTAAAAGGAATTGTCGGTTTTGAAGATGAGAACAGTGAGACAGTTTTCTTTGCCCAGTTTGGGCTTTTTAAGGATACAGAAGTGCACCATTCGGTGCAAGGGCAGGCTTCAGAAGAAGAAGTGGTAGTAGGGGCAAAGCCGGCAAGGCCTCAAGGAAGAAAACCTGATTTTGAACGTGCATGGGAAGAAGGGACAGATGAGCCGCCTCCCAAAGGGGCTTTTGCAGAACCAGGTGCTGGGACTGGACTTGTACCGCCCAGAGCTGCAACAACAGAGTGGGAGCCATCAGAAGAAGTTAGAAAAGCTGTTTTGGGAAGAGAAGAGACAAAAGAGGTTTTATTGCCGGATGGAGTTAGACGCTGTTTGAACATTCTTAATCTTGACGGGCAACTCCTGAATGAAAAGGATGAGCTCCATCTTACTACCGCCCCTTTAGACGAACAGCAGATGGAGAGCGCATTCTCTATATTGAAATCGGTATTTACTTATCCAGAGGGACCATTAGGTGTAAAGATTCAAGCTTTAAGGGTGTATGTTGCATTAAAAGGGGCAAAAAATGTTGGTCCAGAGGTCCGAGAGTTTTTTAAAAATTGGGGAAACCGAGCATTTGGTCCACAATTTGAGATAATCTTAAAAGAAGAGAATTCCCAAGAGTTGGCCAGGGCAATAATTTTAACGGTATTTGGAGATGCTTTATCTCAACGTGATATTTGGAAAAAGTATTCACAGGATGTTTTTTGGCAGGTCATGAATCATGGGTCTGAGGAGCAAAAAAAGCGGATTGCAAAATCTGTTTGGAAACTTAAATCTTCAAGAGACCTTGATATCTCAGTACGCAATGTGAAATATAAAAAGACACTCGAGGAGCCAGGAAGACTAGCCGGTTCATTAAAAGAATATCTTACACCGGAGGGGTACCTTGGCTCTGATCTTTCTCTTGATGATATTTGGAGGAGACCAGGGGTGAATAGGGGAAAGAAATATATAGAAGCAAAAGCCCCAAGGGTTTCTTTAACCCGAGCTCGTGGAAAAAAGAAACAGCTTCGGACACTTATGAATGTATTAAGTTATAGAATTGATGAAGGGGGGCTGGATTTTCTTTTTCAGCCCAGGGATATTTTGGAGGCATGGAGCAAAATATGGGAAATTGCTAAAGAGATCGGACCTGGCGCCAGGCCAATAATTTTGGAATATTTGCACAGTTTTAGAAACCTCGGATTGGTTACAGAGGAAGCTATGCCGGGGAAGAAAAGTTATAATGAGGAAATAATAAGAAAATGTTTATCTTCCTGCATGGGTATTTTTATGGAATCAGAAGGTGTTGGGGAATTTGAAAGGCTCTTGAATGAATTTGTTAACATTTTGAGGCAAAGTCATTCGGAGGCTCAGGGAGAGGGGAGGGAATTATTAGAAAGTTTGATTGAATCCAGGGAGGGACTCTTCATGTCTCCTTTGACTTCTGACAAGAATAGGAATCTGGGTCCCCGTCGCAGCGATTAAAGATCCTCTAATTTAAATAGATCATAAGCCACTTCTTCATAAGGATGCGCTTTTTTCATGGCAGCGATAACGGTTTTTAGATCTTTTTCTAGAACGATAGTTTCAAGGCGAGCTTCGCCAACTCTTTCAAGTTTTCCAACCTCTCCAATAGCAGGATTTGCCCCTTCAAGCGGGCGAAAGGTTCCGATTCCAGGAGTTATGAAAGTACAATTATCATAATTGCCGATTTTTCCGGCCCCAGCGTCGCAGATTGCGATGCGAACTTTTTCCAGATGATCTTGCGGGACGAATACGACTAGTTTATATTTTTGCACCATATTCCTCCATTAGTTTTTTTGTGATCAGTCCAGCTTTTTTGTTGATCGGAATTATTCCTGGGCCGGATGATGTAATAAAACTTTCGTCAGCAGTTTTAAGATCTTTTTTCTTAAAGTTCTTTTCAAAAACCTTTATTTTCAATTTTTTTGCTAGTTTAATAATATAATTTCGAGTTACTCCGGGGAGGATCGGCATAGAGAGGGGAGAGGTTATAAGAACTCCATTTTTCACAATAAAAACATTACTCACAGTTCCTTCCAGAATATTCCCTTTTTCATCTTGAAAAAGTGCTTCATTGGCTAAAGCTTTATCGGCAGCAATCTTTGCTAATATATTTTCCAGGTAATTAAGGGTCTTTAACCGGCTTCCAATCCAGCTAGTGCGCGGTTTTTTATAAACGATTGCTTTACAAAGAGTATTTATAGGAAGATCCTTTATCTTTTTGCAAATAATTATTAAGGTCGGTTTGCCGGACGCCTTCTTTGGGCTTAAACCGTGCTCTTTTGATTCTCCGCGAGTGACTATGATTTTTATGTAGGCTTCTTTGAGATGGTTTTTACGCATAAGTTTATTAATTATGTTGAATATGTCTTTGGGTGGTGGTATTTTTAGGATTATACAGGTTTCTGATAATCTTTTAAGGTGTTGATCAAGAAGAAATGGGATTCCCTTGTAGGTACGCAAAGACTCAAAAGCTCCATCACCATATAAAAATCCTCTGTCAAATATGGAGATATCTGTTTTTTTTGTTATTTTACCGTTTATATAGGTGTACATTGAGGTTCTCGGGTTGCCCTTAAAGCTTCAAACATCGCCTGCGCCTTATACAATGTTTCATGATATTCCCTTTCTGGATCAGAGTCAGCAACAATCCCGGCTCCAACCTGGATGTGGGCAACATGATCTTTAATAACTATTGTTCGGATAGCAATATTGAGATCGATCTGATTGTGCATGATGTAGCCGATTGAACCGGTATATATATTGCGTTTTATCGGTTCTAATTCTTCAATAATCTGCATAGCCCTGATTTTGGGACAGCCGGTAATAGTTCCGCCGGGAAACATTGCTTTGATAAGATCGAATTTGTCTTTGTCTTCCCTTAATCTTCCCCAGACGTTTGAGACAATGTGCAGGACATGGGAGTAGTGCTCAACCGTCATCATCTCGTCAACTTCAACCGATCCGTATTCGCAAACTTTTCCCAGGTCGTTTCTTTCAAGATCAACCAGCATAATATGTTCGGCTCTCTCTTTTTTGTCCAGGAGCAGCTGGTCTTCGGTCGAATTTTTGGGGTTGGTGCCGGCAATCGGACGGGTTTGGGCAATATTGTTTTCTAAACTAATTAATCTCTCCGGAGAGCAGCTTACCAGGTGGACAGCCCCGCAATCCAGGTAGGCGGCAAAGGGGGAGGGATTAATTTTTCTCAGTTGCTTATAGGTTTCAAAGGGGTGCTCGGTAATAAGGGTAGAAAATCTTTGTGAAAGATTAGCCTGATAAATATCACCGGCTGCAATATATTCTTTTGCTTTTTCAACCATCTTTTTAAAATCATCTTTGTGCATATAGGGAATCATTTTGTTGTGGGGGATCTTTTCTGAAAGGTTTATTTCTTTCCATTTCTGAAAGAGCGGATTTTTGTAGGGGCCGGATATTCTTGCCCTTATCTCTTCGCTTCTTTTTGATTTAATTGTGATAACGTTCTTCTGATGATCAAAAACAATAAGGGTTTCGGGGATTATAAACCAAAGATGTGGAATTTTAAGATCATCTTCCGCAATATCGGGAAGCGCCTCTATCTCTGATCCAAAATCATAAGAAAAAAAACCGAAAGCCCCATAATGCAGATCAGCTTTGATTAATGCATCAAATGAATGGATAACTTTTTTTGGGCTTATCCCGATAAAGGAGAAACGCTCCAGTTTTCCGCAGGCATTCGGGCTTTCAAGCAAAAATGACCCATAGCCATTGTAGAGTTTTTCAAAAATTTCTATCGGAGTCAGGTTGTCTGCCGGGATTGTGAGCATAATTCTATTATAGCAGGGGATAGGGTGTAGGTGATAGGGTATAGGGGATAGGGGGGAATGACCGATTGCTAAATGTTATAGTATGATGTAAAATACTTCAAAATGATTATAGGAGGATAATATGACAAAAAGATCAGCAGTTTCTAAAATAGTTTTTATTTTTATATTGGTTGCCCTGGCGGCCGGTTTTTTTATGTTTGGTAAGCTTCTTGCTCCTTATTGGGGCGGGGCAAAAAGGGTTGAGAAGCAAATGGTTTTGGAACAAAAGATTGAAGAACCTACTTCAAGCTTCGTTCTTGACTGGGACTTGTTGATTAAGGCTTTAGAGACAGGGAAGACTCAAAAAACTGATGTTGCCTTATCAATCATAATGAAAGGAGTGAAAGCTTTTGGAAAAGGCTTCTTTATAGTCAAGAAGGTTGGGCCCGATAAATGTAAGCTATATATTGAGATTACGCAAATGAAAGTAGAATATAGTGAAGAGATGAAGAAGAGAATGTTGGCCAAGGGGATAACAAAAGATGAAATAGCAAAAGAGGAAAAGAAAGCCGCAGCCATTGCTTTAAAAGGGGTCAGAAAAAGGACACATATATTTAAGAAGAATGTTCTGCTTGGCTTGTTAAAAAATTGGAAGGCAGGAAAGTTTTCTAGTGATGACTTTAAGTTGGCTGAGAAGCCGGTGAAGGGGAAGAAGTAGCTCAAACTCTCTTTGCCTCGACACTTCGACTTCGCTCAGTGCTCGGCATAAATTCCCCGTTCTCGCCCTACATCAACATGTTTCTAATTGGATTTCGTATTTCGAATTTGCGAGGAGCCCGCCTTCGGCGGGCGACGAGATTGGGAGAAGAACTCTCCTTCGAACCTACTCAATAATAATACCCAATAGCGTCCATAGCTGTAAGAAGAGGTTCAGGTAACATATGTTGCGACTTTTCCGGGTAATCCCGCAACATCC
>JABMQY010000068.1 GCA_013202975.1 Candidatus Saganbacteria bacterium
GGATATAGGCTATAGGATATAGAGAATTTACTATAAAATCAGGAAAAAGGTGCGAAGCGGTCCGTAGCCACGAGCGTAGCGAGGGCGAAGGACCGACGAAAAATCGGTCACTTTTTGGGAAAACACGGAAGGTGGAGACAGGCACAGAATGCCACGGAAACTCGCGACTTTTCCCTACTTGCCTGAAAGACCCAGACGATAACTATATTCTTCCAGCAGATATTGATAAAATTTAGATGATTTTGCTCTCTTTGTGATTTTTTTCAATAGATTCGGCCGTTTTTTTATATAATTATAAACAAACATTGCAACTGGATTCATCCCCAAATACATCTTTATCTCAAAATTAGGATGTTTTTTATAGAATATTGCAGCAGATTTTCCCATATTATATTTTCGCTTAACCATATCTGTGTCTGTTACAAAGTGATAGTGATAATTCTTTGCTGACGGAAGATAGAAGAGGGGAACTTTCATCTTATGCAGTCGATAACCCAGCTCAATGTCCTCCCATCCATAGCTCTTAAAATCTTCATCAAACATCCCGGCTTTTATAATTGTTTCTTTTTTGATAGAAAGATTTCCAGATAAGAAATAAGACCATTTTAATCTTTGTCCAGGCCGCAATCTCTGTTTTATGTACGGTTCAATTTGGTCATTTGGAATTTGGGATTTTGGATTTATTTTGAAGTTTGAGGTTTGATGCTTGAAGTTATATGTGGTTCCTTCAAAGGAAGCATTCTGATTTTCTTGGTGCGCCTTTAAATGCTCCTCGACTAAGTTGGGATCTGCAATCATGTCAGAGTCTGTTAAAAGAATAATTTCCCCTTTTGCTTCCTTAATTCCTCGATTTCGTGCTGCTGTTTTGCCATTATTTTCTTGGCGAATGTAATTTAGGGGGAATGGATGGGGACCGAGGGATTCAATCATTGCATCTGTCCCGTCGTTTGAAAAGCTATCAACAACAATGACCTCAAATTCTGATGGATTTATGGTTTGTTTGGAAAAAGACTCTAAAACTAGTTTTAGGGGCTCTTTCTGATTGTAGGTGCCGATGATGACCGAGATTTTAATCATAAAATCTATATTTTAACAATGTCCCAATTGCAGCAAATCCGTCCTTCCAGCTAATTTTCTTCCCTTCACTAAACTCGCGTCCTTTATAGCTAATTGGAACCTCAACGATTCTTAATCCCTGTTTTAGTATTTTGGCAGTAATCTCCGGCTCAAAATCAAAGCGGTTGGCGTTTAGCTTAAGTCCTTTCATGAATTTTGCAGGAATTAGTTTGTAGCATGTTTCCATGTCAGTTAATTTTGCGCCGTAGAGCGCGCTGGTAAGAAGTGTTAGTAATTTGTTGCCCCAAAAATGGGTGATTGAAGAAAATTTGTGATCCCCCAAAAACCTTGATCCATAAACAACATCTGTCTTTTTTTCAATAATCGGATTAATCAGTTTTAAATAGTCGTTTGGATCATATTCCAAATCCGCATCCTGAATAATGATATAGTCACCAGTTGCTTTTTTAATCCCTGCTCGAATAGCTGCACCCTTTCCCTGATTGTTGGTCTGAAGAATTACTTCGATATTTGTATCTTTTTGATATTGTTTAAAAAGTTCTCGCGTGCCATCGGTGGAGCAGTCATCAATTATTATTAATTCTTTATCAAGATCTACTGCCATTACGCGTTCAACAATCTTTGAGAGGGTCATTTTTTCATTATAAACCGGCATTATTATTGATAATTTCATTAGTTTGAGAATAACACAAAATTTGATTTTTGGCTAATAATCCTGCTGTTTTTGAATTCTTTCTGAGCTTCTTGATCTTCGCTAATAATATAAGTCCCGTGATTTTTTAGTGCCTTTACAACTGTTTCTTTATCTCTCGTTTGAATAAAGTCTTGATTAAGATAAAAACCAGCAAAATGGGCAGAGGAATCAGCTTTGTACAGCACGGGGATACCATCAGACTTTTTGTTTATTATTTGGCAGAACTCTTTGATCGGATTGGCGCTGGGGAAATATGTATCAATACACGGAATTAGCACGGAATAGGAGACAACACTGAGGATCACGGAGAGGATTATGGCGGTTTTTAGTTGATTCCTAAACATGAAGATGCTTGAAATGATCATTCCAAGTGTGAAGATGATAATAAATGGAAGCACAATTGGTTGATAGGCTGCTTGTTGGCTTGGGAAACTTATAATCATGTAAATAGTTCCGATGACGAGGAGTGGGATGATAAGGCCTGCGGTGAGCCATTTTGCTATTGCTATCGGTTTTTTGTATTCTTCTGCTTTTTCCAAAGCATCGCTTAGGAATTTTGCAATTATTATCGCCAAAGCGGGATAGGCCGGTAGAATATAGCGGCTGATTTTATAGTTGAGCGAAAGCGAAAAGAAAATAATTATGCCAAGAGCCCAGCTTATGACAAAACGACTCTCTTTGTTTTTTATTTGAGAAAAAATAGCCGGATAGAGAAAGCCTGCCCAGGGCACAAATAGGATAAATAATTGCAGAAAATATGAATAAAAATCATACTGCGGGCGGGCTGTGTTTACGGTTGGATCATTGCCAATGCTGTCGGTCGGATGAAAAAACCTTCCAAGATTAGTTTTTATCATAATGTCGGCAAATGGTTTTCCCAGTATTTTATACTCTGCGATGAACCAGGGGGCAGCTATTGCAAGGAAAAGGAGGAGTAGTAGGATAAGGCGAAGGTTAAAATGTTTAAAAAACGATTTATTCCAGATTGTATAAACAAATAAAGGGATAAGTACTAGGGGTAATGCAACCGGGCCCTTGATCAGTAGTGCTAACGCGGTGAAGATAGGAATTAGGAAATAGGCTATAGGATATAGGGGATGGGGGATAGTTTTTTTCTCATATAAAATAAAACAATAAAATGCAGCGGCGACGAAAAAGGTTAGCGGCATATCTTGCAAGGGCGAGCGCCCGGCATAAAAGAATTGGGCGGTTGTTAGCAGAATTAGGCCGGACCAGAGCGCTATTTTTTCGTTATATAATTCTTTTGCAATCAGGTAGGTTGTGAGAACAGTAAAAACTCCGATTAAGGAGTGAAAAATGCTTAGCCCAAATTCATTTATGCCAAAGATCTTCATCCCGACGGCCATAATCCAGTAGAAGAGGGGGGGCTTTGGAACCAGGTCAAGAGGATTCATAAAGCGCAGGGTCATCCAGTCGCCGCTATTTATAATATTCTTTGCGATGGCTGCACCATAGGCGGTATCACCGTCAAGTATTGGTGTGCTCCCGATTTTCCAGATAAATAGAAATAGTGATAATGCCGCAAGCAGAAGCATTGGCAGGTATTTTTTATTAATAAAATTCATGAATTGCCTTTATATCCTTCAAGTATATAGAATTTATTTCTAGATATATAGTCTTCAATTAGATATAATTTTACGCCATTAATTTCTGTAATGCTATCAAAATATTCCTTTAAATGCGTATTTTCTGGGCCGAAATATATAATTGTTTCTCCTTTTGGGATTTTAGGAGTTCCAAAAATCTCAAACTGTTTTTCGCCCCAGACAGATTCTAATCTAAGTTTTTTGGGTAACAAGTATACAGGGTTCTTAAGATAAAATTCTAGTTGGGATAGACCGGCATGATTAGCAGCATAGACCTTGAGATTATTGTCTATTTGTTGGGCTATTAGGACCATCCTCTGATTCTTTGCATATTCTTTCTGATTTTTTAATATGCCGGGATCAATAAAAAACAATACAGAGAAGATGATCAGATCAAAGACAACTATAAATACTATAAATGATACAAAAAATCTACTGCTTTTTTGTGTAGCGTAGTTGATTAGCAGCGGGATGGCTGCGATATAAGCGATCGATGGCCAGTGCGGCCAGATCTTAATTTTAAGCGAGAGTAAAAAGAAGAGGATTAAAATCGGAGCAGAAAAATAAAACAAGATTTGTTTATCTTTGTAAGCCTTAATTAAGACCGGAATCAGCAGGATTAGGAAAAAGGGATTGAATTGAAGCAGCTGCTCTCCTACAAATGGCAGGAAATTAACGCCCAAGGTCTCTGTGGTTGTTCTGCCTGCGTGAAATGTGAATGATACCCATTGGTGAAGACTGTTCCAGTATATTACTGGGGCAAAAAAGAGCAATGAAAGCACAAAAGCCAGGTGTGGCTCTTTTTTAAACAGCCAGTGCCGGTGTTCTTTGATCAAAATCAGGCAAAGTGCCAAAGCCGGCCAGAACAGAAACATGCTGTATTTGCACAAAGATCCAAGACCTACCGAGATTGCTAATAGATACCAGGCAGATCTTTTTTCCTCTTTGAGTGCCATAATTAAAAATAATAGGGATAAAGACCAAAAGAAGACCAATGGTATGTCAACGAAGGTTGTAAGCCAGATAAAGAAAAAGTGCGGGATTATTTGAAATAATACGGCAGACCAGAATGCGACTTTTTCGTTAAATAACTTTTTTGAAATAAAATAGATGGTTGTGCTTGTGGCTAGGGCAAATAAGGTTGCCGAAAGCCGAAGCAAAAAGAGATTTTCTAATCCCCTGGTGAAGAAAAAATTAATATATGCAATTGCCGGGGGATGATCTACGTAGGATAGAGCCAGGTGCTTGCTCCAGAGCCAATAATAGGCTTCATCGGCGGTGATTGGAAAGAGTGAGCCTAAAATTATCCTAAGCAGGGAGAGGGTGATTAAGATTATCCATAGGATTAATGGCATTATAAATATTTCCTCTCTTTAAAGGATTTTGTATAAATATTGATTAGATCTAAATAATTATATTTTTTTCTTTTGTGTTCAAAAATTAGGAGAGGGGGGATTGGGGCAGAGAATATTGATAATAGACGGGCTAGCTTGATTTTTAATTTTCCGCTATTTCCAACCCAATGAATTACATTTATGTCATCTTTCTTAATAATGTTTAAAATATCGGTTAATGAATATCCGGATGGCTTTACGACATGATAACGGTTTGCAAATAATTCTCGCTGGATATTGTCATCATTAGTCAATATATTGTAAGAAAATCTAATCCAGTCTTCTTTGTTGTGGCTTTTTTGATCCAAAAGGTCCTGAACAGCCAGAATAATATCTTCCGGCTGAATTTGTTTAAGACAGTCGTCAAAAAGACATTTAGCCGGCAGGCATTTTTTGCTGCACTTTATCGCTTTTCTTACTATTATATGCTGAGTTTTCCATGGTCCCCACTCAGTCGGTTTTACAAATTTAGTCGGAAAAATGGCTACAGTCGGGATTTTAAGTGCTGCTGCTATGTGCATCGGTCCGGTATCTACTCCTATATATATATTGTAGCTGGCAATAGTTGAGATTAGTTCGTTTAAGGTAGTTTTTCCAACCAGATTTTGCGGTTTGTTTTTGCATAACTTTTGAACGGTTTCAGCCGCAAAAAGCTCCTTGTCTGATCCGGTTAGAATGACCTTTGCTTTATATTTTTTAAAGAGAGAATCGATAACCTTGGCGTATCTTTCTGGAAGCCAGGCTTTGTTCCCTTTGCCGGTACCCAGGTGGATGCCAACTGTAAAGTCATTGCTTTTGATTTTTTGGGGGAGGGGTATTCTAAGGGGAGGGGGATCTGAAATATCAATACCCAAAGGTTCTATTAATTTAAGGTTATGCTCTACCTCGTGGGACGAGAGATCGTTCCAGTTTTGTTTTGCTTTTATATTATAGAGCCAGCCGATCAGTGGCTTGCTCTGATCTCCGATTCTTTTTGGTATGCCGGCTTTTTTTGCCAGTTGGGCGTATTTTAATTCGTTATAAAAGTGGATTGATAGATCAAATCCTGCCGGAATTTTGTCACCATCAAAGATTATTTGGTTTATATCTGGATTGTTTTCAAAAATTGCTTCAGTGTATTTATTTATTAGTATTGCAATGTGAGCATCAGGATATTTTTTTCTCAAAAGGGTAATAGCGGGGGTAATTAGGACACAGTCTCCAATTACGTCTGGGCGAATGATGAGGATATTTAGCATGATTTATGCTGATATTGTAACATATTGTGAGAGAAGATAAGAACTGTTACTATAAGAGGGAAATGAGTTTTAGTGCGAAATTAAAAGCCTTTATTTTAAACGAATACCCTAATTGTGAAATTGATCATCTTTTTACTTCTGTTCCTCGTGGGACTTCAAAGATTCCCAATGTTGTTTATCAGACATGGGAGAGCAATAAGCTGGGGAAAACACACTTTAAGGAATTAAAAAAGTTCAGGGGAATGAATATGGACTACTCGTTTGAATTCTTTGACAACTTGAGAATGGATAATTATATGTCGAAATATTATAGGAGCCATAAAATCCATCAGATATATCAGAATGCAAAATTCGGGCCGTTGAAGACAGATATTTTTAGATATTGTATCCTTTTTGAGCGGGGCGGGATCTATTTTGATATTAACAAGTCGGTTAATATCTCCTTAAGGGATATAATTCAGGATAATGATGAGGCGATTATTTCATTCGAGCAAAATCCGATTAGAGAATTTATTGATTGGGAGGCGCCAAAGAAAACGAAAAAAATACTCAAGCACCCAGAATTAATCGTTTTAAATTGGGGGTTAGCTTTTACCAGGGGCCATGTTTTTCTTGCTAAAATAATAGATAATATTGTTAATGATTATAAGAGTTGGAAAATGAAGCGGGTTTCCAATGTGAAAAGTGCCATAGTGCAGTTCACTGGACCTCTAATGCTGACCAGATCAATATGGCAGGTGATTGAAGACGATCCGGGCGTTAGCTTTAGGCAAATGGGGATTGATTTCGAAAGACATGCCGATTTTAATATGCGGGGATCATGGTCAAGATATGCTATTACTGCTTCTTACGCAGAATTTAAGAACAACGTGATTGTTTCATGAAAGTTAAGCCTTCTTCTAACCTCATGGGGTTAATACTTAATTGCTCTTGCATTTTATCTGTTTTATATGAAGTGTCTTTTGGTCTTTTGACTAGTTCGTTGAAAAATCCTTGCTTTACCGGTTTAATTAAACGTTGATTTAGATCAAAAATCTCTGCTGCCTTTTTTATCAAATCATAAATGCTTACTATTTCACTTCCAGCTACATTGTAGGTATCATATTTATTACTATAGATAATCTTCCATATTACTTTGGCGCAACTCCCAACAAATAATGGGTTAGAAAAGACATCGTCGTAAACATTGATTATTTCGCCCTTAGCTAATTTGGATAGTGCAAAAGTTACAATATTTCCTCTTTCAAATGAGTTGGGCCACCCGTACATTAGGATTGGTCGAACGATTGAATGTGTCGTCTTTGATGTTTTTGCTACCTTTTCACTCTCTAGCTTGGTCTCCCCATAATAATTTACTGGCTTTGCAATATCATCTTCAGCATAAGGGGCATGTTCACCATCATAAATTCCATTTGAAGAGATGTGGATTAATTTTACGCCAAATTTTTCGCAGAGCTGACAGATGTTTTTGGTTCCGCCTACATTGATTTCCCATGTTTTTTCTCTGTTTTTCTCGGCAAAATCAGGACTGCCAATACTGGCTGCATGAATAACTACATCCAGCTTAAATTCTTGAAATAAGCGAGTGTAGCTGGCTATATCCATTACATCTGAAACCACATATTTAATGTGTGAAGTTGATGGGATATCAAAATTACCAAGGTAAGTAGCAATGATTTGGTCATTCTTCCCACTTTGTTCGATCAGTGCTTTTCCTAGAAGTCCGGATGCTCCGGTGATTAAGATTTTCATTTTAGTAGTTTTATTGCCTTTGCAACAATGCTATTTAAATCTACGCCATCGCTACAATATTCAAACTCACATTCTCGGTGTGAGCATTTGATAGGGCAGTTGTGCTTGCTAATTATGATAGCATTTTTGGTTTTCCAGGGTAACCAGCGTTTTTCATTAACATCTTTCGCAGTATAGATTGCAATAGTTGGAATTTGAAAGGCCGAAGCAATATGGAGTGGACCGGAGTCGACTCCAACAAATAATTTTAATTTTTTAATCAGTGCAAATAATTCAGAAAGGCTTAATTGATCGACATAACTAATAATTGAGTTGTTGAGTAGTGGTTTCATCTCTTGGAATGTTTGAGCCTCTCTTTTTCCTCCAAGCAAACAAACTGATAAACCGAGTTCTTGATCAAGCTTGGTTGCAATCTGGGCATACTTTTTTGCTGTCAAGCTTTTATTCCCTCCTCCGGTTCCAATATGCAGGCCAATTACAGCAGTACTGTCGCTTTCTTGATTACTTACAAGCTTGTAGGGGGAAGTGATCTTTGAAATCCCCAAAGGTTTGAGTAATTGTCCGTGTAGTTCGACTTGATGTAGGTTTTGATCGGATGAATCTAGCCAAACTCCTCGATTATAGGTCCAGCCGTATAGAAGCCTGCTTTTATCCCCGATACGATTTGGAATTCCTGCAAAAAGGCAGGCCAGGGCATGAAGGGGGCGAGGATTATCTTCTAGTACTATGGCCAGATCAAATTTGCCTTCTTTAATTTTCATAACTAGGCTCCAAAAACCTTCTTTTTTATCTATCAGAATATATCCGGCTACTTCATTATTATTTATTGTGATTTCTTGCATCGGATTTTGTAATAAAAGGTATATAGCTGATTGAGGAAACTTTTTTTTGATTTCAGAAACTAGGGGAGTTAGGAGAAGGGTGTCTCCCATCATTTCAGGACGGACTAAGAGTATTTTTCTAGGGTTTTTCATTAAATATCTCTTTATAAACAGAATAGACTTTCTGGGTGATGCTTGACCAATCAAACTCTTTTCCTCTCTTAAATCCATTGTTAATTAATTCTTGGCGTAATTGTTGGTCTTTGTAAATCTTTGATATTTTTTCTGCCAGATCGCTCGGGTCTTGTTCTTTAAAAATAAGACCGGCATCCCCTATGACATTTGGTATTTCTCCGGAAGATGATCCAATTATAGGTGTCCCGCAGAGCATTGCTTCAACCAAAACCCGGCCAAACTGCTCTTTCCATTTTGGAGTTGTTCTTGATGGAAGAGTTAGAAGGTTAGTTGCAGCGTAATAATTTGGAAGTTCTTCAAGGGGTACAGGATCGAGCCAAATCGCGTTTTTAGCCTGTTTTTTAAGTTCTTCTTTATCTTTGCCGTCCCCAACAAAGAGTAACTGATGAGGAAAGTTCAATTTTTTTGAAGCGGCCAATAGGTCTTCAGGCCCTTTTTCTTTTAGCATTCTACCAAAATATCCAATTGTAAATTTATTTAAGCCAAGCTTTTGTCTCAGTTTAGTTGAGTCTTTTGGTGAAAACAATTTGGTTTCGATCCCCAAATAAATAGTATGAATTGGTTTGTTGTATTTCCAATGCAAGAGAACCTTTTTCATCTCTTCTGCGCAAGCAATTGCAGCAGACGAGTATTTATAAGTTTGATTTTGAATATTGATCCAATTATTAGGGTAGTCTTTGACCTGGTTTTGAAGGGTTTGGAAAATTAATTCTGCTCTAGGACAAATCTTTTTAATCCAAAAGTTTAAGTAGGCAGCATTGTTGTGCCACGGTTCTTCAAACAGGTGGATTAAGTCTGGTTTTGTTTTCCATAAATAATAGGGGAGGAGGGGGTAGATTGAGAGCAGTGGGTCCTGGGGATTAATTGCATACCCGACAATTACTTTGTATTTTGCGTTTTTGGGAACGTGGGCCTTAACCTTTCTGCTTCCTTCGATACTGTATTGCGGAACAAGAAGGGTTATGTCTAAATCATCATATTCTGCAAGTTCAGCGATGTATTTCTGATAGCTTTCGACGACCGCAGCATGCCAGATAAAGAGTATTTTTTTCTTCATGAAATGTTTTTTGCTATTGTCTCAATCGCCCCAGGCTTTCCCATCCTCTCTTTTCCGCTCTTTCCCATATTTTCCCTAAGTCTGGGATCGCCAATTATTTCAAGACATTTGTTGCTGATTTTTTGAAAGTTTCTTTCTGGAATAAAGGCTAATGCTTTTCCCAAAAGCTGGGTTTGCGCTTCACCAAACTTTTTAGTATATTGTGATCCCTGTCCGGGAAAGGAGATAACCGGAATTCCAAGGCCGGCAGCCTGTTCATTTCCAGTCCCTGAAAGGCCTAGGATCACACTTGATTCTGCCAGTACCTCCTCAAAAGGTTTTACGATAAAGGGAGAGGGGACACCTGATGTTAAAACCCGTGGTTCTTTTAATGCCATTACAAACTCAATTTTGTCGTCAAGCTTTTTTATTTCTTTGGATATCCTGATGAAATCATTGATGTTTTGATCAATGTCGGAGTCTCTTGTTCCAGGGAGTAGGCCAATTGTTTTAGGGGATAGGTTATAGGTTATAGGGGATAGGGTGTCCATGAGTGGGTTGCCTACAAACTCTGCTCTTATACTTTTTAGCTTCAAATTATCCGCTGTTAATTGATCTCGAGTATAAACTTTCTTTGCAGATTTTAAGAGCCAGATTTCCCAAGGGGTATATGAATACCCAAACCATTCATAATAGTCGGTTTTGTTAACACCGATAAAGATAAAGGGAGCTTTTGTTATCTTTGCGCAAATTATTGGGACAATATCTCCGATTGCAATAACTAGATCGGGCTTTTCATTTGTTAAGATTTTATAGAATTGTCCAATCTGTCCAAATAGACCATTTGCTATGTCCTTCCAAAGATAGGATAGGTTCCTTAAAGAAAAACCTCCAGAGGGGAGCTTTTTTCTTGGTCCGAGCACTTTACATTTATAGGCCTTCCCTTCGCCAACAAGGGGAAGAGCGATTATGGAACCGCGACGTTTAGTCGCAGGTTCCTCAGCGAGCTTGGCCCCGACTAAATCTTCACCATGACCATTGCTGATTATAAGAAGCTTCATCCTGGTTCCTTAAACTGCATATCATAGAGCATTTTGTAGATTCCGCCCTTTTTAAGGAGCTCATAGTGTTTTCCCTGCTCTACAATTTTCCCTTTATCCAAAACCAGTATTTTGTTGGCATGCTGTACAGTTGAGAGCCGATGGGCAATTACAAAAGTTGTCCTGCCGGACATAAGTTTTTCCATCGCCTCCTGAACTAACCGTTCAGATTCAGTGTCCAGGGCAGAAGTAGCTTCATCAAAAATAAGTATTTTTGGGTTTCGAAGCAGGGCCCGGGCAATTGCTACTCGCTGTCTCTGTCCTCCCGAGAGCTCAACCCCCCGCTCACCGACTTGGGTGTCATATCCTTGTTTTAACTCAATTATAAAATTATGGGCATTGGCAATTTTTGCGGCTTGTTTTATTTCGTCCTCGGTTGCTCCGACTTTACCGTATGCAATATTTTCTTTGATAGTTCCGGTAAATAGAACCGTTTCCTGGGTAACAATTCCCAATTGTGAGCGCAGAGAATGGAGTTTTAGATCTTTTAGCTCTTCTCCGTCAATGGTAATCTGCCCGCTGATCGGATCATAAAAACGGGGAATTAGGTTTACAAAAGAGGTTTTTCCGGCCCCGGACCTTCCTACCAGGGCAATAATTTCATTTTTGTCGGCCTTTAGGCTTATGTTATCCAGAACAAGTTCTTGTTCCTCTTTGTAGCGGAAAGAGACAGATTTAAACTCGACCCTCCCCTGAATATTAATATCCCTGGCGTTTTCTTTTTCCTTGACTGTCGGTTCCAGGTCAATTATTTCGAATATCCGTGCTGCCGAAGCCAGTGATTTTTGAACAATTACGTTTATATCTCCCAGTTTTGATACCGGATCGGCAATTAAGGCAATGCCGGCAAAAAAGGCAATAAGATTTGAAGGGTCTAGTTTTCCGGTTACCACTTCATATCCGCCGTACCAGATAATTGATACCATCCCCAGGACCTGGATAAAGGCCAAAAGAGGGGTCTGGGTAACGCTGATCTGGACCTGTTTTAGGGAGAGCCAAAAACTCTTTTCGGACTCTTTTTTGAATTTCTTAACCTCCTCTTTTTCCATTGCAAAGGATTTTACGATCTTAACTCCGGCCACTTTTTCTTCGAGAATTGAAGAGATATCGGCTGTTTTTTTCTGGGCGTCTAAAGAAACCTTATGCATTTGCTTGCCGAATTTATTAATTACAACGGATAAAAAGGGAATAATCAAGAGGGTTAAAAGTGACAGGCGCCAGTTTAGATAAAAAAGATAACAGATTGCTCCGACTAGTGTCAGCATATTGGGAAGCAGTTGTATTACGGACGAAATTATTCCGTTCTGAATTTGGTCTATATCGTTAGTTGATCGTGCAATTAAATCTCCGGTCCGCCATTTGGTGAAAAAATCTAGTGATAGGTTGTGCAGGTGTTCAAACAACTGGGTCCTTAAATCATATAACATTCTTTGTGCGGCAAATGATATAAGATATCCCTGCCCGTAGGTAGCAATTCCTCGCAAAAAGTAAATGCCGACAGCACCAAAAACAACCAGGTTTAGGTGAATTAGATTCTTTTGGGCAATGGCATCAGATAATTTGGCAATTAATGGAATGATCGCAATATTGCAGGCCGAGTAAATAATCATAGAAAACAATGCACCCGCAACATGTTTTTTGTATGGTTTTAGGTATTTAGCCAGCCGTATAAAGAGATTCACTTAATATTTCTCCTATGATAATTTCTGCGGCATTTGATTCACCCATTATTTTTTTTAATTTAATCCCGATTTGATTTGTTTTTTCGGGATGGTTGATCAGGTCTAATATCTTTGCAACCACCTCTTCGGTGGTAAGGTTGCCGCGCATTTCGGGGATTATCATTTTTTGGGCGCGAATATTGGGGAGAGCAAAAAACTTGGTCTTGCGGTTAATAATATTTGCTGCGGCTCTCTTTATTGGTTTTCCTAAAAAAGGGATTTTTGTGATGTAATGTAATAATCCTTCAAGAGGAATATCATCAAGTTTATTTAGCGGAAAGAGCATTAAGGTGGGTATCCCTAATGTAGCTATGTGGGCGGTATTGGTTCCTGGGATTGTGACAGCCAGGTCGGCTGCGCTTATCACGTTAAGCGGAGCCATAACGTCAAAAAGGTTGTCAACCATTTTAGATTCAATGTCCTGCATACTTGAAAAAGGGGAAATAATCAGCAGAAATTGACTTCCCGGGATAATCTTTTTTATTTCTCCGGCCACTTCTGTATAAAAAGGGAGCATGTAGTCTATTTCCCATTCACGGCTCCCCGGTAAAAAGGCAATAATGGGTCTCTCGGTATTCAGTTTCCAGGTTTTTATTACTTCATGTTTTGGATCCGCACTGACCGAATTAATCATCAGATCGCCGGCAATGGTGATTTTTTCGCCTGGAATCCTGGCATGGCGCAATTCTTTTTTTGCTTTTTGGTCAATAACAAAGAATTTTTTGAAAAGATTTTTCCAGCCGGCTTTTTGTCCGTGCAGGTAAGCATAGGGCCGGTAGCCCAGTTTTTTTGCAATCAGGATAGGGTGCATTAAATCCCCTCCCAAATAAAGCACCACACCTTTATATTTAAATTTTAATTCCCGTTTTAGTGGAATGCCCAGAATCCATTTTCTGTATTCTTCGGATGTAATAATATTATCCACTCCCAGGGATTTTGCGAATTGAATTTCCCGGCCGGAAGAAAACTGGCAGGGAGTAATGACCAGGGTTGTTCTAATTGGCTGGAGTTTTGATGAAACGCTTTTTATCTTTTCAACTACCGGTTTTACCAGCGAGCTCAACTCTCCCGGGCTGTTGGCTACCAGGATAAACTCTAAGCTTTCCACTCAGTATCCAAGCTCCCGAGCAACAGCGGCAGTGTTGCAGAGGATGCTTTTTGGTTTTTGACCGGTTTTGATGGCGGTGTCCGGATCTTTTAGGCCGTGTCCGGTTAATACGCAGACAACTAATTGTTGATCAGGAATCTTTCCCTCTTTCCTTCTCTTTAGCAGTCCGGCAACAGAAGCTGCCGAGGCCGGTTCACAAAAGACTCCGACTTTTCCGGCAACCAATTTGTAGGCTTCGATTATCTCATCGTCGGTTACAGAAGTAATAGATCCGCCTGATTGATCTCTTGCAGCCTCTGCGGTTTTCCATGAGGCAGGATTTCCGATTCTAATGGCCGTAGCAATGGTTTCTGGATTATTAACCGGATGGCCCAGCACTATCGGTGCCGATCCGGCTGCCTGAAAACCGGTCATTTTGGGGAGCTTGCTGATTTTCTTATTGTCAAAATATTCCTTAAAACCCTTCCAATAGGCAGTTATATTTCCGGCATTTCCAACCGGAAGACAAAAGTAGTCCGGAACAGCGCCAAGTTGATCATAAACTTCAAAGGCCCCGGTCTTTTGCCCCTCAATTCTAAACGGGTTGATTGAATTGACTATTTCAACCGGATATTTCTCTCCCATCTCGCGGACCAGTTCAAGCGCCTGGTCGAAGTTTCCGTCTACCTCAAATACTTTTGCCCCGTGCATGATGGCTTGTGAAAGTTTTCCCAGGGCGATTTTTCCTTTCGGGATAATAACGATACAGTCCATATCTGCCCGGCAGGCATAAGCTGCTGCAGAAGCAGAGGTATTTCCGGTTGAAGCACAAATAACTGCTTTGGAGCCCTTTTCTTTTGCTTTTGAGATTGCCAGGGTCATACCGCGGTCTTTGAATGATCCGGTCGGATTGGCTCCTTCATATTTCAAATAAACCTCGCATTTCGTCAGTTCAGATAGGTATTTTGAATGAATTAATGGGGTATTTCCTTCATAAAACGTTATTACAGGGGTCTTTTCTGTTACTGGCAGGTATTTGCGATAAGTTTCAATAACGCCTTTGTATTTCATACTAATATTATATCATGGCCAATGTTGCAATTTGAGTGAAATTTTTGTGTAGGATGGGCGATACATATATATGGCAAGTAGTCTTTTAACAAAAATACAAACAAAGCTGCAAGCAAATCCGATTAAGGGGTTTTCTTTGGCAAAAAAAACTCAAGGATTTGGGGTTAGTTCTTTGCGAGATTTACCCCCGACGCTTAAGGGGAAATATTATGATGGTATCCTGTTGGCGGTCTCAAATTCATTTAATTTTCTTCCAAATGATGTTTTGTGGGACAATGCTGCAAAACTGGCTGTTTTGGCCCACCCGACCTTTTTAGATAAGTTGGAGGAAGGGTTGGATGCTGCATTAAATTCTTTTAAATTTGAGATAAAGACTGTGCTGAACGCAAAAACAAAAAATCTCTATATCCTGGCTGATGAAAAAAACATGGGAATAGTTAAAGCTTTGGAAGAAGAGGAACAAACGCTTCCGGCACCATATGGTGCGGGGTCAACAATGGAACCAGGAGGAAGAATAGTAACTCCCGATCAAGCGGAAAGAGCTGTTTCTCTTATTGAAATTCCAAGCGGAGAATATAGCACCGGTTTATACTCTGTTTCGATTACATTTTTTTCCTGTTCTCCCAGGCTTGTTACTAATTCTGAATATGCAGAATTCATGAAAACAGATCCTTATAATAGGGCATCGTTTTGGAGCAAGCCAGGTTGGGCGTGGATTCAAAAGAGAAGGATTGATGGGCCAAGGCTTTTGCGTGGTGGAAGGTTTTCTCAACCAGACCAGCCGGTTGTTTGTGTGAGTTGGTATGAGGCACAAGCCTATTTAAAATGGGCTGGGATGAGATTTTTAACACAGCATGAAATGTTATATCTGGCCATGAGCAACTTGGTCCAAAAAGTACCGGCTGTCAGGGGGATGACGATTGATTCTCCGGAGTGGTTGTCGGATTGATATTCTGAATCATATCCAGAGCAATTGAGGATACAGGAGGGAAAGGATAAGGCAAGGGCTGATGACCTTGATGAGCTGGTTGGTGCAGTTGGGGTAGATATGAGATATCGAGGAATTATCAATCCCAGGGGCCCAATGAGAGGGCAGATGAAGATGTTTTCAAATTTGTCAGGATCGGTTGATTCTGAAGAACCGCAAAAAAGATCTAGATTAATTGGCTTCCGCGCTGCGAAGAGTTTATAGCCTACGCTACAAAATCATCTGAAATTTTCAAAAAATCTTCATGATATATATTCGAGGTAAATAGATATTATGTTGATATTTAAATTAATCTCTTTTGATTTTAATAATACTGTGATTGGGCTCGAATCACCCAGTGTAGAACACTCAGCCCAGCGTTTGCGGCGTTTGGGTCTGCCGGTTGCAACCCCGCTTATTTCAATAATGAGAGAGAGGGGGCTTTTACAGAATTGTATTAATGCTTTCTTAAGTGCAACTCTCCGTAAGTTTTTACCAGAACAGATATTGTATATGTTTCATGAACAACAAATAATGCCCCCAGTCGGTTCTATGGTTAAAATTCCTGGTGGAATATATACGGTCGGAAATAATAATTCACTAAATAGAAGTGAAAAACCGGAACATAGGGTTCAAATTGATCCTTTTTACCTTGGAGTTTATCCGGTAACTTTTGGTGAATTTAACGAGGCTGTAGAGGATCGGTTATATGTTAGGAAGGAATTTTGGGATGATGAGGGGTGGAGTCTAGTGGATGAGGGTGATTGGTATCCTCCTGAGTTTGAAGAGAATGAAAAAGATCTTCCGGTTACAGTAATTTCTTGGCATGAGGTGCAGGCCTATCTTAGATGGGCAGAGAAAAGACTACCAACTGAGCATGAGTGGGAAATTGCAGCATCTGCCGGACAAACGAGGGCTTATTTTCCTCCATTGGCAGTTGAAAGGGATCCGTTGGGAGATAATATACATTGGAATGATGTGGATCACGATGCCGGCCCGAGCCGAGTAAATAATCCCTATTTTGTTCCAAATCTTTTTGGCTTGTTTCAAATGTTAGGGAATGTTAGTGAGATGGTCTTTGATTACTTTGATGATGGTTATTATAAGAGATTGTATAAGCAAGAAAAACGAGGACGGGTAATTGAACGTAATCCAAAAGATCCTCATTGGAACAATTTTTATGTAAAGAGGGGATGTTCTTTTGATACTCGTGAAAGCTCTTGGCTCAATGTTCATCATCGCGGTATTTTTCTTAAGCCTAATAGAGTATCTGACCTTGGTTTTCGCGCGGCTAAAGATATTTGAATATGATTAGTTGGGCAGTGGATTAAAATAAGGAGGAATAATAATGGTTCAATTTTCAATGGTTAAGGGAAAGAGGGTAATTAACGTTTATCCCAGAGTCTTTGCTGCTAAATTCAGACCAGAATGGATGAAATTAGACAATGAAGCAGTAAGGGGAGCAATGGTTTCTGGTTTAGCTGACTTTTTCGAATCTAATGGTAAAACAAAAGCGGTAATTGGATTATCAGGCGGGCTTGATTCGTCGGTCGGAGCACAGGTGGCGGTGGAGGCCTTGGGAACAAAAAATGTTATTGGTGTTGCAATGCCCTATCAGAGAATAGGGGGAATTCAAGCTAATACCGACTGGCAGGATGCGCATCATTTAGCCAGGCATTTAGGAATAAGATTTATAACTCGAAATATTACCCGAGCGGCCAAAGAATCAGCTTTGGAGGCAGAAATAGATCCGAGTGATCCGGAATCTCTTTCGGAAACTGATAAAAACAGGTTGGGAAATATTAAGGCCAGGCAGAGAATGGTTATGCTAATGGATCTTTCGGCCCAGGAAAATGGTCTGGTTGTCGGAACCGGTAATAAGTCTGAAATAATGATTGGCTATTCCACTATTTTTGGGGATGCTGCCTGTGCGATTAATCCCCTGGCTTATATTTACAAAACCCAGGAGTTTGTTTTTGCAAGGCATATCGGAATGCCCGACTTTATTTTAGATAGAATTCCAAGTGCCGGCTTATATCCCGGGCAGACCGATGAAGGTCAGCTTGGATTTAGGTATAGCGAGCTTGATCCACTTTGCTTTTTACTTTTTGATCAGGGTTTGTTGCCGCAAGAGGCCGCAGAGTTTGGTTTTACAAAAAGATTTATCAAGAGAGTTTCGTGGATGCATGGTGCTAATCTATTTAAAGAGAAAATGCCGGAGACTATAAAAATACCTACTTCCCGTGTCAGGGTAGAGGTATAAGGGAGGGATTTGAGATGAATATAGTTAGAAATTTAAGACGGAGTCGTTTGAGCATGGCCTGGGTGGGTTTACAAGAAGTAGGGAGGATGGTTAGAAACCGACAGCTCTATTTTAGTGATCTAAAACCGCATCCATCCGGTCGTGCAGTAGTTGTAATTGATATGTTAAATGACTTTTTAAGAAAAGACGGGAGCCTTTCTATGAAAGAGGTTCGATCTATTATAGCGGCAAACAATCGGGTAATTGATTCAGCACGACGAGAGGGTATTCCGGTTATATATGTATGCGAAGGCCATACTTATAACGATCCGGAATTCGAACAATTTCCAAGACACGGCGTGCGCAGGACATGGGGAGCACAATTACATCCAAAGATGTCTCAGCCGCAAAGAAGAAAAGAATGGATATTTAAGACCGGGTTTTCTGGATTTGGGATGAATAGGAATAAAGAGACACGATTAAATGCGGTTTTGACTCATTTGAAAGTAAGAGAAATTGTTTTAGTCGGAGTTGCAACTGAATTTTGTGATAAGTTTACTGCTTTAGCCGGAATAGAAAAAGATTATTCCGTGAAAGTTGTAAGTGATGCCATAAAATCTATTGATATTAATGAAGGAGACGGAGCAGCTGCGATTGACGAAATGGGACAGGCGGGAGTCCAATTTATTTTATCGGGTGAAGCTGAAGCGTTATTTGCAGGGGGTAGATAAAAATGGCTTTTAAAATTACTCCCTCTAGTTTTAAACTTGGTACCTCAGTTGCAGCAAACCAAAGACCGGCCCTTCCAGTTAATGCAGCAGCGAGACAGGCAGTATGGAGAGAGAGTGTAAATTTTAGACGAGACCCTAATAAAGCCTGGCTTACCCAAACCGATCTTTATCAACTGGTAATGGCCAATCAATTTCATCAGATTTGTGGAGGGGAGACACCAATTGCCCATTTTGAACTCTTTGTACGCAAATTGCCGGCGGGCCAGGATTTTATGATCTTTTCCGGACTGCATGAAATTTTACGTTGGCTCTCCGGTGCAAAAATGGATCAGCAGCGTATTGACTATTTACTAGAGCAGCCAATATTAAAAGAAAGTAATTCGGACTTAGCTTCTTTTAGAAAGTATCTTGAGGATTTTCAATTCAAACTGGATGTCTGGGCAAATCCGGAAGGATCTTTTTATAGTCCAATGACCCCTTGTCTTGGTATATCCGGTCCAATTGAGCAGGTTTTATTAGCAGAGACATATCTGCTTTCGGTTTTTAACAGCCTTTCGGCAATTTCTACACGCAGCGCCAATTATCGGCTGGCAAATCCAGGGATGAAGTGTGTTGAGATGGGAATGCGCCGCCATCATCCTCTTTTTCACGAAGATGTTGCTTTTGAAGCCTGGAAACAGGGTTTTGTTGGCACCTCAAATGTTGAAGCTGGGTATCAGTATGATATTCCAATTATTGGAACTAATTCTCATGCCATGTATCTGGCCTTTGATAGTGAGATAGAAGCAATTTCTGCCTGGATGAAGGTCTATCCAAATTATCCGATGGTTCTAACTGATACATTTCATACTTTAATTAATGCTTTAAAAACGGAACAGGTTTTAAAAGAACACGGACTTAGCTCTCTTTCTTACAGAGTAGATAATTCTCAACTGATAGAACTGATGGATATTTATAAGCGGATGATGGATGGTTTTGGTTTTGAAACCGGTTTGCGGGTTGGTTCAAGTGATTTAACTCCCGAGGTTTTGGCACAAATGCAAGAGCAGCACTGTGTGGCAAATGCAGCTGGAATTGGAACAAAATTAGTTCATACTAATCCGTTTGGTGCGGTCTATAAACTTTCCCAAATTGATGGACCAAATGGCGCGCGTTTTGCCTGTAAGTTTTCGTCAAAGGGAAAAGTAGGGAATCTTCCCGGCAGCCACCAAATTTGGCGGGCATATGATGCCGATGGTCATGCGATTAGAGATACTGTTGCACTTTTGGATGAAGAGATTCCTGGAGCTACCCCTATAATGAGGCCTTATATGCGAGAAGGTATGTTGCTTGCTCCTTATTTATCAAAGGAGCAATTACGCGCTCAGTTTGAAGAGGGGAGAAAAGGTTTGCCTGCTAGTTCCCCTTATCCGGTTCTACTTTCAGAAAGAGCAGAGCAATTAAGGGCAGAGGTTATTGAGGGTATTAGAGAAAGAGAGATTACTCCTTTTCTGCCACAGTTAGCTCAATATTTTACCAGAGCAGAACTTGAAGGGGTATTGCCGGAAGATGAGATCGATATAATATTTGGAGGAGAATAATATGACAGTCCCAGCATTAAAAGCCTGTAAAACAGTCTATAGTTATCGTCCCCCGGAAGTGAGGGCTGCATTTGATAGGGTTGTTAGAAATGGTTTTCCTCATCATGTGATAATGGGAGGGATTTTGCCTCCCGGTGGATTGGATATGTTTGAGAGGCCAATAATTGAGATGGTAGAAAGATTTTATGCTGAACAGGTTCCGGCGTTAGCCGACTTTGGACATTGTTACCCGACTCCGGCTTCAGAAGAGGGGATCAGGGAGGTTATGAGTCTGGTTCAGAATAAAAAAACAGATCAATTGATTGAAAATGTTAGAGCAGGCCAGCCGATTGATCGGCAGGTTTTAATTGATGTGGAGCCGATTTCGGAAGAAGCGGTGCAGTGTATTGGAGCCTTTTATTCTTTTCGAGATGAATATGAAGGATATTATCATGTTGGCAGATCAAGAAAAATGGCGCAGACTGTGGTTCCAAAAGATGTTAATCCGGAAGAGCTTCCTCCCGGCTATTGGTTTATCTCTAACCCTTTTGCCGGAGACGGAAATGTAATTCCAAATGAGGTTATTCAACGTATTTGTGAAGCAGGGCATAAAATCTTTTATGATATGGCCTATCTGGATACAACGCAAAAACACCATTTTGATTTGAGCCATCCAAACATAATGGCATCAACCATTTCGTTCTCAAAACCCTATGGCTTATTTTATGATCGAATCGGTTTTACTTTTAGCAGAGAGCCTATTCCGGCATTATTTGGAAATAAGTGGTTTAAGTCTGTCTTTGCATTAATGATTGCTAAGCAGCTCATGAGCGATTTATCTCCCCAGCAGCTATATGCAAAATACAAAAAAGTTCAGGAATCAATTATTGCAGAAATTAATGATATTCATAAGTTGGGAATGAAGCCTTGCGATACTTTTCTTTTAGGATATATAACCGAAGAAGCTGCCAGCTCTCTTCCAGCAGAGCAGCAGGCTTTAATTTCTGGTTTTAAGCGGGGAAATATTTTTCGCTTTTGCTTAACCCCTTATTTTTTTGAAAGAGATCCGGAGAGAAATAAACTATTTATTAATTGGCGCAGTTTCCTTTTGCATGAGGGAGAGGGGATACTTAACGCGGTGCAGGAGGCAGAGTTAGATAAGTTAGAGCAGGAGTGGATCGGTTAGTTGGGAGAAGAAAATGGGAATTAGAATAGCTAGTTTATCGGTAATGGTCGGAAGTCCGGCTTGTAATTTAAATTGTGGGTTTTGTGTAAGCAAAACAACTTATCGAAAGGGGAGTCCAACCAAAACCAAGGTTCCTTTGGATAGAATTGATTTTTTAGCTAACCAGTTTTTAAGGGTCTGTGATGGAATTCCTTATGGAATAATAACTGGGAAGGGAGAACCGACACTTGCTCCAAAAGAAGAAATCGGGGATCTTATTTGGGTCTTGTATAACAACGGAAAAGGCTTGGCTCCAGAGATGCAGACAAATGGGACACGGCTAAACCATAGCAATTTGCAATACTGGAAAGACAAAGGATTAAATACAATTGCGATCAGTTGTGTAAGCCATGATGATGATGTTAATTCTGGTCTGCTTTCAAAAGGAAATTTGAAGTGGGATTTATCTCGAGCAGTGGCCGATGCCTTAGATGTTGGTCTTATGGTTCGTTTAACCCCAATTCTATGCAAAAAAGGGATTGACTCTCCAGATAGTTTACTTGCATTTATGGGCTGGGCAAAGCAATTAGGAGTCCATCAGATTACATTCAGAAAAATGGGCCTACCAAGAGATTTAGTCCGTCCTGGCTCTTCTAAAATAGCAAGTTACATAAAGGCTAATCATGTAGATCCTTCTAAAGTAATAATTCCGGAACTAAGAAATATGGCCGAAGAAAAGACCCCTTGGCCTTGGGCACTGCGTTTTGGTTGGGAGGGGATGAGCGTTATTGTTACCGAGCATTTAACCGAGCCTAAGCAAGATGAGAATGATCCAGGCATAGAACAGGCCCGTCACTCTGTTATTCAAGATGATGGGGGTCTTTATTTGTCGTGGGATGATCCTTCTTCGAGGGTATTATGAATTTATTTGCAGCAAAAAGAATTGGTCCTGCAAGAATGCTTCCTCGTCTTGCTCTAGTCACCGATGTCCTAGAAGACATTGATGACGCCGAAGCTGTAACTTTGGCAGCATCAAAAGTTAAACAAGAGCAACTCTCATTAAGCGGAGTTGTTACCACCTATATGATTCCAGATATCAGAGATAATTGTGTAGAGATGATGCTGGCAAATTTAGCGGTAGATGGGGTTCCAACTTCGGCCGGATCGGCGCTGCCATCTGGAGAGACAGATCGAGCGGTTATAGATGAGTATGTAGAAGCCCATGTTGTAAATAAAAAGCTTTTTGAAGAGTTGGGTTTATTACAGAATGGAACAATGGAATTTTCTGCTCGCTGGGAGAAGCCGGCAGATCTTATTCATCACTTAATCGAAGATGCAAAAGGGCATTTAAATATCGGATTAATTGCCCCGGCAACTGATTTAGCCCTTGCAATTCAAATGGACCGCAAACATTTTGAAGAGGGGGTTGATGCAATCTATATTTCTGGACAGGCGGAAGAAGAGGGGGGGGGATTGGTCCCAAATTTTGCAGCACACAATCTGAATGTTGATCAAGAGGCCAGTCAAGTAGTTTTTAGCACGCAGGAACAGGTTGCTTTTACATTACTTGGTAAATGGGCAGCCTATCAAACTACTTTATATGATACTGATTTCGAACTATTTGCAAAGACGGGCCATCCGGTTGGACAATTTTTAAAAAGAAGTGCCGAGCTGGGGATGGTTCGATTGTGTGGTCGAAATGTTGGTAAATTTAGCCATCTCTATGTAGATACGGATGAGTTTGATCCGGCTGATCCTCTAAAATATGTCACCAGGCGCTCTCATCCCTATGATCCTTTGGCTTTAATGGCACTTACAGACCCGGAACTTTTTGATAGAAGTGTTAAGATTGGCCGACACACTATAATTGGTGCAACAGAAGATAACCCTGGGATGTCTGATCCGCTTCTAGTAAAAAGAAGGCTAATTGAAGATATTCTTTTTGTTTTGAGTTAATCTTTTTTGGGAGTCAACTGAACAATATTCAAAGTATGCCAATATCTATATCCGGTTTGTTGTTCATTGCGAATTTCTAAGCCGCCGTGCTCTAACATAAAATCAAGCCATTCAGGGTCTTCATAAACTCTTACAATTTTTAACGGGACGGCGATTTTGTATAGTTCTTTAATCTTCCAGCCGTAATCTTCTACCCATTGTTTAAACTCTTTTTCTGCGCAGCTGCTAAAGTTTATTACAACACTTCCATCAGGATTAAGGTGTTCTTTGCCATCTTTTAATACTTCATGAATAAGACCCAGCCCACGGTATTGGTCAACTTCTCCAGAAACTTTTGCTTCTGGCAGATAGGGGGGATTGACCATTAAGAGATCTACTTGTCCGATACTTTTTATTCCTTTTTCGTGAATCTCATTTAAATTAACTTCTCCGATTACTGGGTCCAAATTTCTTCGCGCACATTCTAGTGCTCTTTTTACTATGTCAGTATCGGTAAATGATCTTAAGTTTTGGCAATTTATTATTGCGGCCTTTGCAATTGTTCCGCTGCCGGTGCCGACTTCTGCAGCAGAGATAACCCTGTCATTTAGAATATTATTTTCTAATAGGGCATACATGAATGCTGTAGTGTCGACAGAAGGTCCCCAGACATTTTGATCAATTGAGCTGTCCCACTCAGAAATTACTCCGGCAAATTCAGTTATTCTTAAACCATAGGTGTATAGTCCAAAAATAACATCCCGGGCTACAGCCGGCATACTGGCAATTTCGGCAGTGGGGTAGAGCAGGGTTGGATTGTCAATCGTCCCTTTTAGAGTTAAATCTTCGGTTCGTAATGCTTGGCCACCGGTCTTTAGAATTCGTGCCAAATGCAGCTTTTTCATGTCTTTTGTAACTTGTAAAAATAGAATCTGCCTCTTTTCCCCCTTTTTAACACTTGCGCAAATCGGAAGTGCATCAATTTCTTGAATCTGTGCTGCAGTAAGTCCTAGTCTCTCTTCTCTTAATCCTACCTCTGCAATCGGACCATCTGGTCTGGTCATTCCTATATTTGCAATTGATGGAAAAACCGGGAAGCTAATTGGGGATCCCATTATTTTTACAGTAAGCTCCGATCCTTTTGGAAAGGCATAGTGTTTTCCAGCACCATCAATACTTGCTCTGGGATTATGGTACATTGTTGATTCAAGCTCAACAGCTTGCGCAAAGCCGTGAGTAAGTACACGTTGGCTTCCATCGGTGAAAAACCTGGTCGGTTCCCTTAGTTTGAATTGTATTAGTCTTGAAGTGGGATCAAAGGTCAGCCCCATTGAGTTTGAGATCCATCCGTTTGCAGATGAGCCGGATCCGGTAGCAATCAACAATCCGCTGTCTGACATTGGCTCTACTATCCCATGTGTTTTTAATTTGTATTTTACTGCCTGCGCCGAGTCTTGTTCATTAATAAAAAGCTCGTTCAGTGCCAGCGTAGTTCTTATTACCTCTCCCTCTCTTCTTAGTATTGCTCCAATGCGATTAAGCAGAGCTATTTCAAATTCTCCTCTACTCATTAAATTGATTGCCGCTTCAAGATTCTCAGCTTCCAATGGAAGATAATTCCCCCAGCTACCCAGTGGATTAGAATCGGCAACTTGTTTGTCAGAAACTATTCCCAAGAGTGGAGTGCTGTTTGAAATAAGATGAGCACTACGAAGAATGGTCCCATCTCCTCCTGCTCCCAGATACATATCTCTATTTAAGAAGTGTCTGGTGCGAAGGTCTGAGACATTAACAATTTCAAATCTGATTCCCAGTAGTTTTAGTGTTCTCCCTATAATGTCCATTGTGGCAAGATGTGCTGGCTCTTTTGTCCCTTTTGAGATAACTAAGACATCTTTTGGCTCAAAGGCTTTTGCAGTCTCTCCCCTAAATCCTTGAAAAGGGATTCCCTGTTGAAACTGGAGTTGTTGCAGTTCGTTTAATGAGAGTTGAAATAGGTGGGTTGATTGATCAAGCTGCCTTTGAGCTACAATGCTGTGTTGTATCCCAAAATCATTTTTTAGAATACCATTATCAATTATTGTCCGCTTTAGGCTTAAAAGCGGACTTTTTCCTTTAACAAAAAAACTTACTGTTGGTTGCATGCTTTTTTATCGGGATGTTTTTTTGAAAATTTCACCCTTTTTAGGATATAGGGGATAGGATATGGGGGATAGTATAAAATATTTCCCTTTACTATATCCTATCACCTATATCCTATGGCCTATTTACCAAAATAACCTGAAATTTTTTCCAACAATTCAAGATATATATATGTGAGACTTGAGAAGGGAGGTTTTATTTGATGACAACAATCCAACAGGCCCGTGGAAGTTTTTTGCGGACATTCGGACTGCGTCGGAAGCAGGTTTTTAGGCAGGATAATAGAGCTAATAAAATTGGTAGTTGTATTAGGTTTTTATCCGGTCATTTGAATGCTGATCTTGCAGCACGTTTTATTACAAAAAACAGCAGGGCTACTTTAATCAAATTGAGTGAAATGCATCCGCATCTTACCTCTTCTATACTAAGTAACTTAAAGCGGGCTTATCAGGATGGATTGCGGCCAAACAAGCTCATTTTGTCTATTTATCTGCTTGAGCCCCAAAATCAAACTAGACTAGTTGAATTGGCGCAGTCTCCTTCATCAGTTCTAGAATTAGTTGATGAAAATAAAAATATAAATTTTGCCAGAGGAATCAGGACCAAGTCTAAAATTGTAGATAATGGGGCTGATGTTCCTCCTGGTTCATTTGAAGAACAGGTTTATCTGATTCGCTTATCACGAGAAGCGCTGATTGAAGATGCCGGAAAGAGCGGATTTGTCGGTAACTTTGCCCTTTTTCGGTCGGTTTTGCGTGCAAGAGTAGAACTGTATCGTTTAGGTAGAATGAGGAGTCAGGTTAGGGATAATGAGGATCCGGAGGCGCTGGAATATTGGAGAGGTATGATTCAAGGACTTGCAGATCAGATGCAGGTGCTTTTGTCTCTTTTTCCTTTTGGAGAAAGGAGGGTCTATTTTAAGGAGCAAATAAACAAAGCGCTGGAACTGTTACGTCAGCAAAATGATAGTGCCGCCAATAGTGCCCTGGTTCCAATAACCGGGCGGCTTGAAAAAATAATTTTAAGTCAGGCTACTAGTCGCGCAAAGAGAAAATTAAGAAGATCGTCTCGCGGCGTGGTTGGTTCAAAAATTAGGATGGATGATAAGGGGGGGTGGCATATTATTGAGGCTGGGTATGGCAAGAGGGGAACAGAAATAAAGCATAAGATTATTAAACAAGCGGAGGTTCCAACCGAAAAGATATTAAGCCGGGTCCAGCACCAGATTGATAATATTTCTGCGGATATTGATGCAACCGGCCGATTGAGAGAAAGGATCTTATCAGATTCCGCAAGCCGGAAAGAGGAATGGTTTAAACTAGGAACAATCTTTGAAGAACTTAAGTCAGTTGACGATCTTTTTAAAGAAAAAGCCCAGTTTGAAATTGAAGCGGCCCGCGATCTGGTTGATATTGGGACAACTCAGGCCGAGGGTTTTGCCGGGGCTCTTAAAAGAATGGCGGTCCGGGATCTTGAAAAGCGGGAAGAGGTCTTAAGAATACAGTTGCGGGCCTTTCCTGTTTATTATAGCAAAATAGAAAACCATCTAAGATTGCGAGTCAGTCAGTTTGCGCAAAAGATTATAAGTAGATTTAAATGGTGGAAGATAATGGTTGATCCATCTGTTATTGACGGAATAGATCGAATCTTAGGATCTCACTTGGGTGGAATATTTTTAGGTGATATGCGAGAAGAATTTTTGCAAAAGTCAAAGAGCAGGTTTTACGGAACAAAGAGGGGGTTGGTGCCTCTAAAACAAAAAGTTAAGGAAAAGCAGGGCTGTTTATACCAGATTGTTCAAAAAAGGCAGGAGATGATTGAGCTTAAAAAAGCCGGTGATAAAAGCGGCCGTGGAGCGGAGGTAAAAAAAGAGGTGGTCGAGTTGTTTCGAAGGATTAATCGCCTGAACAAAGATATAATAGACACTCTTGAAACTCTTGTCCGCTTTTTTCTAATGGTAGAGTTTGACCTTGGCAGAGCAAAGTCAGCAGATCAATTCTGGATCGATAATTCGGAACTATTGTCTCAGATTGCTGGTTTAAACTCCGATAAAAAATATGGTCATATTATAGATAATAACGGCAAGCACTTTGTTTCTGCCCATGAGGAAGATGCAAAGGTTCTTGGTTTGAAATTTGAAAAATCCAAAATCGAGTGAAATTTTTTATAAATGGGTACGATAAGAATATAGTGAATGGAAGGGACAGCTCGCGAGCTGTCCATACAAAAAACAGGAGGAACAAAAAATGGTAGCGATAAACAGAATCAGTTCAGGGTTAAAGGGGTTGGGGATAGTTAAGCAGGAGACGCTAAAGGCGGTCAGTCCGGGTAAGATGTTTGCAGTAGGCACCTCTTTGGTGATGGTCAATAATCCCGAGATCATGGATATGCTGAGAGGTCAGACCCATGCTTTCCAGGGTGGATTAAATGAAGATGTTTTAGCCTCTGTGGTAGGCACTTTCCCGGGAGAACATACTATTAGCGTCCTGGAAGAGAGAGGGGTGAACCTTTTAATAGTGATAACCGAGGGTTTTGGTCCTCTGGTAACAGAAGGTGAATTGGTGGATAACTTGAGTGGTCCTGCTTTTGACAGAATGGCCGAATTAGGAGTAATCCGACCTGATTCTGGAAATAGACATATTGAACCGGCCAAAACAATGGATCAGTCCGAAATGGATGCATGTGAGGCAGAACGGATAGCGATTGAGAACGGAGAAGAGTAAGTATCAGGATTTTTTATTAAGCAGTTCTTGAACAGAGTTTTGCATTATCTGGATTGCTTTATTGTAATCTTCTTTTGAGCGGCCAAAAGTTTCAAAGGATAAAGGTTTGCCGAATCTGACAGTAACTTTTGCAGGATTAACAAATATTGATCCTTTTGAGATTATCTTATAACTTCCATCCAGAGCAATCGGCACAACCCTGGCTTTGGTATTAAAAATAAGGAACATGCTCCCCTTTTTGAAGGGTATAAGCTCGTGGCCTCCGCTGCGGGTCCCTTCCGGAAAAATTAAAACCGATCCATTTTCTTTTAAAAAATCTTCTGCCTTAGTTAAGGACTTAACTGCCTTTGCCCCTGCTCCGCGGTCAAGCGGCATGTGGTCGGCCCATCTAAGATAAGCCCCAAAGACCGGGATATTAAAAAGCTCCTTTTTGATCACATAACGGAAAAGTCTGGGGATTGCGGCAAGCAGGATTAAGATATCAGCTGCGCTTTGGTGGTTTGAAACAAAAACCAGCGGCTCGTTTTTGGGAATATTTTCTATTCCTTCTATTTTAACTTTTGTGCCAGAAGCAAACACTATTAATTTTGCCCAGGTTTTTGCGCTTTGCCGAAAGGTTTTTGAGCCGGGTTTAATAATGGTTTTGAGAAAAGTCAGGGTAGTACCGATCAGAAAACTTAGTACTACCAGCAGGTAGAAGAATAGGGTCCTTATAAATGCCATATTTGTATTTTAGGTGAAATTTTTAGAAAAGGGAAGCGATATATTTGTAAGTTCGGGGTTGACATTATTATTAAAAGGATTAAAATAATGGCGATGAAAATAAATAAGCCGGAAGAGAAAAGATTGTTCTTCAACAAGCAGATTAAGGTTGAAAAGCCAAAGACCAAGGCTTCTCCTTGTATCTATTATTCTGATGCGCTCTGTTTTGCCCCAAAGAAGCGCTATAAGCTTTGTGATGACTGTCCAAGGATGAAAAAGAAAGACGGAGAATCAAAGGATCTGTATAAAAAGATCGTTGGCAATGCTATTCATATGCTGGAGCAGGATAAGAGCCCTCCACCTACTCGGGACCTCAAGATTTAAGCATTTCCATCCCCTAATACTCGAAACACTTCTTTTTTTTCGACTACCCCGTTTGCGATATATTTTTCCGCATTCTGGTGTAAAGATGTAAATTTTGCTGCGGATCTTATGTTTGCCTTGGAATATTTTTTATTAATAATCTCTCTAACTTCATCTTTAAGGTTGAAAACTTCAAATATCCCTATTCTTCCGCCCTCTTTTTTGCGCAAAAGCCGCTGTGAAATTGTTCCAAGCAGAGTTGCCGAAACCAGATAGTTTTTTATTCCCATATCAATAAGACGGCAGATTGATGAGATAGCATCCTGGGTGTGAATAGTAGCCAGGACCAGATGTCCGGTTAAGGCGGCCTGGATTGCAATCTGCGCAGTTTCAAGGTCTCTGATCTCTCCGATAAAAATTATATCCGGATCCTGTCTCAAAATTGATCTCAACCCTTTTGCAAAGGTCAGCCCGGTTTTATTGTTTACATGGATTTGAGTAATGTTTTCAAAGACATATTCAACCGGATCTTCTATTGTGACAATGTTGTTTTGCCTGGCATCTAATTCTTTTAAGGTGGCGTAAAGTGTTGTGGTTTTTCCTGAACCGGTCGGGCCTGAGACCAGAATAATTCCGGTTTTTTTGTTAATTAAGTTTTTGTATTTTTCAAGTTCTTCTGTTAGCATCCCTAAATCGTTAAGGGATAACAATGTCTGGTTTCTTTTTAAAATTCTGAGCACCGCCTTTTCGCCAAAAAGGGTGGGGAGGGTCGAAACCCTTAAATCAACATTCCCGTGGTTAGTCCGTCCGTCCTGAGGGAGGCGGGAATCGGCTATGTCCAGATTAACTAGTATTTTTATTCTAGAAATTAGCGGCAAATGCATTTCTTTTTCGATTTTTGTGTCATTTTGCAGAATACCGTCAATTCTGTAGCGAATTTGGAGTAAATCTTTTTTTGGTTCTATATGGATATCGGAGGCATTATTGTTTATGCCGTCGTTGATTATCTGGTTTAGGATTTCTATCGTGTCCATTGTGATGGTATGTAGCAATTATCCCGCCTACGCCTTCGCTGCGCTCGTGGCTTCGGCGGGCAAGCCCGCTTATATCATTTTTGTTGTAATAGGGCGAAAAAGGTGCGGAGCGGTCCGAAGCTAGGAGCGAAGCGACAGCGAAGGACCGGCGAAAAATCGGTCGATTTACAACTTCAAGGCCGACTTGGCAGTATCGTACATTATATGATAGGGAGCTGGCTGGCCGGTAAAGATACTAAAGGTCAGGGCTCCCTGGCGTACCAGCATTCCAAGTCCGGAAACACCTTTTGCTCCGGCTTCTTTAGCTCTTTTTAAAAGTGCAGTCTCTTCCGGGTTATAGACAATGTCGTAAACTACGATGTTTGAATGGAGTTTTATATCTTTAGGAAGCGGGCAGTTTTTTGTTTTTGGGTGCATGCCGACTGGAGAAGCGTTTACCAGGAGATCGGCTTGATCAATATCTTTTTTCAAATCTTCGCTTTTTTTGATTTCTATATCAAATAGATCCTTTAGATAAGATGTTAGATCTTCTAACTTTTCTGTATCTGGATCAAAGACGATCAGTGATTTTATTTTTGCATCACACAGAGAGAGCCCAATTGCCCGTCCTGCGCCTCCGGCACCCAGCAGGACTACTTTTTTGTTTTCGGGATCAATCCCCGCGTCTTCCCGCAGGGAATCGATAAACCCCGGGCCGTCGGTATTGTAGCCGATCAGTTTTCCGCTTTCGTTTTTTACGGTATTTACTGCACCGATTCTCTCAGCTAGTTTAGTGATTTCGTCCAGGTAGGACATAATATTCTCTTTGTGAGGGATAGTTACGTTAAATCCGGCAATATTTTCCATTTTCAATTTCCCAATTTCCATTTTCAATTTCTTTGGGTGGATGTCAAGTAGTGAGTATTTAAAATCAAGGTTTAGCAGGTTGTATCCGGCATTGTGCATTGCAGGAGAGACGCTGTGTCCCAGCGGATGGCCGATTAGGAGACATTTTTTCATAAGATCATTATACCTTAGAGGATAGGGTATAGGGAATAGGGTACCTGCCTGCATGCCTTCCTCCTTCGGCGGGCAAGCCGGCATATAAACCGGCAGGCAGGTAGTTAAAAGGTGAAATTTTTTGTAATAGCTGCCGATATATATATAGGTGAATTGAAATATGTTATTAACAAAAATTATAGCTTTTGATGCACAGGAACTTCTGGATGATATTAACTTTCCAAGCGTAAGAGATGCTTTGGAAGGTAGTAATTTTGCGGATGATCTGCGGAGAATGGGGTTCCCGGTAGCCAAACCTCTCATACCGCACATGAATGAAAAGGGAATTCTAAAAAAGGCTGCAATGTCGTTTTTTAGAAGAGCTCCTCTTATTTTAACCCCTCAGGAAATATTGTCAGGGTATCAAACTAAAAGAATGCCACCGATTGGAACAATGGTTCAGATCCCGGGCGGAGAGTACACGATTGGAGATAACAAGGTCGGAGTTAGTGCACACCAGGTAACAGTCGATCCGTTTTCAATAGGGGTCTATTGCGTAACCAATAGAGAATTTCAGGATGTCATAGAAGATGGCTTATATAATAGAAAGGAATTATGGTCAATGGATGGATGGAGAATTAAAGAGAGTAAACAATGGCGGGCTCCTCGCTTTCTTGAGTTTTTAGAGAAAGATGAAAGGCTGGTAGGGGATAATAAGCCGGTACTTGGAATTTCTTGGTACGAGGCTACTGCTTATTTGGTTCAAAAGAGTATTCAAGAGGGGATTGATATTAAACCGTTTGTAGAGGGAGAGCATTTAGATTTAAGAAAAAGATTCTATGATTTTGGGAGACAGAGGTGGAATTGGACCGGATATCGTTTGCCGACTGAGGCAGAGATTGAGATTGCAATGCGTGGCGGATTGGATAAGGCAATTTATCCTTGGGGCAATGAAGCCCCAGATCCCACTCAGGCCAATTATGCTGCAAGTGGTATGTTGGCACAACTGATGGATGTAAATCCTCATTGGAGTGGGTGTCCGGATCCGAATGGATTTGGTCTTTTTCATGCAATAGGGAACAATCGGGTGTGGGGATTTGATAGTTTTGATGAGGCCTATTATAAGAAAGGGACAAGAAATAATCCAGCCGGTCCTAAAAGGGGATCAGCTAAGGTTATTCGAGGAGCAAGTTGGTTAGATCCTGTAACAAAGTTGCGCCTTGCCTTGCGTGGTTCTGTTGATCCAAAAATACGTTTGAATTATCTTGGATTTCGTGCGGTCAAAAGTGAAATTATTTAGAAATAGTGGCGTTATTAATATTGGTGATTAACCCGTAAGGACAGAACAATGTTCGTTCCTACGGCCCACATGTAAAACCGCTTTACAACTTGTTATCGTAACTATATAATACATCTATTATGAAAAAACCTACTGTTGGAATTATATGTGGAAGCAAATCAGACCTGCCTCTTTTAGATAAAGCCGCAAAACAACTCGATGAATTTGGTATTTCTTATAAAGTAACTGTTGCCTCGGCCCATCGAAGTCCCGAGCTGGCCATTGCTTTTGCAAAATCAGCCGAAAAAAAGTATGATCTTATCATTGCGGCAGCGGGGATGGCTGCGGCCCTTCCTGGTGTTGTTGCCGGCCATACCATTTTGCCGGTTATTGGGATTCCTGTTTTTTCAAAAGCGCTGAAGGGGCTTGATGCCCTTTTTGCAATCGTACAGATGCCCTCCGGTGTTCCGGTCGCAACGGTAACAATTGACGGCGCAAAAAATGCAGCTGTATTAGCAGCTCAAATCTTAAGTCTCAAATATCCACAGCTCAAGAAAAAGCTAAAAGATTTTAAGAAACAGCTGGCAGGGAAATGATAAGCGGTATAGATATAGTCTGCGGAATAGTTGTTTTGGTTTTTTCCTTCTTTGGCCTCAGAGCCGGTTTTTTGAGTTCTTTTCTAAGCCTGCTGGTAGTCTATTTTTCAATTTTTTTCTCTGCCGGTGGAGCACATTTTATGGCAAGAAATGCAAAGTTCTTAAGTGTACCCTATGGGGTTTCGTATGCTTTGGCTTTTTTTGCGTTATTTATTATTACAATAATTGTTGGAGAGTTAATTGTCTGGGCGCTTAAAAAAATTGTTGCTGTCCGGCTTTTAGGGATACTTGATACAGCAATTGCTATATTTTTGGGAACCTTCCGTGCGCTTTTGATCATGGGGGTTGTTTTTACCCTGGTTGTTGGGTTTCCAATATCTGACCAGACCAAGAAAATTTTGGATGACACCCGCTTTAAGCATATCTCGGTTTATATTTACAAAAAGACTTACCCCTTTGCCGAAAAAATAATTCCCAAATTATCAAAAATATTTAAAGGGCAGGAAGAGGCAATAAAAACAGTAAAGGCAGTTGTTCCCTCTCCCTCTGCTATGATTAATTCTCAGCTTGTTTCGGAAACAGTCGGTCTAATTTCAAAAGAGGTTGTCCAGCTTGTGAAAGAAGTATCTCAATGAAGTATCTAGTTTTAATCGGCGACGGGATGTCGGATGAGCCACTTCGAGAATTAAACGGGAAGACTCCTCTTGAGGCTGCCCGCACCCCCAATATGGATTATTTAGCCCAAAATGGAATTTGCGGTTGGGTTTCTAATGTTCCCAAGGGTATGCCCCCTGGATCTGATGTTGCTGCAATGTCAATATTGGGCTATAACCCCAAAACGGAGTATACCGGCCGCGGTCCGCTTGAGGCTGCAAGTCTTGGTGTAAAGCTCAAAAAAGATGAGGTTTGTTTTAGGTGTAATTTGGTTTCAATTAAAAATAAGAAGATGGACAGCTTTACTGCTCATCACATTAAAACTTCTGAGGCAGATGGAATAATCAAATTGCTCAATAATAATTTGGGGAGCAAGGAGATTAAGTTTTATACCGGTTTATCCTATCGCCATTTGTGCGTAATAAAGAATAAGAGTTTGGCAAAAGTGAAATGTTTTCCACCCCATGACATTTCCGGGAAATCAATTCTTCCATATCTTCCCAATAATAAAATATTAAAGACATTAATGGACCAAAGTTGTGATTTGCTTAAGGTTAGAAAAACAAAAGCATCTATGATCTGGTTGTGGGGGCAGGGGCTTGCTCCAAATCTTAAGAAATTCCCGAAGTCCGGCGCGATTATTACTGCGGTTCATTTACTCAAGGGATTGGGTAAAATAATTGGTATTGAGTCAATTGATGTTCCGGGGGCAACCGGTTATCTTGATACAAATTATGCGGGGAAGGCCAGGTACGCTTTGGCTGCCCTTAGGAAGAAGGATGTTGTTTTTGTTCATGTGGAGTCGCCGGATGAGGCGGGGCATGAGGGTTCTGTTAAAAAGAAGATTAGGGCCATTGAAGACTTTGATAAATATGTAGTTGGGACTATTTTAAAGGATATCCGGCAACCTGGATATCCGGCTATCCGAATACTTGTCCTGCCCGATCACCCGACCCCTATTAAATTAATGACTCATACTTCGAACCCGGTACCCTTTGTTATTTTTGATCCAAAGAATATTCAGAATGGTCTTGCTGCCTATAATGAGAAAGCCTTTAAGATGGCCGGGATAAGGCTCAAGAATGGTTATAAGCTTCTTAAAACCCTGCTTTTTGCATAGAATTATGTTCGCTCCGCCCATATGATTGTGCGATTGTCTGGGGGATAGGCTATAGGATATAGGGGATAGTATCGCTAATTTTATTGATATTAAGGTAAAAATACCTATATCCTATAGCCTATATCCTATCCCCTAAACATGGGCGAGCAAATTGCTTATATATGGTTGTAGTTTAGTAATAATAGGAGGTGGTCAAGATGGTAACAATGTTAGAGCGAGAAGTAATAAAACAAAAAAAGAGTGCTTTCCCTTTCCTATTTACTAACGAAAAAGTAAAAGACAAAGAATCTTCAAAGTTAGATGTTTTTGAAAAGGGGCTGGAGAACGAAATTTGTAAAGCTGATACAGTTGAAATGGCAGTAGAAAAAATGGTAAAAATGGCTTTGCTTGCCGAGTTTGGAGCAGGTTTATTGACTTCCACCGGATCGCGCGGTATGATTGACACTATTACATATGGTATCTTGCATGATGAGGAGCTTCGGAAGCAATCGCTGCTTATCATCGATCGATTTGCTAAGTGAAAGAAACTAAACCTACAATACTTGTTGTTGACGACGAATCCTCTGTTCAGGAGTCTTTTTCTATTATATTAGCTGCAGATTACCGCGTTCTTACTGTCGGAACCGGAGAGGCTGCCTTAAGGAAAGCCTCGGAAGAAAAAATCGATCTGGTATTTTTAGATATCCGTATGCCCGGGATGGATGGGATGCAAACCCTAAGCCGCTTAAAGAAGATTTCTAGTGACCTCCAGATAATCATGGTAACGGCAGTTTTTGATGTGCAAAAAGCAGCAGAGGCAATTAAGCAGGGGGCCCGGGATTATGTGGTAAAGCCGTTTGACGTTGAGGCAATTGTTGCACTAGTGAAAGAGGTAATTCTTAAGAAAAGTCTTCTTCAGTCGGCTGGTTTTCGCGGAGAGGATTCCCCTTTATTAGTTGGCGGGGGAGAAAAAATAGTTGAAATTAAAACCATGATTAGTGAAATTGCACCAAAAGAGAGCTGGGTGCTTATTGTTGCAGAAGCAGGCTTAGAAAAAGAGAAAGTTGCCAGGATGCTCCATTTTCAAAAACTGAATAGTAATTATGGCTTTAAATCGGTTGATGCAAATAATATTACTGAAAGAGACATAATGGAAGCGCAGACCCTCTTTATTGATAATATTGAAAGGCTCTCTGCTTCTTTTCAACAAAAACTATCTGCTATTGGCAAAGGAATAAAAATAATTGGCGGAACAAGTATTGATCTTAAAACCAGCGGGTTTGATTCTTCACTTTATAAAAAGCTCAGCGAAAATATTTTGTCCCTTCCTCCGGTCAGAGACAGGCTGGGAGATTTAGTTGATCTTTTGCAGTATTACCGCAACTATTATAATGATTTGTATAAAAAAAAGACCAGCCTCTTTTCGGATGAAGCCATGGATATCCTCTCGCTCTATTCCTGGCCGGGAAATATTGAAGAGATAAAGTCTGTTATTTCAACCGCTGTGTTAAACCAAAAAGAGGGGGAAATCGAGATTGAGAGTCTTCCTCTTTATGTTTTACAGTCTTCAGGTAATTTGAAATCACTCTCTTTTGAGGATATTTATTCTGATTTTGAATCCGGCATAATTGCAACTGTAATGCAGAAAAACGATTCAAATAAAGAAAAATCGGCTGCACTTTTAGGGGTTAAACCCCATGTTCTTGAGAGTAAACTCCTCCGCTGAAATTCACTGAAATTTTTCAAAAACCTTCACGAAATAACTTCATCATAATACAAGGAGGGCGATTAATATGGTTAGAATCGGGATAAATGGTTTTGGGAGAATCGGACGATGTGTTACCAGATTGGTTCATGAGGGGCGAGTCCCTGGGGCAAAGGTCGTTGCGGCAAATGATTTGGTAGATACGCCAACATTAGCCCATCTTTTAAAATATGATTCTGTGCACAGAATAATGCCTGCGGATGTAAGTCTGGACGGAGATAGTATCATCAAAATTAATGACACCCAGGTTCATGTTTCTGCCGAGCGGGATCCGGCAAAGATTCCATGGAGTCAGCAGGGGGTTGATGTTGTATTAGAATGTACCGGTAGATTTAGAACAATAGAAGATGCCTCAAAACACCTTGCAGCTGGTGCCAAAAAGGTAATCATTTCTGCCCCGTTTAAGGGAGAAGGCCCAATGTTTGTTATGGGGGTAAATGATGACCTCTATAATCCGGATACTGATGATGTTATTTCTAATGCATCCTGTACCACCAATTGTTCTGCTCCGGTTGCAATGGTTATGGACCAGAATTTTGGAATTAGAAATGGCTGGCTGACCACAATTCATTCCTATACCATGGGGCAGAATATTTTGGATGCTCCAAGTTCTGATTTGCGGCGTGCCAGGGCAGCTGCCGTAAGCATGGTTCCGACCTCAACCGGTGCTGCTGCCGCTATCGGGAAAGTTCTTCCTGACTTAGCCGGAAAGTTAGCTGGTTTTGCTATTCGAGTACCAACTCCAAATGTATCGCTGGTTGATTTTACGCTCAACCTTAAAACTAAGGTTACTGCTGAAAGGGTTAATGAGGTATTAAAGGCAGCAGCTGCGGGGCCGCTAAAAGGGGTCATGAAATTTAATGAGGTACCTTTGGTCTCTGTCGATTTTATGAGCGAGCCGGTTACTTCGATTGTAGAGGCTGAAAGAACTACAGTAATGGATCAAGATGTAGCCAAGCTTCTTGTTTGGTACGACAATGAAATGGGATATTCTAATCAGTTTTTGCATTTGGCAAAAAAGGTTGGAGACCTTTTGAGCTAGAATAAACCACCCAAAAATTCCCTATAAGGCACTCGGAATATTTCGAGTGCCTTTTTCTTTTTTACTAAAATTAGGTGAAATTTTTGCTATTTAAGGCAGATATATAAATAGAGGATATCTGCATGAGAACACAACTGATAAGCTTACTTAAGAGAGCTAAGGCGGGTATTGCGGGTGCAGAAGAACTTGGCAGAACAGCCCGTATTGGGATTGAAGCGTCTTATGCTGGCTTAAAAATTCAGGTGATCGAAGCCTTCCTTTCTTCTATATTTATAAAGAATTCTAATACCCCCCGAGAGTTTCTTGGTAAGCTTTTGAAAATTGATACCGGATTAATTGGTCCGGCCACTGGAAACTGGGATAGTATTTTTGAGTCTATTTCAATTTTTGCGGTAATTCCGGATGCTGCTTCCCAGAAAAGTGAGTATCTTTCCGATGAAAAAAGGCTAAAAATCTTTGCTTCAACAAAAGTGAAGGAGATTAGTGTATTTATAGATATTCAACTTTCGGGTCGCTTTGAGCGGCTTAAGCCCGGGGCTGGGGATAAGTTTTGTCTGTTTTTGCGGGATAAGTTAGAGCGTGCAGCCACAAGATGGTTTGATGAGGAGTTGGCGACTCTTCCTATCGAGAAAGATTATAGCAATAATAAATAATTGAGCACTATTCTCATGTGTTATAATTTAATAGTATGAACCCACTATATGTAGTCTGTTTTTTTACTGCTTTAATCCATTTAACCGAAACACTTGCCTCCTCAATGAGATTGGCCGGTGTCCGGACCGGGCAAGTCGCAACCTCCTTATCATTTGTTAATGCCTCACTTTTAATTTCCAGAATGTCCAATATGCTGCAGGCGCCGCTTTTGGGCAGTATGGTTGATTTTGCAATTTTAAGAAATGATACAGCGGTCCTTTTTGGAAATTTTCGTCTTATTATCTTTGCCGCGTTTATCGGTAACTTGATTGGGGCAATGCTGCTTCCCTTTGGGGTGTCGGTTTTTACAAAGGCAATTACCCGCTTTGAAAAAAATGCTTCAATCCCGCGTTTGATTTTGTCCGCTTTTTATTATAAAAACCTAATAAAAATATTTCGAAGTTTTCGCCTGCCAACCATGGCTTCTTTTCGCAATCTATCTCTTGCCGGAATTCCCAAGACCTTTTTGATTCTTAACGTTGCCATGGTTTCAATATACGCTATCGGAGTTTTGTGCTCTCTTTTGGCCGGAGCCCTTGTTCCGACTTATCGGGTGACTGCGACTCAGCTTTCCGGCATAGTAAATGGAATTGCGACGATTTTGTTTACCCTAATGGTTGATCCGATTGCCGCGCATATTACTGATCAGGCTGCAAAAGGAAAACGCCCGGTTAATGATGTTCGAACAGTTGTTTTTTATATTGTCCTTGGAAGATTAGGCGGAACCCTGATTCTTTCACAGCTATTTTTAATCCCAGGCGCGCACTACATCAAGCTGGTTACCCTTTTTGTTAATGGGATCTTGTTAAAATGACCGTAATTGCGCTGGGAACCTTCGACGGAGTCCATCTTGGACACCAAAAGATCATAAAGAGTGCGGTTGCCTATGCCAAAATAAATGGTTTAACACCGACTGCAATTACTTTTGATCCGCACCCCCAGCAATTGATTTCCCCTGAGCGCGGATTAAAGCTTTTGACCACTTTAGACGAGAGACATGCGCTGCTGCATCAATACGGAATTAAAAGAATTTTTGTTATCAAATTTGACCGCCGGACGCAAAAATTAGGGCCAAATGAATTTATAAAAAGAATTATAGTTAATAGATTATCCGCCAAACATGTTTTTGTCGGTTATGACTTTGCTTTTGGATGGGGGAGGATAGGCGGGGTCAAAGATTTGAGAGGTCATGGCTTTAGTGTGACAATGATTCCTGCAGTTTTAAGAAACAGCCATCCGGTTAAATCCCGCCGGATAAGGGAAGAGCTTTCCTGGGGCAATTTTAATAATGCGCTGGCAGATTTGGGACATGCTTATCAAATATCAGGCAAGGTTATCAAGGGTTCCGGTAGGGGCAGAAAATTGGGGTTTCCAACCGTAAACCTTAAGCTCGACAAGGACAAATTAATTCCGTCTCATGGGATTTATGCTGCCTGGACAGAAATAAAAGGGAAAAGATATAAAGTTGCGGTTAATATTGGAGCCCGCCCGTCGTTTGGGATCGGAGAAGTTTTGGTTGAGGGACATATAATTGGATTCTCTGGTAATCTTTATCGTAAACATATTGTTTTGAACCTTGTGAAAAAACTGCGTGAAGAAAAGCACTTCTCGGATATTGCGAAGCTGGTAGCTCAAATAAAAAAAGATGTAAAATCAGTCCAATTGTTGTTTAAGTAGTTTATTTGCAAGGCCCGGATTAGCCCGGCCTTTTGAAGCCTTCATAACCTGACCGACCAGATAGCCGATAATGGCTTTTTTGCCGGATTTATATTGTTCAACCTGCTTTGGCGAGTTTTTAATTGCTTCTTCAACGATCTTTTGGAGTTCGTCTTCGTTCGATATTTGAGTTGAACCGGATTCGGAAACAATGTCTTTGATGGTTTTGCCGGTGTTCAGTGTTTTTACAATAACCTCTTTTGCAATTTTTCCTGAGATTGTCCCTTTTTCTATTAATTTGATAAGTTCAATGACTTCTCCTGGGGGCAAATTGATATCTTTAATATTTAAGTTTTTAGCTTTCAGATATGCAGTAATATCTCCTAAAATCCAATTTGTAATCTCCTTGGGTTTCTTTTCTATTTTAAGACACGATTCAAAATAGTCTGAGAGCTCTTTTGTGGAGATAAGTGTTTCAGCCGCTTGATCAGACAAACCATATTCTTTGGTATAACGCTCTTTTTTCTTTTCTGGTAGTTCGGTTATAGTTGTTTTTATCTCTTCTATCCATTCCTTATCCGGTTCAACTGTTATCAGATCCGGTTCTGGGAAATATCTATAGTCATGGGCCTCCTCTTTTGAGCGCATACTCTTTGTTTCATGAGTTTTTGTGTCAAAGTAGCGTGTCTCCTGAATAATCTTTTCACCGGACTCTTTTAGTTCGGTGTGGCGAGCAACTTCTGCCGTAAGTCCCATCTGTACAAAGCGAAAAGAGTTCATATTCTTTAACTCACTTCTTGTTCCTAATTCTTTTTGTCCAACTGGTCTAATGGATATGTTTGCATCACAGCGAAGAGATCCTTGTTCCATTTTGGCATCACAAACTCCAAGGTATTGTAATAGATGGGCTAGGTCTTCCATAAATATTTTTGCTTCTAACGGCGAGCGGATATCCGGCTCAGTTACTATTTCCATAAGGGGTGTTCCACCACGATTGTAATCAACTAAACTCTCTTCGGATCCCATTATTCGCTCAGCCCCTTTGTGAACTAGTTTTCCTGCGTCTTCTTCCAGGTGTATTCTGGTTAACTTGATTTTTTTCTTTTTCCCCTCGACTTCAATTTCAAGATAACCACCGGTTATGATTGGAAGATCGAATTGAGAGATCTGATAGGCTTTGGGTAGATCGGGATAGAAGTAGTTCTTTCTGGCAAAAACACTATATGGTTCGATTTTACAATTAAGAGCCAAGCCAGTTTTAATGGCTAGTTCTATCGCTTTTTTATTTGTTTTTGGAAGAGCGCCCGGTTGTCCAGTGCAGACTTCACATATATTGGTATTTGGCTCTGCCCCAAACTTAGTTGAGCAGGAGCAAAACATCTTGCTCTCAGTTGAGAGTTGGGCATGAATTTCGAGCCCTATTACTGTTTCGTATTTGCTTGTCATATTTAAAATTGTGTGAAATTTAGGTTAAACTAAGCCGATATATAATTATAGAGGTAAGGGGATAAATATGCAATATAAACTAATAGCTTTTACAATAGACGAAAGTTGCTTACCTTCTGATATGGAAAAACAGCAGGTATTAGATGAAATGCATAGAGTTACAGAAAGAATGCGTGCTGTTGTGGGGCTTCCCGTGGCAGGTCCCTTAATTGCTCATAGAATCAGACAAGGAAGAATTTATGAGTTAGAAGTAGCAGCTATTCAATTTGAGATGGATCAAATACGGCCGGGATTAAGAATGGCCAGGAGACTGCTTACCTACGGTATTTACGAACGATTAAGGAGAGAAGATCCGAACTTGGCCAAACCTCGCTACCTAGATGATAAGGATTTTGGAATTGCTGCTCCGGATGGAGCAAGTCTTTGCGTTGTTGGAATTAGTTATTATGATGCTGCAAAAGCTCTTCAGGTTTATAATGGAATAACGGGAAATAATTTTGTTATACCTACCGTTGAGGAATCTATCGAGGCAGATGGTATTGTTGAACTTGCAGAGAACTCAAAAGGCAAGGTATGGAGTTGGACCAGCTCAACTCATAATGAGATGGTAAGCGGTGATAAACATATTTACCGGGAATCTAATGCGAGTAGCTACATGCCCCTCGCGGAGCATGAAGATACCTTGGGGGTTCGTTTTGCCGAGAGGACGTAAGACTATAAAATCTTCGGTTTCTCCTTATGCCATCCAGTGTTCTGCTCATAAGTAAACGCAACTTTTAGAATTGTTTCTTCATCAAAGGCCTTTCCAATAATCTGCAAACCGATCGGGAGATTGTGAATTATTTCACAAGGGACAGAGATTGCCGGAAGTCCGGCTAGATTTACCGGAATAGTCGAAATATCTGATAAATACATTGATAATGGGTCATTCGCTTTTTCTCCAACACGAAAAGCAGGGGAGGGGCAGGTTGGAGAGAGCAATACCTCACACTCGCCAAAGGCTTTTTCAAAATCTTGTTTGATCAAGGTTCGAACTTTCAAGGCTTTCAAATAATAGGCATCATAATATCCGGCAGATAATGCATAGGTGCCAAGCAGAATTCGACGTTTTACCTCCGGACCAAAACCCTCTGCCCGGGTATTTTTATACATTGTGATCAAATCTTTTGTTTCTTTGCTTCGAAGACCATACTTCACTCCGTCATATCTTCCCAAATTTGAACTTGCCTCGGCCGGGGCAATCAGATAATAGGTTGCAACAGAATATTTTAGGTGCGGCAGAGATACTTTTTTAATTTTAGCCCCTTTTGATTCCAACAGTTTGATTGCTTTTTCGGTCGCCTCTTTAGTTAATTTGTCTACTCCTTTGCCCATTAGTTCGGCAATTACTCCAATAGTTATTCCCTTAATATCATCTGCAACTAATGATTTGGTGTAGTCCGGAACTTCTATCTTAGCTGAGGTTGAGTCTTTTTCTTCGTATCCGGCAATAATATTTAGAAGTAAAGCGCAATCGCGCACATCTTTAGTCATCGGACCGATCTGATCAAGTGATGAAGCAAAGGCAACTAGTCCATAACGAGAGATCCTGCCATAAGTTGGCTTCATTCCAACAATTCCGCAAAAAGAGGCCGGTTGGCGGATCGATCCGCCGGTATCTGATCCTACTGCCAAGATTGTTTCATCAGCGGCAACTGCAGCAGCAGAACCTCCTGACGATCCGCCTGGAACACAATCCAGATTCCATGGATTTCGAGTAGTTTTAATGCCAGAGTTTTCAGTAGATGATCCCATGGCAAATTCATCCAGATTGGTCTTTCCGATCATAATTGCGCCGGCCTGATCTAATTTGTCTATGATTGTTGCGTTATAAGGCGGGATATAATTATTTAGAATTTTTGAGGAGCAGGTGGTTAATGTTCCTTTTGTACACATGTTATCTTTGATTGCGATTGGAATACCTGCAAGTGGTCCTGTTCTTTTCCCCTCATCAACCTCTTTGGCTTGGGCTAAAGCGTGCTTTTTTGTTAAAGTTACATAAGCAGAAACAGCATCCTCGTATTTCTCTATTTGATCGTAAACAGATTTTACGATCTCAGTAGCTGAAATCTCTTTTTTATTTAGTAAGGTTTTTAATTCATGTGCTGTCTTTTTGTTCATTCTTCGATTATCCTCGGGACCTTAAACATATTATCCTCTTCCTCGGGTGCATTTTTTAGAATATCCTTGGTGTTTTTGCATGGAACAACCTTATCTTCACGCAATATATTTTTCATCGGAATAGCGTGTGAGGTTGGTTTAACGTTGTCTGTATTTAGTTTTTGGAGCTCTTCGGCATGATCGAGGACATTGGAGAGCTGTTCTCCAAAGAGCTTTTTTTCTTCTTCGGTTAGGTTTAGGCGGGCCAGGTTTGCGACCTGGTCGATATTTATCTTCATATTGTTATTTTAGCATAGGGGATAGGTGATAGGGTATAGGGTATAGAAAATAGTGTGAAATTTATTCTTTTATGATCCGATAATTATTTATGATAACACCAACTCGTTCTATTATAACGTATAGAGGTCCTGGTCAGGGGAAGGCTTGGGTTAGAGAAACTTATCTTGAAGGATTTACTGATAAAAGAGAAAATTCAGGATCATCCTCAGGTTCATGGTCAGAAAGACGGTCAATAACTGTTTCTCTTTCCTACTCTCGTTGGCAGATTTATGATTATGTTATGGGATTGAGGAAGGAGCCGACCACCTTTGACACTATGTTAGAAGAATCGGAAGCTATTCCCGAAAGCCACTGTTTATTTGATGTCTCTGATTGTGCCAGGGCTGATTTTCCAGATATTGCAAAACAAATTGAAGATAAAGCAACGGTCAATGATTTTGGGGATGAGATAAAAGTTTTAGAAAGACAGGTATTAGGAAGGCTACCGTGTACATATCTTTTTAGTGCTGATGGCAGGCTGCTCTTTTATTATTCAATTTTTAAAGGGGATGAAGATGATTTTTTTGCGCCAAACAGCACTTCTATCCTATGTCATGATTATATCTACGATAAAGAAGGAATGTTGGTGGGAATTTATAGGAGTGGGTATAATAGAAGCAGAGGAGTATTTTTAACTGGAGGTTTGAATGGACGAAGCTTCTCTGAAAATGGGAAAAAGATTAGTTTGCGGTGGGATGATGGAATAAAATATCCATTTTTGGATGAGTTTGGACAGGAGATTATTATGGGAGATAGACAATATAGAGAAATTACTCATTGGCAATCTTATCCAAAAAAAGAAGGAGATTTTGAGGGGGTTTTAACCCCTTATTCAATCTATTGGGCAATGCGTGAAAACAAATGGAAGACCCCTTTTCCAGTAGAAGCATTAATGCCTGGACGTGATCGTGTTTTTCTTAATTCTAGAGGATTTAATAGAGAACAGAGTTTAAGATAGGCTCAAATTTGCAACTGGTTTAAGATCTAATTCGGAGCTCTTTCCCGCCTTAATTCTATAGTATGCCGCAGCACCGATCATCGCAGCATTATCAGTACATAAACTCATTGATGGGATAATAACGTTTAATTCTTTGGCTTCTTTCTTTAGTTGTTCTCTTAATAAAGAGTTCGCAGCAACGCCGCCTGCCAGAGCAATCGTCTTCACTTTTTTCATTTCAGCCGCTCTTAGTGTTTTTGTAACCAAGACATCGACACATGCCTGTTGAAATGAGGCAGCGATGTCGGGAGCTGGGAATTGGGAACTGGGAATTGGATTACGTTTGACATGATTAACGACTGCTGTTTTAATTCCACTAAAACTAAAGTCGAAGCCATCATTAAGCATGGGGCGGGTAAATTCGATTGCTTTGGGATTCCCTTCTTTTGCGAGTTTATCGATAATTGGCCCGCCTGGATATCCGAGTCCTAAGAGACGAGCAACTTTATCAAATGCCTCCCCAACTGCATCATCTCGTGTTCTGCCGATTACTTCGTATTCCCCATGATCTTTCACATAAACAATCATCGTGTGGCCGCCGGAGACCATAAGACAAATGCAAGGGAATAGGGGATAGGTTATAGGTGATAGGAAATTTGCGTAGATGTGACCTTCGAGATGATTGACTCCGATTAAAGGTTTTTCCGTGGCATATGCAATGGCTTTCGCTGCACAAACACCAATTAAAAGAGAGCCGACCAATCCTGGGCCATAAGTACAAGCAACCGCGTCAATCTTTTTGAAGCTTGTTTTTGCCTTATCTAAAGCTTCTTGAATAATCGGATTAATAACTTCAATATGCTTGCGAGCTGCAATTTCCGGCACAATCCCGCCGTATTTTTTGTGGAACTCCACCTGGGTTGAGACAATATTAGATAAAATCTCGTGACCGTCCTTGATAACGGCAGCGGAGGTCTCATCGCAGGATGTTTCGATTGCCAGGATTAGTGTCATAATTAATTATATCACGTCAAGGATTCGAGGCAGGGAGTTCGAAATAGCCTGAAATTTTTAAAAAGAAGTCGGGATAAAATACTAAGGAGGATA
>JABMQY010000069.1 GCA_013202975.1 Candidatus Saganbacteria bacterium
AAAATTCGCAAATAACGCCTTTTTATTATTCACCGTTTGATAAACTAATTTCAGAGGAGGAAAATGCAAAAAATGCCCACAGAAAAGCAAAAAAGAGACCGATATTTTATAAAAACGTACGGTTGCCAGATGAACATCAACGACTCTAATAAGATGATAGAAATATTAGAGAGCCGGGGCTATCAACCGTCTGAAATTGGAAAAGCCCACATAATAATAATCAATTCCTGCACCGTCCGCCAGAATGCAGAAAATAAGGCCTTCTGGTATGCAAAATCGGTACAACACTATAAAAAAAATAAGCCATACATTAAAATAGTCTTCTGCGGCTGCGTGGCAGAAGATAAAAAAGATGAAATCCAAAAGCTTTTGCCCCATGTTGATTTGTTTATTCCTCCAAATAATCCAGGGAAGATCGAAGAGGTATTAGAAGGAGGCAATAGGAGGATGAGAGTGGAAGGAAGGGGAGGGGTCACTGCTTTTGTTAATATCATGACCGGCTGCGACAACTTTTGCTCTTACTGTATCGTTCCCTATGTCCGGGGACGGGAAAAAAGTAGAAGGCCGGAAGAGATTTTGGCCGAAATCAGAGCTCTGCCGACAAATGTAAAAGAGATTACCCTTTTGGGCCAAAATGTTAATTCATATAAATATGGATTTGCTGCATTACTCCGAAAAATAAAAGGGGTTGAGAGAATTCGCTTCCTAACCTCGCATCCCAAAGACATGTCCGACGATATAATCGAGGCGGTTGCCAAACTTCCTAATGTCTGCGAACATATTCACCTGCCGATCCAGCACGGAGATGATGATATTCTCAAAGCGATGAATAGAAAGTACACGGTTGATGATTTCAAAAGAACGGTTGAAAAAATAAGAAATAAAATTCCGGGTGTTGCTATAACCTCTGATATGATAATCGGTTTCCCGGGAGAAACGGAAAAACAATTTGAAAATTGTGTAAGGACAGCCCGCGAATTGTCTTTTGATTCTATCATCACAACCATCTTTTCCCCCCGCCCAAAAACCACCGCGGCTAAAATGGATAATCAGGTTCCGGAAAAAACAAAGAAAGAACGCCTGCAGAAGATAATGAAGGTTGTGGATGAAATTGCCCTTTCAATCAACGAAAAACTTGTCGGAACAACTCAGGAAATATTAGTTGAGGATTTCATGAATTCAGAATATATGGGAAGAACCCGAACCAATAAGATTGTAAAATTCAAATCAGCCAAGTCAGGCTTGCGGGGAAAACTCCTCAATGTTACAATTAAATCTGCCCGTAGTTTTATCCTTAAGGGGGATTTGTGAAAATAGCACATATTCATTGGGGATTTCCGCCTATTATCGGCGGAGTTGAAACCCATCTTGTTTTTTTAATGCCCGAACAGGTAAAAATGGGGCATACGGTTTCTCTCTTAACCTGCTCTGCAGAAGGACACAAAGCCAAAGAAAACTATAAAGGATGTAATGTCTTTCGCTCCCAGTTTATGGACTTAAACTGGTTGTTTAAGTCCGGTTTTCAGGAAGTTGATGATAGGGTGCCGGAGGTGTTTGAGGACTTTTTAGACGCAACAAAACCAGATGTTATTCATGCGCATAATATGCACTATTTTTGCCGCTACCACACGCGTATCCTTGAAACAATGGCTCAAAAGAGAAAAATCCCGATGGTCCTGACCGCCCATAATACCTGGGCCGACAAATTGTTTCTAGATTTAACCTTAAAGATTTCCTGGGACAGGATTATATCAATCAGCCATTATATTAAACGTGAATTGGTTGGTGTCGGTTTTCCAAAAGATAAAATTATAACTATCCATCATGGGATGGATGATAAAATGTTTGCTCCGGGTAAGGTTGATCCAAAAATATTCAAAAAACACCCGGTTTTAAAGGGGAAGAAAAAAATTATATTCCATCCTGCCAGGATGGGAATGGCCAAAGGCTGCGATATTACTATACAGGCCTTCAAAATGGTTAAAGATGAGATAAAGGATGCCTTTCTTCTTATGTCCGGCAGCGGAAACATTATTGACTGGGGTGGAAGCCAGAACAAAGATATTGCTTATTTCATGAGTTTAATTAAACAGCTTGGTCTGGAAAAAGATGTTTATACTAATACTTTTGATATTGCACGGGAAATGCCCAATTTATATCGATTAGCTGATGTAATTGTTTATCCGTCATCAGTAGAAGAGCCTTTTGGGCTGACAATGCTTGAAGCCATGTCAACCGCAAAACCGATCATAGTTACAAATTGCGGCGGGATGCCGGAGATTATTCAAAATGATGTTAATGGCTATGTGGTGCAGCGCAGAAATGCGGAGGCCCTGGCTGAAAAGATGATATTACTCTTAAAAGATAAAAAGCTGAACAGCTGCCTGGGAAATACCGGCAGAAGATTGATAAAAGAAAAATATACCAAAGCAATTTATGCAAAAAGTGTAACAGATACATATAGAGATGTAATTAGAGAATATTCTCCCAAAAAACCAAAGAAGGGATTGTCCAGGCTTCAGCAGACATTTGCGTCAGCGCCTGCTGCCAAATCGGTTTAAATATGTTTAAGGGTGCAATTTTTGATTTAGACGGGGTCATTGTAAATACCGTGCCGGTTCATTTTAAGGCCTGGAAAAAGATGTTTGAAGAGTACGGGCACCCTTTTAACTTTGACGATTACCTGGCAAAGGTTGACGGAATTCCCAGGATTCCAGGTGCAAAAGCGATCCTGACAGAGTTGAGTGAAGAAAAAATTATTGAAGCTTCGAATAAGAAACAGACTTATTTTAGGGAGTTTCTTGATTCGGAGCCGATTGAGATTTTTGAAAGTTCGGTAAAGCTCATAAAAGAGATGAAACAAAAGGGGGTCAAGCTTGCTGCTGCCTCGTCTTCTAAGAATGCTACCTTTATTCTTGAAAAAATAGAGCTTATGAGCTATTTTGATGCCAATGTTTCGGGGGGAGATTTAAAAAAGGGGAAACCCGATCCGGAAATATTTCTATCAGCCGCCCAAAAAATGGGTTGCGACCCGTCCGAATGTATTGTTTTTGAGGATGCAAAATTGGGAGTAGAGGCTGCGGTAAGAGGCAGTTTTGCCTGTATCGGGATAAACCGCCATGATAATGCCGAAGCTCTGAAGAAAGCCGATATCGTTTTAAATGATTTATCTGAGACTTCTCTTGATGAAATAATCAAAATAGTAGAAAGGAAACAAAAAAATGGTTAAAGATTTGTTCGGATTAAATTCGGAAGATTGGTTGATAAAGGAAAAAGGCTTTGACTGGCGCAAACAGGGAATGTACGAGTCGATTTTTACATTGGGCAATGGATATTTAGGACAGCGGGGAAGTTTAGAAGGAAATCCCAGCGGCAGTTACCGCGGAACCTATATTGCCGGTATTTTTGATAAATCCGAGTCCTTAGTTTCTCAGATGGTAAAATCACCGGGCTGGATCGATTTTTCAATCTGGATTGATGATGAGAAAATGACGTATGAAACCTGCAAGATATTATTCAACGAACGTATCCTGGATATGAAAAAGGGGATTTTGCACCGGGTAACCCGCTTAAAAGATAAAAAAGGGCGGATAGTTCGTTTTGAGAGTAAAAGGGTTGTCTTTGCCCATCAGGTAAGGGGAGCCTTGATGCTTTTTTCTGTCACACCGGAAAACTTTTCCGGAGATATTAAGGTTATTTCTGGATTAAACGGAGATGTTACTAACGAGGGATATTATCCGGAAGAGCGGGTAAAACACCTTAATCTTGTCTCCATGAAAAGAGGACAGGATTATATCTATCTTGAGTCTCAAACAAGAGATAAGAAAATTAAGGTTGCCTTAGCCGCTTCGACTTTATTTGATAATCCTCCCCAGAAATTTTATAAGGTTAACCGCATGTATGGCGAAAAATTCGCGGAGGTTATTGTTTTTGATTCGCAGAAAGGAAAAACCTATAATTTTACAAAATGGGTCAGTATTTTTACCTCCCGGGAGGGTTATGACCGCCAGCTTGAATCGGCCTGTGTTGACGAGATCCACGATATGATCAGAGATGGAATAGAAAAGAATATGTTAAAGCACTTTGAATTAAGAGAAAAGGAATGGCAAATTGCGGATATTGTGATCAAAGGGGATAAGAAAGCTCAGCTTGGTATCCGTTTTAATCTTTATCATTTGATAATTGCCAAGCCGCATCATGATCCTACTTTGAGTATCGCGGCAAAATTTTTAAGCGGAGAGGGATACAAGGGGCATGTCTTTTGGGATACAGAGATCTTTGCTTTACCGTTTTATATTTATACTTTTCCGGAGGCAGCAAAAAACTTATTGCTTTACAGATACTATACCCTTCCCGGTGCGATTTTAAATGCCAAGGATTATGGCTATAAAGGCGCAAAGTTTGCCTGGGAATCAGCTGATGACGGCATAGAGACTACCCCCAGGTTTGGCTATAGCGCCGATGGAAAAGAGGTCAGGATTTTTACCGGAGATGAAGAGCACCATATTGTTTCTGATGTTGTGCACGGGTTATATAATTTCTATGGTGCAACAAAGGATGAAAGTTTTCTCTATGGCAAGGGGGCTGAAATTGTTTTCCAGACCGCCCTTTTTTGGTTAAGCAGGATTGAGAGGCGGCGCGGCAGGTATGAAGTGAGAAAGGTAATCGGTCCGGATGAATACCACGAACATGTAGATAATAATGCCTTTACCAATTACCTGGTCATGTGGCATTTTATCAAGGCCGGTGAATTGTATAAGAAGATGGAAAAAGAGGCTCCTGCCATTCTTAAAAAGTTATCTAAGAAGATAAAATTGACCAAAAAACATATTGAAGAAATGCGGCTGGTTTCAAAAATAATTTATTTTCCTTATGACCAAAAGACCGATATTATTGAGCAGTTTGAGGGATATTTTTCTCTGGAAGATTTCATAATCAAGCAATACGATAAAAATGGGATGGCAATTCTTCCGGAAAAGGCTAAAGGATTGGACTTAAATAAGACACGGCTGCTTAAGCAGGCGGATGTTGTTTTGCTGACCCATTTATTTGCGGACCGGTTTTCTCCGGAGGTTAAAAAGAAAAACTATTATTATTATGAAAAGAGGACTATGCACCAGTCTTCTCTTTCTTTTTGTGTGTATGCCCTGATGGGGCTGGAAGTAGGGGACCATAAAAAGGCCTATAATTATTTTATGAAAACGTCCCTGATTGATCTGACCAATTCCCATAAAAACACAGCGCATGGAATTCATGCGGCGGCAACCGGCGGGGCCTGGCAGATGGTTGTACACGGGTTTGCGGGGATGAAGGTTAGGCGCGGAGTTCTTTGTTTTGATCCCTGGCTTCCGGAAAAATGGAAAAAATTATCTTATTCCTGCATGTGGGAAGGGTCAATTCTCCGTGTTTCGTTAAGCAAAGCAAGCCTTTCTGTTAAAATGGAAAAGGACGGACCGCACCACAGTATGACAATAAAGGTTGGCGGGAAGGGTGTTTCTTTAAGAGAAGGGAAAACCGCGAAGATTAAGATGTTGAGAACCAGGTAAACTAATCCTACAAAGAAAAGAGATGAATTTAACCGCTGTTTTCAGTCAATCTTCTTTCTAAAACGCAGGATGCTGAAGGTAAGTATTGCCGCGCCAAAAATAATAAGGGCCGCGGCCTGCGGCCAGAGATATTTCAGCCCGATTCCCTTCAAAAATATACCGCGCACGATGACCAAAAAATAGCGTGCCGGGATTAAATATGTTATTGCCTGGATAACTTTTGGCATATTTTCTATTGGAAAGATAAACCCGGAAATTATGATGGTCGGCATCAGGAAAAAGATGTTTGACATCATCGCCTGTCCCTGGGTCTGCGAGATGGTTGAAACAAAAACGCCGATCCCAAGACCGGTTGCGATAAAAATTAGTCCAAGGACAAATAGGAGGATTGGGGAGCCGAAAATCGGGACCCCAAACCAAAGGGTAACCAGCAGAAATACCAAAATGATGTTGGCCGCTCCGATGATCACAAAGGGGAGTAGTTTTCCGAGAATAAGTTCATACGGCCTGATTGGCGAAACCATCAGCTGTTCCATTGTCCCCTTTTCTTTTTCTTTTACAATAGAAAAAGAGGTCAGCATCATGCTTTGGATCATAAGCGTCAGGGCAAAAATTGCCGGCACCATGAAAAATTTGCTTTTTAATTCCGGGTTGTACCAGACCCTTACCCTGGCATCGATCGGTTTTGGTCTATTTCCCAGGCTTATTTGGTTAAGATACCCCAGGATTATGGTTGCGGAGGAAGAGTTTTCTCCGTCAATTATAGTTTGGACCGGAGCCGGCTCCCGTCGGATAATTTTCTTTGCAAAATCATTGGGGAGATGGAGCGTTACCTTGACCCTTCCCGAATCAAGCAGCTCTTTAATCTGCCGGTCGCTTTCAACATAATAGTTAATGTCAAAATATCCGGAGTTGGCTACACTTTCAACATAAGCCCTGCTTTGCTGGCTTCTTGATTCATCCCACACCGCTGTTGAAACATGGTTGATGTCGGTTGAAGCTACATACCCAAACAAAAAGAGCTGGATCAGCGGGGCAAAGAGGGCAAGCATGAGCATCCGCTTGTCCCGCACAACCTGGATCAGCTCTTTTTTTATAAAATGCCAGATCCTTGAATTTTTCATCCGATCCTCTTTTTAAACCTTTTTGAGCTTAAGGTCATTATTGCTACGGCAAAGATAATTAACAGTAAAAAACTCGGCCAGAGATAATTAAGGCCGATTCCTTTCAAGAATATCCCGCGCAAAATTGTTAAAAAATACCTGGCTGGGATCAGATAGGTGATGCCCTGAAGTATCCAGGGCATGTTTTCGATCGGAAAGATAAAACCGGACAAAAGCTCTGTCGGGAGCAGGGTAGCCAGCAGCGCGATCATCATTGCCTCCTGGCTGGTTTTGGCGTTGGTTGAGATAAGCATTCCCAGCCCCATCGCGCCGACAAAGAAAATCAGGGAAGAGACAAAAAGCAGGATCAGGCTCCCCTTTATCGGCACATTAAACCACAACGATCCGACCGCGGTGATCGTTATTACGTCTATAAAAGCGATTGAGATATAGGGTAATAGTTTCCCGAGCAGGAGCTCGTTCTTTTTAATCGGACTGACCACTAAACTTTCCATTGTCCCTTTTTCCTTTTCAGAAACAATCGTCTGCGAGGTTAGGGTGGCGGACATCATCATTAGGATAACGCAGATCAAACCAGGAACAAAAAAGTTAAGACTGCGCAAGTTGGGATTGTACCAGATCCTGGTAACCAGCTTGATTGGCGGAGCTCCAAGAGCCTGCTTTTCCAGGATATATTCTTCGCTGATGCTTTGGAAGTATCCGATTGCGGAGGAGGCGACGGTCGGGTCGGACCCGTCAACTAAGACCTGGATAGCTGCGCTTTTTTGGGCAAGCAGGTTTTTTGAGAAATCGGAAGGGAGGTTCAGTATAAGCCTGGCCTTCCCGCTGTCAAGAGTTTCATTAAACTGGCTGGAGGAAGAAAGGTTTTGTGCCAGGTCAAAATATCCGCTATGGGTAAATTTTAGGGCAAATTCCCGGCTGATTTTGCTTTTGTCCTGGTCAAGTAATGCCATTTTAACGTGATTTACATCAAAAGAGATGGCGTAGCCGAAAAGGGTCAGCATAAAGACCGGCATGATGATCATCATGGTGAGCGTCCGCGGATCACGGATTATATGTATAAACTCTTTTTTAAATATCGGAAGTATTCTTTTTAACATTTTCCACCAACGCAATAAATGCATTTTCCAGGGAGTCTGTTTTTGTCTGTTTTTTTAAGTTTTTCGGAGTGTCGCAGGCAATTATTCTGCTTGAGCTGATCAGGGCAATGCGGTCGCAGAATTCTGCCTCATCCATATAATGGGTTGTAACGAGCGAGGTAATCCCTTCTTTTGATAGTTCCCGGATGATTCCCCAGAACTCGCGGCGCGAGATCGGATCAACCCCTGCGGTCGGCTCGTCCAGAAAAACGATTTTAGGATTGTGGATTAAGGCACAGCTTAGTGCCAAATGCTGTTTTACCGATCCGGCCAGATTTGAGGTGACCGTTTTTTCTAATCCGTTCAGCCCGGCCTTTTCGATCAGCTCTCTTTTTCTCTTCTCTCTTGTTTCAACCGGGGTCTGGTAAATGCCGGCGTAAAAATCGATGTTTTCGGAAACGGTCAGGTCGTCGTACAAGGAAAATTTTTGCGACATGTAGCCGATCACCATTTTTATCTGTTCGGTTTCGGTTGCAAGGTCAAACCCGGCGACCCTCCCTTTTCCGGAGGTCGGATCCGATATTCCACAGAGCATACGGATAGTGGTGGTCTTTCCGGCACCGTTGGGGCCGAGGAAACCGAAGATTTCTCCCTTTTTAATTGAGAAGGAGACGTTGTCAACCGCGGTGAAGCTGCCAAACTTTTTGGTCAGGTTTTCTGCCTCTATTGAAAAACCATTCATTGTTTTTCCCTGTTTTTCATAATTAGTGTAATATATGCTTCTTCCAGTGATTTTGTCCCGCCCTTCTTTTTTATCTCTGCGGGGGAATTGCAGATCAGCAGTTTTCCTTCGTTAAGCAGTCCGACCCGGTTACAGCGTTCCGCTTCGTCCATATAGGGGGTTGCGACCAGAATAGTCAGTGAGGGGAGGCCGTGGAGAATTTTCCAGAACTCCCGGCGCGAGATCGGGTCAACTCCGGTTGTCGGCTCATCCAGGAACAAGACTTCCGGCTTATGGATCAGGCTGCAGGCCAGGGCCAGTTTCTTTTTCATCCCGCCGGACAAAAATTGTGCCCTCCTTTTTTTAAAAGATGAAAGATCAATAAATTTGAGCAATTCTTCTTTCTTTTTCTCACGGATATTTTTTTCTATGTTATATATATCGGCAAAAAAGTCAATATTTTCTTCAACCGTCAAATCCCCGTATAGACTGAACTGCTGGGGGAGGTACCCGATCCTCTCCCTTATTTTTTCCTCATCTTTTGAAATATCAAGTCCGAGGATTTTTGCGCTTCCCGAACTCTGTTCCATGGCGGTTGAGAGCAGGCGAATGGTGGTGGTCTTTCCGGAACCATCCGGACCGACCAGCCCGAAAATCTCACCCGGTTCAATATTTATCGAAAGGCGGTCTACTGCGACCAGGCGGTCAAACTTTTTGGTCAGGTTTTCAGATTCTATTGCTCGGGCCATTCAAATTCCGCGTCAGCCGGCATGCCGGGTTTAAGCTTTCTGTCTTGATTTCGGATTTTTATCTTTATTCCAAAAACCTGGGTAGTCCGCTCCTCCCTGGTCTGGATTGATTTTGGGGTAAACTCTGCCTGATCGGATATATTGGCGACTTCTCCCCTAAAATTATGTCCCGGATAGGAGTCAACCGTAACCTTAGCGATTTGGCCCAGCGAAATTTTTCCGGCCTCTTTTTCCGGCAGATAAACTTTTAGGCTGACCTCATTTAAATCGGCCATTGTTACTATCGGTTTTCCTATTACTGCAAGCTCTCCCGCCTCGATTGCTTTGGTTAATATAATTCCGGAAAAGGGGGCTCGAATTATGGTGTTTTCCAAATTTAGTTCTGCGATCTCAACTCCGGATCGGGAGATTTCAAAACTTGATCTTGCTTCTTTATACTGCTGTTCGCTTATCAGCCGGTCGGCATAGAGCCTTTTGCTTCTGTTATAATTATCGGCGGCAAGATTGTGTTTTGCCCGGGAGCTGTTTAGGGCCGCTTCTATTTCCCGCGGATCGATTATTGCAATTTCTTCCTCCGTTGCGACAGCAAAACCTTCGTCAACTTTTAGTTCCAGTACCGATCCGATAACTCTGCTGCTGATAGTTACTTCGGTCGCTTCGATCACTCCCGACGCGTCAGGCTGGTGTCCGTTGAACTGTCCGGCAGCGAACCAGATTGTGCCCGCAAGCACCGCCGCAATTAACACGAGAATAAGTATTCTTTTTTTATCCATTAGTATAAATCCCTCCCGACTGCTTTGTTTATATTTGCCCTGGCAATTTGCAGTTCGTATTGCGCTTCGACATGGCTGATTCCCGCAGATGTTAAAGAGACCTGTGCATCGATTAGGTCAAGGCTGCTCGATCCGCCCAGGTCAAAACTTTTACTGGTCAGGCGGAAATTCTCATTTGCAATTTCGAGCGCCGCTGCTGATGCCTCGATGTTGTCTTTTGTGTTAGTCAGGGTAAACTGGGCGTTTCTTGTTTCCAGGGCGATCGCGTTTTTAATATTTATTTTTGCTGCGTTAAAAGAGGCAAGCTTTGCTTTTGATTCTTTAACCCTATTTATATTTGCCATTCCGTCAAATAATTTCCATGATCCAAATAGCAGTCCCCTCCAGGAGGCGGCATCGTTTTGATAGGTAGAATATTTTGTTAAGCTGGCATTGTAATTTCCGACCAGAGAGAGTGAGGGCCAGAAATTACTGTAAGCGGCTCGAACTCCCTCTTCAGCTATTCTTTGCGAGAGCAGGTATTGTTTCCATTCGGGCCTGAATTTATAGGCAGCGGCCAGCAGGTCCTGATATGAATACGGCGCCATGGCGGTTTCGATAAAATCTTTTTCACTGATTCCAACCGGAGCGCTCAAGTCGTTTCCTAACAGGGCATTGAACTGGTTTTTCAATATCTCAAGTCCCTGTATGGCCTTGTTTAATCTGATTTGGGTGTTGGTTAACTCGAGTTTTTCCCGGAGGAGGCTGGTCCTGGTTGCTCCCCCTGTTTTAAAGAGCAGCTTTAATTTGTTCAGGTGTCTTTGCGCCATCTCAACCGATTCATGGTTAAGGAGAACTATTTTTTCTGCTTTCAATATCCCGTAAAATGTTTTAATTGTTTCAAAGGAGACTTCCTGTTTTTTCTTTTTGAGCTCCTCTCGTTTAATTTGCAATCCTTTATCGGCAGTGCCAAAAACACTTAACATCTTTCCTCCGTTAAAGAGCGGCTGGACGAAAGTAATTGATCCGGTATTTATATCTGCCTGCTCATCGGTGCCGAGTGTTATGGTCGGAGGCATGCCGGGAAGGTTGGTTTGGACGGTTGTCGGTTTTGAGTAGGTCCGGCCGACCCCCCCTTCAACCGAAAGCTGGGGAAAAAAACTTCCTCGTGCCTGTCCCAGTATCCCCTCCGCCGCCGAGACCTCTGCCTCTGCCTGTAGTATCATTGGATTATTTTTTAGTGCGGTTTGGATGCTTTGTTTCAGGGATAAATTCATTTGCGCAAAGCTTAAAGGAGAAATGAAGAACAGGATTAAAAATATAGAAATTAAACTTCTCATTTTGGCTATATTATAGCTTTTGTTAATGTACAATGGTAGTGGCTATTCTATAAATCATGCTTGCCCGGCTAACCGGTCAATGTTACAATTAAATCTGCCCGAAGTTTCATATTAAAAGGAGAATATTTATGACACCAGGAAGTGAATATTTAAAGGTTTTTTATGGCAGCTCACACCCTGATTTGGGGGAGAAAATATCAAAGTTTTTAGGTTTTGATGCCGGAAAAATAAAACTTTCGCGTTTTGCCGGAGGAGAATTTTATACCCGCATCTTAGAAAATATTCGCGGCCAGCACTGTGTAATACTACAAACCTGTACTCAAAATGTTAATGATGATCTGATGGAACTCTTTTTGATAATTGATGCGATGAAACGGGCTTCTGCAAAGTCAATTACCGTAGCTATTCCTCACTTTGGTTATGCCAGACAAGATCGAAAGGCCGCTTCCCGTGAGCCAATTTCTTCGCGATTAATTGCCGATCTTATAACCACTGCCGGCGCGGAGAGAGTGATTACAATTGATTTGCATTCCGATCAGATTCAGGGCTTCTTCAACATTCCGTTTGATCATTTAACTGCAATGCCGATATTTGAAGAGTATTTAAAAGCAAAAAATCTTCCGAATCCTATTGTTGTTGCCCCGGATACCGGCCGCGCCAAGGTTGCCAAAAAAATAGCGGACAGGATTGGGGCCGAGCTGGCTATTTTACATAAAGTGCGTTCAGCCCACCATATGTCCGAAGTCACTCACTTGGTTGGTGAAGTAGAAGGGAAGACCGTGATTATTACTGATGATATGATCGATACTGCCGGTACTGCCACTGCAGGGGTCGAGACTTTGCGCAAAGCCGGCTGCAATCCTGATATTTATCTGGTTGCAACCCACGGATTATTTTCTGACCCGGCGGTTGAGAGATTTAAAGCGGCAAAATTAAAAGAGGTTGTTGTAACCGATACTCTTCCTATTCCAAAAGAGAAACAGTTTCCTGGTTTAAAGGTTTTGAGCACAGCCGATCTTCTGGGTGAGGCAATTTTGAGGAATTATGAGAATAAGTCGATCAGTTCGTTGTTTGATTAATAATTATTAAAGGGGGTATGAAATGGAAAACAAAAAGGAATATAAACTTCCGGGATTGATAAATTTTTCGAGAATAAGAACTATTGGAGATTGTGAGAGCACTGGATCGGGCGATGCTACTTGTCTGCCAAATGGTAACGTTGCTACAGGTATATGTGATAGTGGAACGTCTGCAGGAGGGAATTGTCCGGATGTAGGAAATAACTCAGAAAGTCAATGCACAACTACCGGGACTTCAGCTGATGGAGATTGTGGTGGCGGCGGCGGGCCTGGGTAAGCTATAGGAAGTTATGAAACCAAATAAAAGTGTCCGTATTGGAGTATTAGGGTTTGGGAATATCGGCTCCTCTGTGGTCGAGCTTATTTCTAAAAACAGAAAGACTATAACTCGAAAATCAGGTCTGGTGCTTGAGGTTGTGAGTATTGCAGATCCTATGACCAAAAATAAACATCCTCTTTTAGTAAAGCAGGCTGAGAAAGTTATCAATGATCCGTCAATCGATGTAATAGTAGAAGCTATTGGTGGGATCAAGCCGGCTTTGCAATACATTTTAGCTGCGCTAAAAAACAAAAAGCATGTTGTAACTTCAAACAAAGAACTAGTTGCTCTTCATGCCGAAGAAATTTTAAAAACCGCCAGAGAAAACAATGTCTGTTTGTTTTATGAAGCAGCCGTAGGGGGCGGAATTCCGATTCTCCAGCCCTTAAAAGAGGGCCTATATGCAAATAATGTTACCGAAGTTTCAGGTATTGTTAATGGAACCACTAATTATATTTTATCTTGTATGACAAATGAGAAAATGAAATTCTCCGAAGCCCTGCAAAGGGCGAAGGAGCAGGGCTATGCTGAACCTAATCCAAAAAATGATGTGGAAGGTTATGATGCGGCATATAAAGCTGTCCTTTTGGCACTAATGGCCTTTGGTGTTCATGTTAATTTTAAGGATGTTTACTTTGAAGGCATTACAAAAATAACCCAGGATGATATTTCTTATGCTGACGGCATTGGTTATGCTATTAAACTTTTAGCAGTTGCGAAGCATGATAATGGGGAGCTGGAGGTTCATGTATATCCAATTATGCTTCCAAAAGAACATCCATTGGCTTCTGTCTCCGGACCTATGAATGCCATGTATATAAAAGGTGATGCAGTAGGGGATCTTATGTTTTATGGTCAGGGGGCAGGAGGGAGTCCTACTTCGTCTGCAGTGGTAAATGATATTATTTTAACTCAAAAGAGAGAGGCTCCAAATAAAGTTCTAACACGCGCAAAAATTAAGGATATGGGAAATATTAAGAGCCGGTACTATGTTCACCTTACAGTTCCTGATAAGTCCGGTGTCCTGGCAAAAATTTCTGATGTTTTTGGACAGGAGAATGTAAGTATCCAGACTGTTTTTCAAAAAGAGGTCCGCGGCAATACTGTCCCTCTGATAATTATTCTGCATGATGTGGTTGAAAAAAACTTTAACCGGGCACTTTCCAAAATCAAAAAACTTTCGGTTGTCCAAAAAGTTGATAATGTGATTCGGGTTGGGTTTTAAGCGATAATCAGGCTGACAAAATAATATAGAAAATATATCCCCAGAGCAAGAAAACCTATCCCTGCTATATGTCCGCGTGTAAAAATAATGTTATGGGCAAAAGTGTAATATTTTGAGCCGGAGTCCGAAGGAGGGGTGAAATATTTCTGGGTGAAGTTGTTGTCAAAATCAGAAAACGACTTTAGGGCAAAGAGCAAAAACAACCCGGCAATAATACAGACAATGCCGGAGAGGAGTAAGATAGTCCACAAAGTTATAACTGCAATATTTTCCATAATGAGAAATTATAGCAACGATGCTGTGAGAAGTAAAGCAAGAATATTAAAGAAAGACGCTTGTCGATATCCCTTAAAACCACTATAATATGTTCAGGATCATTTTTCTTAGGAGGATATTTATCACATGGTAATGATGTGTGAGAGTTGTCATGTTAATCCGGCTACGGTTCATGTTACCAAGGTAGTAAACAATAAAAAGCAGGTGAAGCATCTCTGTACTGACTGCGCAGAAAAACTCGGATTTATGCCTGAAGAATTCGGATTCCCGGGCTTCTTCGAAATCCCCGATATTTTTGCTTCTATGTTCAAGCGCCGTCCGGCAGACCGGATCTATGATTATTTTGGCGAGTCGGCCCAAAAAGTAATACATTTGGGAAAAGAAGAGGCAACCAGGTTATCTCACGATCACCTGACACCGGAACATATTCTTTTAGGATTGGTAAAGGAAGAAGGGGTTGTCTATAAAATTTTGGAAGCCCTAAAAATTGATATGGTTGATATTTTTTCAGAGATTGAATCTTTGATCGGACGGGGAGAAAAAGCATCACGCGAAATTACTCTTTCCCCTCGTTCAAAAAAAGTATTGGAGTTGGCCTATAACGTTGCAAAAGAGCTGGGGGCACCGTTGGTTGAGGCAGAGCATATTCTGCTGGGACTGATCAGAGAGGGCAATTCGATTGCAGCCCAGGCACTGCATAAAAGGAAAGTAGACTTTGATAAAGTAGTTAATGAATTAATGCATCAATTGCAAGAGGGAGAAACAAAGGGTTTAATGGGGCCTGAGTCATTTGACAATGGCCCTTCGGAAGAATTTGGCGGTTTTGGGGGAGAGGAGATGGGGCCTGCCGGCGGCGGCGGATTTTTCGGAATGCCTTTTACTCAAACCAAAGCTCCGCCCAAGAAACAGGCCTTAAATACATACGGCAGAGATTTGACCGAAGATGCCCGTCAGGGAAATCTGGATCCGGTTGTAAACCGTGAAAAAGAAATTGCGCGGGTGATTCGAATATTATCCCGCCGCACTAAGAATAATCCTGTTTTAATGGGAGATCCGGGGGTAGGAAAGACTGCAATTGTAGAAGGACTGGCTAACCGGATTATTGCCGGCGAGGTTCCGGATATTTTAAAAGATAAAAAGATAATTTCTCTCGATCTGGGCGGCATGGTTGCGGGTACAAAGTACCGCGGCGAGTTTGAGGCAAGGGTAAAAAAATTAATAGATGAGATCTTGGCCAAGAAACGCCAGATAATTTTGTTTATCGACGAATTGCATACTTTGGTCGGAGCCGGAGGGGCAGAGGGAGCGATTGATGCTGCTAATATGCTAAAGCCCCCGTTAGCCCGGGGAGAACTTCAGGTAATCGGCGCTACCACAGTTGACGAGTATCGAAAAAACATTGAAAAAGATCCGGCCCTTGAGCGCCGTTTTCAGCCTGTCATGGTAAATGAGCCCACCCCTGAATTTGCCGTGGATATATTAAAAGGTATCCGCGGGAAATATGAAGAATTCCATCATATAAGTATTCCGGATGATGCAATTGAAGCTGCAGTCTCTTTGTCCGACCGCTATATTTCTGACCGTTTCCTGCCTGATAAGGCGATTGATGTTATGGACGAGGCAGCGGCAAAGGTTCGTCTTAAAAAAGTCGATACCTCAACCGAGCTTCGTGCGGCCAAGAAAGAACTTGAAGAAGTTAAGAAGGAAAAAGAAGAGGCCCTTAGTACCCAAAAATATGAAAAAGCGGCATCTCTGCGCGACCGGATCAATGAGGTTGACAGAAAGATAAAAGATTTGGAAAAGAAATGGAGGAGCCACCATCAGGAAACGGTTTCGATCACAGAAGAAGATGTTGCAGAGGTTGTTTCTGACTGGACCGGTATACCGGTTATAAAATTAACCAAGGCAGAGTCAGAAAAACTTACCAACATGGAAGAAAAGTTGAAAGAGAGGGTAATTGGTCAGGAAGAGGCATTAGTTGCGATCTCTCAGGCAATCCGCCGGGGACGGGCTGGGCTTAAGCCTCCTCAGCGGCCGATCGGATCGTTTATTTTTGCCGGACCGACCGGGGTTGGAAAAACCGAGGTTGCCCGCCGTCTGGCCGAATTCATGTTTGGGACAATTGAAGCCATGATCCGCATCGATATGTCCGAGTTTATGGAAAAGCATTCTGTCTCCCGTTTAATCGGTGCACCTCCCGGATACGTCGGTTATGAAGAAGGCGGCAAGCTGACCGAGGCAGTTCGCAGAAAACCGTATTCTGTAATTTTATTTGATGAGATTGAAAAGGCGCACCCTGATGTCTTTAATGTTCTCTTGCAAGTATTGGAAGATGGAAGGGTAACAGATACAAAAGGGCGAACGGTTGATTTCAAGAATTGTGTAATCATTATGACTTCCAACATTGGGCAAAAGATGATTGTTCAACAAGGACCGATTGGATTTATGTCGTCTGAGAACCGCGAACATACTTATGAAAAGATGAAACAGACCGTTCTTGATGAAATGAAGCGTGGTTTCCGCCCCGAGTTCCTGAATCGTATCGATGAAATTATTGTTTTCCATGAGTTAACGGACGAAGACTTAAAGAAGATTGTTACGATAATGGTATTAGATGTTCAAAAGAATATAGAAAACCAGGAGATGCAGCTTGAGATAAATGATGCGGTAGAAGCAAAGATTGCAGTAGAGGGGCATGATCCGAAGTTTGGCGCCCGGCCGCTGCGCCGCGCGGTCCAGCGTTTGATTGAGAATCCCTTATCTAACGATATTATTGCCGGCAAGTTTGCTGCTGGAGATAAGGTTGGTGCGACGGTTGTTAGTGATAAGATCGTTTTTAAAAAAATCGGTAAGGCCAATATAAAGAAAAAAGAGAAAGAAAAAACTAAGACCAAAGAAGATGACAAATATGTGCGCGGCGAGAAAGATTCCAGTGAATCTGGGGATATGAGGAAGACCCCGAGGAAGCCGGGAAAACGCCGATAGATGAGTTCTTCTCCAAAGTATTACGACTTAGTAATGTTCCCATACCCTTCAGGTAATCTCCACATGGGTCATGTTCGCAACTATGCAATAGGCGATGTACTTGCCCGCTATAAGAGGATGCAGGGGTTCGAAGTTTTGCACCCAATTGGTTGGGACTCCTTTGGCCTTCCGGCAGAAAACGCTGCGATAAAACACAAATCTCATCCAGCAGAATGGACCCAAAAATGTATTGAGAGAATGACCAGGCAGATTAAATCGCTTGGTATTTCCTACGACTGGGATCGTGAAGTCACTACCTGCAAGGAAGATTATTATAAGTGGACACAGTGGCTTTTTCTTCAATTCTATAATAAAGGATTAGCCTACAAAAAAGCAGCCTCAGTCAATTTCTGCCCAAAGTGTGCAACTGTATTGGCCAACGAACAGGTAAAAGAGGATAAGTGCTGGCGTTGTGATTCCCTAGTCGAAGAAAAAAAGCTAGAGCAGTGGTTTTTGAAGATCACCGACTATGCCGACCGTCTGCTCAAAGATATCGATAAGTTGTCCGGCTGGCCGGAGAATGTTAAGAGCATGCAGAGGAATTGGATTGGGAAGTCGAGGGGAGTTAGGATCAGCTTTCGGCTTACGGCTCACAGCTCACGGCTTTCGGTCTACACCACACGACCGGATACGTTGTTTGGTGTGACATACATGGTCTTGGCGCCGGAACATCCCTTGGCTGAGGGGAAGACCTCGGGATTTACCGGTAAATACGCAATTAATCCGGCGAATAACGAAGAGATTCCGATCTGGGTCTCTGATTATGTTTTGATGGAGTACGGAACTGGTGCTGTAATGGCTGTTCCGGCTCATGATCAGAGGGACTTTGAATTTGCCAAGAAGAATAATTTGCCCATAAAATTGGTTATTAAACCATTTTCCAGTTCCCATTTTCCAGTTTCCGAAATGAAAGAGGCTTTCGTCGACGAAGGAACAATGGTTAACTCCGCACAATTTGATGGTTTGCCAAGTTCTGAGGGTTTGAAAAAGATAGGTGATTGGCTGGTAGAAAAAGGGGTAGGAGAGTGGCAGACCCACTTTAGATTGCGTGATTGGTTAATTTCCCGTCAAAGATACTGGGGAGCTCCTATTCCTATTATATATTGTGATAATTGTGGCACTGTTCCTGTTGCCGATAAAGATCTGCCTGTAATACTTCCCCGAGATATTAAATTTACCGGAGAGGGGACGTCGCCGCTTGCTTCTTCAAAATCATTTAGTAATGTTAAGTGTCCAAATTGTGGAGCTGCGGCAAGAAGAGAGACCGATACAATGGATACCTTTATCTGTTCATCCTGGTATTATCTGCGCTATTGCGATCCAAAGAATTCAAAACAGGCTTTTTCTAAAGAGAATGCAGATAAATATATGCCGGTTGACCAGTATATTGGAGGGGTTGAGCACGCTATTTTGCACCTGCTTTATTCCCGCTTCTTTACAAAGGTTTTACATGATCTTGACCTAGTTTCCTGTGACGAGCCCTTTACTAATCTTTTAACCCAGGGAATGGTAATAAAAGATGGGGCCAAGATGTCGAAATCAAAAGGAAATGTTGTTGATCCGGATGACATTATTAAAAAATATGGAGCAGACACCGCTAGGTTGTTTATTCTTTTTGCTTCTCCGCCCGAGAGGGAATTGGAGTGGTCTGATAAGGGGATTGAGGGGGCTTATCGTTTTCTTAATCGAGTAAAGCGCCTTGTTTCTGAAAACGTCCAACGTCCAACGCCCAACGCCCAAACAATTTCCAATTTCCAAATTCCAATTACCAAAAAGTTACATCAAACCATCAAAGCAGTTACTGAAGACATAGAAAGATTTTCATTTAACACGGCAATCGCGAGGATGATGGAGTTATTGAATGAGCTAAATCGCGTTCGCGTAGAGGTAGGCTCCGAGGTATTAGACATGTTTCTACTTCTTCTTTCTCCTTTCGCTCCATTCACGACTGAAGAACTTTGGAAAGAGCTAGGTTATAAAGATTCAATTCATAAACAAGAATGGCCAAAATACGATCCCAAGATGATAATAGAGTCAGAGATCGAAATCCCGGTCTCGGTGAACGGAAAGAGAAGGGATGCTATTATTGTTTCTGCTGATGCAAAAGAGGATCAGATTAAAGAATTAGCCCAAAAATCAGAAAAGGTTCAAAAGTTTATCTCCGGAAAACAAATCCGCAAAATTATCTATGTGCCCAAGAAGATGGTAAATATAGTTATCGCTGGATAGTGATCATCCCTGCCTGCATGCCTCCGGCACGTAAACCGGCAGGCAGGTCGGATATCTCAGATAGTTTTTATTCTGTATTATGATTATATCTGATGAAGCAGTGAATATTTATGGCTGCATGTAATAATATTGGGATAACAAGCGATCCGGAAAGGTAATAGGCGGATCCCAAAATCAAACCACTTGTGAAACATGAGATTAATTCCGGCCGACTTCTTTTTGGATGCATAAAGGAAAAAATAACGCCCTGGAGGATAATGGCACTTATCGGATCTATTATCTTTAAGAGGAAACCCTGGGTTCCCCAGCGAAAAATACCTTCTTCAACAGTTGGGGAGCCAATAATAGCTAAAAAGTATTTGTAATATTTTTTAACACATGACGAATTGGCGATTCTTTCTTCACTGCTGAAAAGATAATCATTAGGAAAGAACTTTGAAAGAAAAGATTCGAACCTGGGGATAAGACCGATCGCTAATCCGCCGGCGATAGTTGTAGTAATAGCTGCTGAAACCGATTTTGTTTTTCCTATAAATAGTTCTGCAATTGAGAGCCATTCTGTTGCGGAAGGCCATTCTCCGGTTGGTTGTGTTTCTGTGATTATATTGCCGAAGTAAAGACCTACGCCAATTGAAGCAAATAGTGGAACGCGAGATTTTTTTAGTATGCTAATAATAGGTTTTTCGGTTATAGCCTCAAGCCTTAAGTCATCTAAAATATTCTCAAGAGGAAGCTCTGATTGTTGCTGCCAGTTTCTGGCAATCAAATGTTTAATGTCGGGATTTATCCATTGCTCTTTTGGATCTTTTGCGGCATCTTCAACTCTGGCAACTAAGTTTCTTAAACCACCTAAATTATAATTTGGCAGATAGCCTTGAGTTTTTTTGCCGGCCCAATTACAGACCCTGTCTAATCTATTTCCTTCTTGAATATATGCTCGAGTAATATTGTAGGTTAGCCTATTTACAACCAAATGGCTTTTAGTCTTTTTTAATGATGCAGTTACAGACATATTCCTCCTCTTTTGGGAATGCCTGCCATGAACCGAATGGTTCATGGCTTCCTATATAGTTATCGTCAAAAAGAGGAGGAAATTTCAGTTAAAATGTCCTGTATAGTTTGCTGTATACTTTGAATCAATTTGCATAGAAACTATACAGAGAGGCTGAAACCATCTTTTGTGGTTATCAGACAATTAGAAAACACAAAAAGTGATTTCAGAACAATAGAATATCTGCGTAATCAGCGACTGATCACTATCTGCGATGTCAATACAAAGACGTTGTCTCAAATGAGATACTACAATCCAGGTTAGAATCGCCCCAGCCTGATGTGTTTTGTTTCATATCAAACTTTTGAATCAACTGCGCATCGGTTAGGGCAAAGAATTCTGCCTCGCTTGAACAGCTATCAAAAATTACGCTGTTGGTAACGTCAAAATCAACCGTAAAAGACATGTTGAAATTTCTAACAATGTTATCACTTAGAGTGATGTAATCTTTTGTTACATCATCATAATCAGTGCAATCCTTAAGCTGTGCTCCTAACATATAATAGTGAGAATCTGGTCTTATTGGGTCGTCTTCCCAGTCTCTGACATATGCATTTACGGCGGGACTTGCGGGACGGGTGAGGGAAAAGGTGCTGCCAAGAGTGTCATACCAATAATACCCATCTGTACTTGTTCCAGAAGGGTTATGCATCATCTTATCTCCCCTAATATATGTATATCCAGTGGCGGTAGTGTCCGTATTTCCATAATAGAATCTAATCTTCTTGGTAGTTGTATCCTGCAAGAATTCAACATCAAAATAACCAAACATGAGAATAATCTGATTGCAATTTCCGCCGTCAAACTTTCCGGCGGCGTTAGTTTTGTATGAAATTATCTTTTTGGGCAAGGTTGTGGTTACCGAGAGATCAAATGATTGTAGTGCTGAATCTGCAGGGGCGATGTCCGGGCGGTTATTTCCAAAGGGGGTGATTCCATTGTCGGCCTGGCCGGCTATTGGCAGTACTATTGACATTACCTCTCCGCTAATTTTAGTCGGAGTTATAAGGTAATTGTTACCCTCGACACTACCTGCAATTGTTATTCCTTGTGCCCGCAGTGCAGTTGCAGCTGCCAGCGAATTACTGGTGAGATTAGTGGTTGCGCCGGTTAAGAATCCAGAGAGCTTTCCGCAGCTATTTACCAAGAAAAGACCTGTAAAAAGAACAGCAATCAATAATAATTTAAGTATAATTTTTGTTTTCATTTTCATTCCTCCTAATTAAGTTTTCCGCGGAGACCGAGTGTAATGTATGAGGTCATCTGTCCGGAAGTGGCATCGCCGCCGATCATCTGAACGTTTACTCTATATCCGCCAAAAAGCTCATAATTATTGGCAAAAGGAAGTATGTAGCTTGCTCCCGGCATCATATTGATCCACATGCCGTCACTAAAAGAGGAGACAATAATAGGCAGAGATACTGCAAAATCATTATTGGGTTTTAATGCCATTACGCCGCCCCAGTCAACTGTTATTGATGTTCCAATATTTGGGCTATAGTATAACCCTGGTCCGGCCATAATGCTTCCGTAGAATGGACCAAATTGAATGAGACGATATTTTGCATGGATTCCAATCTGAGTTATATTTGAGGTTAAAAGATAGAAGCTATCATAGGCCGAATAGAGAACCTCAAGATCCATTTTTTTGTTAATATTTTGTTTGTAGGTTAATCCCGATGATAGGGTAGTTCCGGACATTAACATATATCCCAGTGTTTTTGGCGAATCAAGCAATCCTACATCTGATAGGGCCAGGACCGGAGAAATAATAAAGAGAAAAAGGATAATAAAACTAATCAATATACGCATATGTTCCCTCCTTTGATTCTTACAGGATAGTATAAACAGAAGAAATGTCAAGAGGGATCTATCTAAAACTTTCCAATAGCGGGCTGTCGCACCATTCCCAATCTAAATTTGGGCTGATTGGGGATTCCTCGTCAATTTTCTTCTTAATATTTAATTCAAGAGAGAAACTTCTTCCGCTTCTATCTTTTGCTTCTAAGCGGGCAAGTCTTTTTTTGAAAAATATCTCTAGTAATCTCAAAACCTGGTTTTTATTAAGATCAAAACTAGCTTTTGCTTTTCTTATTATTAAGCGGTCAAGAGGGTTGATTTCAAAAAGGTCCCCGATTCCCTTGATTTTTACTTTTTTAGAGCTGCTGTTTAAAGCCTCCAAAACCGAAGTTGCAATCCCTTCTATCTCTGCCGGGTTTCTCCTTAAACTTCTTAAGCCAGCGAGCCAAGAATACCCTTGCAGAATATTTTTACTTTTTTGTAATACAATAAAGCTGGGTCCGTTTCCCAGTGAGGGAAGATGTACTTCATTAAAACGCATTTCAAACAGGTTGGGTGCGCTAAAGCCGTAAGGCATTCTGTCGCCCGGTACGATCTCGTAAGACATTCCGCTGGTATTCCAGGGAGTAAACGGGGGATATCCGCCGTATTCAATTGTCTGAATTAAAAACCCGCCCGGCTTCAACAATCTCCAGATATGAATTTGTTCTTGTTGTCTTCCCATCCCGGTTGGAGCCCAAATATAGATTACATCAAAACGCCTGTTCGGGTTAAAGTTTTGTATTTTTGAATTGATAATAGAAATATCGGCAACCGGGAAGCCATCATCCAGATGTTCCTGTTGAAGTTCTCCGGCTGCAGCGTTTAGCCGCGGGTTTGGTTCAACTGCGGTGACCGAGTCAAAGTGTTTTCTGGCAAGCAGGGAAACCGCGGCGGTGCCGGAGCCATATTCAAGAAAGCGGGAATTTGAGCCCGCCGCCATCGCAACCTTATCGAGCATATCGTTGCTGTTTGGGGAAAGCGATGACTCGAAAACCTGATCCTTGGTCCAGAGATCCTGGGCTATGATTCCTCTTCTGCTTAAGATAGCTTTTTCTCTGATTTTTATTTTATGCCACCTAAGTTGTAATAGGTTTTTTATTATTCTGGTCATGTTTATATGGTATCTTTCTTTAATATAAATGTAAAATTTCAGGTTATTTTTAGGGGATAGGGGGAATTACTTAATACTACCACTGTCTCAAGGTGTGCAGTGTGAGGGAACATGTCTAGTGCGGCGATCTCTTTAATTGCATATCTGTTCTCTTGCAGGGTTGCTAAGTCTCGAGCAAGGGTAGCCGGGTTGCAGGATACATAGATCATTTTTGGAATCTTTAGTCCCAGAATGAGCTGCATGGCTTTGTTGCTGATCCCGCCGCGGGGTGGATCAATAATTAAAATATCGGCAGAAAATACCTTTTCTTTTAAGACTTTTTCCACATCACCCTCAAAAAAAGCGCAATTTGTTAGATTGTTTAGCTTTGCATTTTCTTTGGCGGTTTTGATATTCTCATGAACCGAATCTATGCCGACAACTTCTTTTGCCAAATCTGCAAGAAAGATTTCAATCGATCCGGCGCCGCAGTAGAGGCCCAGGATTTTTTCTTGTCCGGTCAGACCGGCAAATTCTTTTATCTTATTATATAGAAGCTCAGCGCACTTTGTGTTTGGTTGAAAGAAGGTTTGCGGGTAAGTGTTATATTTTTTTTCTCCGATTGAATCTGTGATATGTTTTTCGCCTGATATAAGTTCCATCTCTTCAAATCGCACAACGTCGGAGATTTGATTGTTTCTAACCCAGTAAAAGCTTTTTACTTCCGGCGGAAGCTTTAGCTCTTGCAGGTCAGGAAGTTTGTTTTTTGTTGTTACCAAGATCAACATCACTTCTCCGGTGTTTTTCCCTTCTCGGATGATCAGGTGTCTCAAAATTCCCTTATGGGTTGTGGTGCTGAAGACCGAAAGATTATGTTTGTTTGCAAAATCTAGAAAGATTGGGAATATCTTTTTAACTATCGGGCTGAATATTTCACACTGCTTTAGTTCTACTGCCCGGCGATTATATTTTTTGAGCGGATGGGATCGTTCTCGGAGGCCAAGAATTATCTTGCCATCTTTTTCGCCGAAGGCGAATTCCATTTTGTTTCTGTAATAATAATTTAGGGGATAGGTTATAGGGGATAGGGGATAGTCGGGTTCTATTTTGCCGATAGTTTTTAGCGTATGCTTAAGATACTTTTCTTTTAATTCCAATTGTTTCTCGTATTTTATATTCTGAAAAATACAACCGCCGCAGGTGCCAAAGTGGGGGCATTGAGGTTTTTCGGCAAAGGGGGACTCTTTTTCTACTTTAACTAAATCAGCAAACTGTACCCCTTTTTTTCTTTTTGCCTCACGGATAACCACGGATGACCCTACTTGGGATCCTGGAACAAAATAAGTCTTTCCGTCTGCTTTTGCCACCCCATAGTTATTTGGCAGGGCAACGCCGCTGATTACCACGGATAATTCGGGCCGGTTGAATTTGTTTAGTAGTTTCCTGAGTCTTGTAACCGGCAGGCCGACCACATTGTCGTAGCAGCCGTCAATTCTCTTTACAAATTTATCCCCGGTTTCTTGAATTGCGTATGATCCGGCTTTGTCGGCATAATCTCCGGTTGCCAGGTATTCTTCAATATCTTTATCGCTTAGATTGTTGAATTCGGTATAGGTTATTTCATAATCAGACATTAGTTTGTCTTGATCTTTTTTGTATAGTGCGATTCCGGTGATGACCTTGTGTTTTGCTCCGGAGAGTAATTTTAATGTTTTGCGGGCGTCATCGATATCTTTTGGTTTCCCGAGGATTCTTCTGTCTACCGAAACAACTGTGTCCGCACCTAATATTATAGAAGAGGGGTGTTTTTCTGCTACATCTTTTGCTTTGGCGATTGCTGCTTCAACTGCAAACTCAACCGGGTCGGTTTTATCTATTTTTGTTTCATCAACAGAACTGGGGCAAATCAGAAACTCAGAAACCACTTTTTTAAGTAGTTCTTTCCTGCGTGGTGATTGGGAGGCTAGTATGAAGTCCATGTTTCTATAATAACATGGCGTGTTATAATAAAATATGAAAATATTCGGACTAATCGCCGCAACACTAACCTCCACCGGATTCCTGCCGCAAATAATACGGGGATTCAAAACTAAAAAATTAGATGATGTTTCTACTGTGATGCTGATTGTTATTATTGCCGGTACCGCCTGCTGGACCATCTACGGTTTTTTTATAGGTGATTTGATTGTGATTATTGCAAATGCCTTCACCTGTGCTACCGTGATCCTTTTGCTGCTGATGAAGTATTTGTATAAGGGCAATGAAGGTAAGTAATAACCCTCTCTTTATTAAGCGCCGAGTAATCTCCTTTATTATTCTTTTTGTTGTTATCGCACTGGCTCTCTTTGCCGCTCAAAGAGCTTATCGTTGGTACATAGACTGGCAGAGATATTCCGGGATTGAGCGACTGGAAGGAAAGATAAAATCGGGCCAGGATCTTTTTTCATCAATAATCGAAACAGGCCTAGAGCGAAAGCAGGCAAATGAGATACTTAATTCCCTAAACGGGATCCTTGATTTTACCAAGCTGCAAATTGAGGACCGCTATCAGATATTTGTAAAGGATGGTCTGGTCCAAAAGTTTATTTACGAAAAGAGTCCGATCGACCAGTATTATGTGGTGAGGGATGAGGAGGGCAGGTTGCGGGCTTTTAAGCCGGGGATTGAATTGAAAAAGGAGACGATTGTGAAAACTTTCACAATCGAGTCGTCTTTGTTTAATGCGATAAATAAGAGGGGAGAAACGGATGCTTTAGTTTTTAGTGTTGTCGATATCTTTGCCTGGGACGTTGATTTCAATCTTGACCCCAGAGTGGGGGATACTATCAGGATATATTTTGAAAAATACTATTTGCCTGACGGAAAGTTTGTAAAATACGGTAGGATACAGGCTGCCCAATATGGCGGGACAAAAACATATAAGGCGGTTTATTTTCCTGCTAAGAAGGGATATTATTCCCTAAAAGGAAATCCGGTGGCCAAGATGTTTTTAAAATCCCCGCTAAAGTTTACCGGTAGAATTACTTCGTATTTTGGGAGAAGGAGAGATCCCTTTACCTCCCGCCATAGCGGCCATCGCGGGGTTGATTTTGCTGCTTATTACGGCGCTCCGATCGTTGCAACTTCAAAAGGGAGTGTGACTTATTCCGGGTGGAGGGGTGCTTATGGGAGGATGGTTGAGGTTCGCCATACTAATGGTTATAAGACCCGTTATGGCCACTGCACAAAGATATATGTAAGGGTCGGACAGAGGGTTTCTCAGGGGGAGGTTATTGCCGGGGTGGGAAGTACCGGCCGCTCTACTGGTCCACACTGTCATTATGAGGTCCGTCTGAATAATGCTGTTTTGAATCCTCTAAGATTTAGCCAGCCGGTAAAAAAACCTTTGAAAGGCAAGGATCTAAAAGAATTTAAGAAATATTCAAAAACAGTTTGGAGCAAACTCTTTTAATCCTCAGTAGAATAGAGTTGCAGGGTTCTATTTGCGCCTAGAGTGAATACTATTCCGGATTGAAGCAGGTCTATCGTGGCACTAAAGCCTTCAACTTTGAGTTTTTCAAGAAAATTGGGTGAAGCCAGGATGGCTAGTTTTGCCGTTTTATCCCATAAGATGTCGACCGGAAGAATACCTAATTCCTTTTCTGCTGCGGCTGCTATGGCAGAAAAATATCTATTCCTAAGTCCTTTATCTTTTAGTTCATTTAAAGAGGTTGCTTTTATTTCTTGGGAGACTTCTGTTTTGGGTTCTGCAAATCCCGGATATTTTTTTGGTCCAAGAGAGAATAATGTGTAAAAGTTTATTCCATAACTGGGATTTCTATTTCCGCCTGCCGCCCTAAGAGCAGAAATTTCACCAAAGTCCTCTTCGTTGGCTAGGCCAAGATCATCATTAATATAAACAACGTTAATGTCGATAAATGGCTTGAGAGTATCGGTCCATTTTGAGATTTCCTCTAATAATGATGGGGTTCTTATTTGTAATTCCTGATATTCTCTGTCATATAAATTAAACTTTGCAGGAAGCTGTTCTAAGAGGGAACAAAACTCATTAAATACTCTTATTCCGAGTGGGGTAAGATATAATTCATCTGATCCAATCATTTCATCTAATTTTTCACCCAATCCTCGCAGTATTATTCCCTGAAATCTTTGTTGGAATCCAATAAGCAGATCTCTTTCTTTTGTTTTTGTGAGGGTTTGGGGTGTTGGGGCTGATATGGTTTCTGTTTCTACTAGCTCACTACCTTCAGAAGTAAAAGATAACATTCCGGATTGGATCCACCCACGGCCACGAAATCTTCCAAGTCTAATGTTGTTTTCTAATCGACTGATATCACTTTCAGCTGCTATGAAGAGCCTCTGGTTTATAACGACCGGTTGGATCCGGAGAATAGGATAAAGTTCCCTAAAAAGGGATACGATTCTCACACGCTGAAAATCATCAATGTCTGCGTCAAGTGGGGCTGGGAGTTTACTGAGCCGTCGAGTTAACTCCGCCAAAGTTGACATCTTTTTTTGGTCAAGGGCTAAGTCCCTTGAATTCATCAGATTAGTTATTTCATCCCCTGCTCTTATTAACAAGAGATCTTTAAAAGCCTCTCTGAAGTTAAGTAGTAGCCCCCTTGCGGTTTTTGGATTGCCTGTTACTCTTATTGATGGTCTATTTGGTCCAATCCCAGAAATTTTTGTCATTATTAATTCTCCGCCAGCATCTTTCTGGCGATTGTTTTATTGTCTTGTCTTGCTAAAAAGAAGAATAAACCGGTCTTTTGGTCGGGTACTGCAATTACAGATTTTGGAAGTACTCTCATTCCGGCTTCAAAATCGTCTTCGACTTCATCTAGGAATTTAGGTGAGGCCAAGATAGCTTGCAGAGCCTTGTTATCCCACATAATATCTTTTGGCATAAAGCCGAATTTGTTTGAAATAGAAAAGCCGATAGTATTTAGGAATCTATCCCTTATTGCAGGTGAGAGGGAGCTTACTGATTTAACCTCAAGTGATCTAGTCTTGCCTTTAGCTTGTGCTGGGGCAGGTGGAGGGGTTGGTAGTATGAAGGGTTTATCTTCCATTTGTTGTTGTACTATTGCCAGGATAAGATTGGCAGAAAGCTCTGTTGTGGGAAGCGACATTACGGTTGGGAGTGTTCCGTTGCTTCTTAACTCTTCTAGCGGGTCTGCAACGAAAACCGGGTCTGGAAGAGAAGATGGTAAGAACGGATTGAACTCTTTTTTATCAGGAGTATCTAATAACTTAATAATCTTTTCTTCTTTCTTCAAACCATCATTTAATAATATTTTATTCAGATTAAACAGGTTATCCGTTATGAGACTGATAATGGGTGGAGCCGGAGGGGAAAGTTGTGATGGGGCTAAAAACTGTGCAGTAATGTTAAAAGCGTTTGGTTTAGGAAGAGTTGGTGGTTTAGGCGTCCGCCTTATAACAGGCCGTCCTCTAAATATTGTAGGTCTTGTTATTTTTCCAATTCTGACCATCTTTCTTTTGTTCTCCTATATATTTATCGTACGCCCGCCCAAAAAATTTCACCCGATTTTAAAACCGACCAAAATCAGTGACCCAATATAGTGTTGACAAGTATTTTGAATCCTGCTATGATCTCTTTTAATGGATAATAATCTATTTTGTCCTAATTCAGGCTGTCCAATGTATCGGGTTTCCGGTTCCGATAACATTGTAAAATATGGGAGCTACAAGTCAAGGGGCGGGGAGAGAGGGCGATATCGTTGCAAGGGTTGCGGCGAAACATTTTCTGAGCGGGCATTGACCGATCAGTACGGTTTGCACTCTGATCAAAAGAAAATTGATAAAGTGATTGCTCAAATTAATAATGGGGTGTCGCTTCGACAGATCAGCCGGGATCACGGGATCAAATTGGATACAGTCCGTTATTGGAGAGACCGGTTTTTAAAACAGGGATCAATTGAAATAATGCAAGGAAAAAAATTTAATCGAGAAGTATTAAAAAGGAGGGATTCTAAAATGGGATTAGATGCAATGGGAAAAGAGGTTTTGGAGAGAGCGAAGTCTGATGGGATCAAGTTTCTGCTGTTACAGTTTACCGATATTTTGGGAATGATGAAATGTGTAACTATTCCGGTTGAAAGATTACAGGATGTTTTAGAAAAAGGGGTCTGGTTTGATGGATCATCGATCCAGGGCTTTATGCGGATTTGTGAATCAGATATGATCCTTTGTCCCGATCCATCAACCTATCAGGTCATTCCGTGGAAGGTTGAGGGGAGAAAATCGGCCCGTTTTATCTGTGACATCCAAACTCCCGAAGGAAAACCTTTTGAAGGGGATCCCCGGGCTATCCTAAAAAGAGCCCTATCAGAAGCCGGCAAGATGGGGTATGAGTTTAATACCGGGCCTGAGGTTGAGTTTTATCTCTTAAAACGCGATGAAGGAAAGATTACAACTGTTCCTCACGATGTAGGCGGATATTTTGATTACCCTGCCCGTGATTTAGCCTCAGAGGTGCGTGAAGATATTATTTTTGCACTAGAGGGTATGGGGATGATCTCCGATATGTCTCATCACGAGGTCGGTCCGGGGCAGCACGAAATTGATGTGCGTTATTCTAATGCCCTCTCTTCTGCCGATAACACAATTACATTAAAATATGTAATTAAATCCATTGCTGCTCAACACGGATTGTATGCCTCCTTTATGCCAAAACCCTTGTTTGGAGAGGCTGGAAACGGAATGCATGTTCATCAATCTCTTTTTAATAAGAAGGGGAAGAATGCATTCTTTGATCCAAAGGATAAATATAAACTTTCTGAAACTGCTTATAGTTATTTAGCCGGGCAATTGAAACATGCTAAGGCTTTAACTGCGATTGTTGCTCCAACTGTTAACTCATATAAGCGTTTGGTCTCTGGTTATGAAGCGCCAGTATATATTTGCTGGGCTCAGATTAACCGATCATCATTAATTAGGATCCCAAGATATTCTCCAGGTCGTGAGCAGTCAACCCGCTTAGAATTGCGCTGCCCTGATCCGTCTTGTAATCCATATCTTGCTTTTGCTGCGATGTTATCGACCGGTCTTGATGGGATCAAAAAAGGTTTAAAGCCGCCAAAGCCGGTTGAGGAAGATGTTTATAAGCTTGATTCTGATCAATTAAAAGAGCGTAATATTGATATGCTGCCATTTTCAATTAAGCGGTCTATTGAAGAACTTGCAGAGGATGAAGTTATTCAGGCGGCATTAGGCAAACACACTTTTGAGCAATTTTATAATACCAAGATTGCGGAATTTGATGAGTACAGGATGCAGGTTACGCCGTGGGAGATTGATAAGTATTTGGAAGCTCTGTAAAGAATGATTCTTTAATCGCTGTTTCGCTGATCCTATCGCTGGATAATGATACTCGCAAGATCTCACTCGGTATGAACCATACGGTTCATACCTGGATAAAACAATAGCAGATCTATCACAGATTTACCCAGATAAAGCAGATATAATATCTGAGTAATCCGTGTTGATCGGAGTTCTATCCGCGACGTGGATTTATCCTGCGAGATCAGCGATTATCAAAATCTGCGATGAAATCTGCGTGCGGCGATTAAAGAACTTATTACTCAATGGATCATTGATATTTGTCCTCGAGAAGTGGCTCAAAACTGACCGAAAAATCCCCCATGCTTTTTTTATAAATAACGTGAAATTTTCTAAAAAACTAACCGAAAAAGACAAGAGAAAGAAGAAGAGTAAGGAAAGGAGGAAATAAAATGGCATTAAATACAGTTGGCTTACCAGTAACGTCCCGGCCGGTATCTGTTAGGGGAATTCTAGGGGCAAAGAAAAATGGAGAAGCTTTAACACAGCCCCACCTCGATTTTTTACTAAGTGGATGTCTTGATAACAGTATTCCTGATTACCAGGCAGCGGCTTATCTTGTTGCAGCCCGATGTATGGGAATGGCGGGTCAAGAGCCTGCGATTTCCAAAAAAATAATAGGGTCCTATGATAGTAGTGGTTTCGATCTTTTTAGCAGTGTAGTTTGGGAGGGGGAACAGTTTGTGTTTGGTGGGGTTAGTAGCTCTGGCGTAATGGCTGATAAAATGGCTGGAAGAGAATTAAGCGAAGAACAAATAAGTTATTTTGTAGCTGGAGTGGTTGATGAATCTATTTCAGAAAGTGAAGCAGCAGCTATTCTTATGGCAATAAGATGTATGGGTATGAGCGATCAAGAGACAACTTTTTTAACAGAACAAATGACCTACTCAGGGGATGTGTTGGATTTGGCGGCAGTTAAATGGTTTTTAGGAGATAAGCATAGTTGTGGTGGAGTAAGCGATGGAACAAGTTATCTTATTGCTTCACTTCTTTCTCTCTTTGAGATTGCTCCTCCTATGATGTCGGGTAGAGGGCTTGGGCATACTGGTGGAACGTTAGATAAGTTAGAAGCAATTCCGGGTATAGGGGGGCGTCCACATCTTAATGTTAATCTTACTCAAGATCAGGTTATTGATCAATTAAATGATATAGGTTTGGCTATCTTTAGTCAGACAAAAGATGTTGCTCCTGCGGATAGAAAATTATATGCTCTGCGAGATGTAACTGAAACCGTTGATAGTATTCCTTTGATTTCTTCAAGTATTATGAGTAAAAAATTAGCAGAAGATGCAGAAGGATTAGCCTTGAATGTAACTTGTGGAACCGGTGCCTTTATGAAGGTCATAGAAAAAGCGAAAAAATTGGCCGAGTCAATGAAGAATATTGCACTACTTAGAGGGATGAAGGCTTCTTATGTTTTGAGTAGAATGGATCAGCCATTGGCTCCTTGGGTTGGAAATGCGCTTGAGATTGAACAGACCTTGCGAATTCTAAATGGTGAGACAGAAGGATTTGAAAGATTTATTGAGGTTGCAATTGAATTAACTGCGCAGGTTCTGATTCATGCCGGAAGAGCAGCGGATATGAAGCAAGCTCTTGTGATGGTAAAAGCGAAACTTAATGATCCAACAAGGCCTGCAAAGAAAAAATTCCTACAAATGGTTGAAGCGCAGGGTGGAGATCCTAGAATAGGTGATGATTTTTCATTACTCCCACATGCAGAGCATAAACTTGTTATACCAGCTTCCAAGAGTGGTTTTGTTAATGCTGCAGAAGCAGAAAATATCGGAATGGCATCTTTGGTCTTAGGTGGTGGACGCGAAGTTGCGGGGGCAAAACTTGATTTTGCAGCTGGGCTTGAGGTTAGAAAGTTTATTGGTGATCGGGTTAGAAAGGGTGAGCCATTAGTTGAATTACATTATAATTCTCCTTATGCTCACAGAGTAAATGATGCTAAGGATCATATTCGTCAGGCTTATGATATTGTTCCAGACCCAGTTGATGTTCCTGATCAAATTATTAATACTGTTATATAATACGACTGAAATTTATTCTAATTTTAGGCGATATATAAGTATAATGCCTACATTAAGAACAGGTGCGATAAATCCTCATTCTGCAAGTTTTCGGCAGATCAATGATTCTCGTGGCGAACGCCTAAAAAACCATATTTCTGAAGGTGGGGAGATAGAGGTTGAGTTGGGGTGTGGTGATGGTGGTTTGGCGCGAAGTCTTTCTATGTTTGGTGAGCAATGGGTTGTTGGTGTAGATAGGTTAGATTTCAATGTACAAGTCGGTAATGATGAGGCTTCGGTTAGTAATTTTTTAGATGCGGAGAAATACTATTATCTTCGAGCTGATTATAAGGATGTTTTAGGGCAATGGGATGAAAGATTTAAATATTTATCAGGTTGTGCGACTAAAACATTTATGATTATGCCTTTACCCGCTAGAAATTTTATAGATGAAATGATCTTATGGTTAAGAATGAGAAGCGAGGCAGGATCATTGCATTTGCGAACAGAAAAAATGAAGGTTTATGATAAAGTTCTTACAGCAATAAGACCTCAGGGTCATCATGTCCGAATCCCTTTTGACAGAAAGGTTTCTGATCTTTCTTCTACTTTTACCTATTTGCATCGCAATATAACTATATATGAGTATGGGATTACTCTGCGCGGGTGATTTTTCTGTTTATTCAGTACTCTAAGATAGTGTGAAATTCACATAATATCCAGACGATATAAAAGCATAGAATTATGCTTATTAAACTTGATGGAATAAGAAAGTGGTCTCAGCCGGTTCCCGGTAAAGTCATCGGGTCGTCCTATCGTTTTGAGAATTCTGCAAAAGCCGAAACTCCCAGAGTTATTATTGAAAAAAGCAATCCATTAACCTTCGATCTTGATTTGGATCATTATACTATGTCAAATTGTTATGTTAAGCAAATTCAGTTAAGACAGATAGGGGGTGGCCCTGTTGGACGGGTTGCATGGGATATTAGTTTGTATGGAAAACCAAAAATTGATGTTATTTCCCTGGTTCATCCTGATTATTATGGCACCGGGATTGCCGAGGTTTTGGGAAATATTATTTTTAGGTCGTTTTTTGAGCATGAAGCAGAATTTGAGTCGATTGAAACAACCAGGACACTGAGCTATTCAGCCTCATCCTTGCGTATTCTTGGCTGGCTCTCAAAGTTCGGGATCGATTGTTATGAGCTAAGTGAACTGGAGAAATTTATTCTTAGGCTGCACGATGGAGAATCTAATCTGTCAATCGGGAGTGTGCGTTTTAGGCCTGAAACGTTTTTCCTGAAGTTGGTGTTGGGAAGGGGAGTATGTACTGAGGATAGAGAATATAAGATATTTCTGAGAGGAGAAGCCTGCCCAAAAGAATCATACCAAGCCTTGCTGAATAATCGATCGAAAATTGAAAGATTAGTGAGGCGTCAGCAGGCTGTGGTCGGTTTACCGATGTTGATTGATCCCGAGAAGGTTGAGATTATGAGAGAATATGCAAAGGCTCTTCCTCGAAATCCTTTTTAGGGGCAGGCTTTTTTAAATCCTCTAAAAAAGAAGGCCAGGATATTATCCTGGCCTTCCGTAAAATCCGTAACCTTTCCTGACTAAATTATCCCCTGCGCGTACATTGCGCGTGCTACCTTTTCAAATCCGGCAATGTTTGCCCCAACTACCAGGTTGCCGGGCTGACCGTACTCTTCTGCCGCTTTCTTGGCAGATCGGTAAATATGCTGCATGATTCCCTCGTCCAAATACTTGTCGGTCTTTTCAAATGACCAGGAAAGTCTTTGGCTGTTTTGTGCCATTTCCAGTCCGGAAACAGCAACGCCGCCGGCATTAGCAGCCTTAGCAGGTCCAAAAGAAACTTTGTTCTTTAGGAATACCTTGATTGCTTCTGGCGTTGAAGGCATGTTAGCCCCTTCTGCAACTGCCCAAACACCATTTTCAACTAAAGTCTCAGCAGACTTCTTGTTGATCTCGTTCTGGGTAGCATTTGGAAGTGCGATATCGCACTTTACGTTCCAGATGCCGCTGCATCCTTCAACATACTTTGCATCAGGTCGGTGTTTTATGTACTCTTTGATTCTCTTTCTGTCGACCTCTTTCAATTGTTTAACGATCTTAAGATCGATTCCGGCATTATCAACAATGTATCCGCCAGAGTCAGACATAGCAATAACCTTGGCTCCTAATTGCTGACACTTTTGAGCTGCGTAGATCGAAACATTTCCTGATCCAGAGCTGACAACGGTTGATCCTTTAATATCTTTGCCTGCATCTTTTAACATTTGCAGTAAGAAATAAACCAGGCCGTATCCGGTTGCCTCTGTTCGAACCAGGCTTCCGCCCCAGTCTAGTCCTTTACCAGTTAGTACTCCGGTAAATTCGTTGCGGATCTTTCTGTACATTCCGTACATGTAGCCGATCTCGCGTCCGCCTACGCCGATATCTCCGGCAGGGACGTCTGTGTCCGGTCCGATGTGGCGCGCCAGCTCCTGCATAAAGCTCTTGCAGAAGATCATGACCTCGTTGTCAGATTTTCCTTTATGATCAAAATCGCAGCCGCCTTTTACGCCGCCCATGGCCAGTCCGGTCAGCGAGTT